>PNKW01000070.1 GCA_013822695.1 Erythrobacter sp. | reverse complement strand
TCCCCGAAAGATCCCCCTTCACGTCGGCGAGGAACACCGGAACGCCTGCCGCGGAGAAGCTCTCGGCGATGCCTTGCAGGGTGACGGTCTTGCCGGTGCCGGTCGCGCCGGCGATCAGCCCGTGGCGGTTCGCGCGCCCGAGCAGCAGCGTCTGGCGCAAACCGTCTGCGCCGAGGCCGAGATAGATGTCGCTCGCGGTATCGGTCATGGCTTGCCCCTCGTCTTTGATTCTGGCGCGTGATGTGCAGGGGCGCAGGCCAGCGGTCAAGTTCTCGACAGCGGCGCATGATTGGGCCAAGGAATCGGTCATGGGAGCCCCTTCACCCTTCGTCCTGCTCGATGACGCTCGCTCCAGCGAAGGCGCTGCCGACGCGCTGCTCTACGAGAACCCACGCGCGCTGTTCGTGGCGCATCGGCCGGACGAGGTCGAGGCGGTGCTGGCCGCGGCCGAGGCGGCGCGGGTGGCGGAAGGCGGCGCGCTCGCGGGCGCCATCGCCTACGAGGCGGGGCTGGCGCTGGAACCCAGGCTCATGGCCCACGCGGCGGCACGCAGCGGCGCGGCCGGCCCGCTGGTGTGGCTCGGCCTGTTCGATGCCCTCACCCGCATCGCTGCGGCCGATGTGCCGGCGTGGCTGGCCGACCGGGCGGAGGGCCCCGGCACGCTCGGCCCGATGGAACCCCAGCTCTCCCCCGGCGGCTACGGCGCGGCCTTCGCCGCTCTGAGCGAGGCAATCCATGCGGGCGATATCTATCAGGCAAACCTCACCTATCCGCTCGCGGGCAGCTTCCGCGGCGATCCGGTGGGGCTCTATGCCGCCCTGCGCGGCGCGGCGGCGGCGGGCTATGGCGGGCTGATCTTCGATGGCTCGCACTGGCTGCTGAGCTTCTCGCCCGAGCTGTTCTTCGCCCTCAATGGCGAGGAGGCCAAGGTCAAGCCGATGAAGGGCACCCGCCCCCGCGCTGCCGACCCTGCAGCGGACCGTGCGGCGGTGGAGGAGCTGGCGGGTTCGGTGAAGGACCGCGCCGAGAACCTGATGATCGTCGACCTGATGAGGAACGACCTGTCGCGGGTGGCCGAGGCGGGGAGCGTCCATGTCGATGCGCCCTTCGCCATCGAAAGCTACCCGACGGTGCACCAGATGGTCTCGACCGTGCGCGCGCGGCTCAGCCCGGGCAAGGGTGCAATGGATCTGGTGCGCGCCCTGTTCCCCTGCGGCTCGATTACCGGCGCGCCCAAGATCCGCGCGATGGAACTGCTGACCGAGGTCGAGCGCGATGCGCGCGGGCCATACTGCGGCGCCATCGGCCGGATCGACGCAGACGGCAATGCGGCGTTCAATGTCGCGATCCGCACGCTGCGGCTGACGCCCGTAGAGAACGGGCAGGGGACAGCGGTGATCGGGATCGGCTCGGCCATCGTCGCCGACAGCGATCCGATGTCGGAACGCCGCGAGTGCGAGGTCAAGGCGGGCTTCCTGCGCCGCGCCGCACCCGGCCTCGCAGCGCCGCAATGCGACCTGATCGAGACGATGCGCTTCGCGCCCGACACGGGGATCGCGCTGCTCGAAGACCACCTCGCGCGGATGAAGGCGAGCGCGGCGGCTCTGGGCTTCACCTTTGACCGCCATGCCCTGAGGAACCAGATTCAAGCGCTGTGTTTCGAGCTTGATGCCCCCGCCAAGGTGCGCCTGCTGGTGGCGCGCAGCGGAGCGAGCGCGCTCGAGACCGCACCGATGCCGCCCGCGCTCGCGGAGCCGGTCAAGGTCGCCGCGCTACCGCACCCGCTCGATCCCTCCGACTGGCGGCTGGGGCACAAGACTTCGGATCGCGGCTTCTATGACGACGCGCTGGCCGCCGCACGCGGCCTCGGCGCCGAAGAGGCGCTGCTGGTGCGCGCGGACGGGATTGTCACCGAGGGCAGCTGGACCAGTGTCTTCGTCGACGGGCCGGGCGGCGTTCTCGTCACCCCGCCGCTCACGCTTGGCCTGCTGCCCGGGGTGCTGCGCGGGAGCCTGATCGCGCAGGGCCGCGCGCGCGAAGGCGAACTTACCCTTGATCAACTCGCCAATGGCTTCTGGATCGGCAACGCGCTGCGCGGCCTTATGAAAGCGGTGCTGATATGAGCCTCCCCATTCTCTACGAAGACGGCGAGGCGCTGGTGATCGACAAGCCCTCGGGCATGGCGGTCGACCGTCCGCGCAAGGGCGGCATCTGCCTTAAGGACCATCTCGAGGCGCTGAAGCTGGGTTTCCAGCGCCCGCCGGTCGCCGTGCACCGGCTGGACACGGACACGAGCGGCTGCCTGCTGCTGGCGCGCAACCCCAAGGCGCTCGCGCGGTTCAACCGGGCCTTCGAGGAGCGGCTGGTGGGCAAGACCTATCTCGCAATCCTCGCCGGGCACCCGCCGGGCACCAGCGGCACCATCGAACTCGCTCTCGCCAAGATCAGTTCGGCCGAGAAGGGCTGGCGGATGATCGCGGCCAAGAAGGGCAAGCCCGCAGTCTCGCACTGGGAGCTGGTCGAGGAGCTGAGCGCGCACAGCCTGATCCGCTTCCGGCCCGAGACCGGGCGGACCCACCAGCTGCGCGTCCACGCGCTGAAGGGCCTCGGCGCGCCGCTGCTGGGCGATCCGGTCTATGGCGCGGGCAATGCGGGCGCGGCGAAACGGACGATGCTCCATGCCGAGAGCCTGACCGTGACCCGCCCCGGCAAGACGCCGATCGAAGCGCGCGCAGCCCTGCCTGCGGACTTCCTTGCGCTCGGGGCGAAGGATGGATGACGATTCGCCCGAACCGCTGACGTCGCGCGCGCTGCGCCTTGCCAGCGAGAGCTTCCTCGCAGGCTCCGGCCCCGGCGGGCAGAACGCCAACAAGGTCGCCACGGAAGTGGAGCTGCGGGTCAATATCTACGCCCTGCGCCTCTCGCCCCCGGTGTTCGCGCGGCTGCGCAAGCTGGCCGGGGCGAAGCTGGCCGGGAACGGCGACCTCATCGTCACCTCCAAGGCGCACCGCACGCAGGAGGCCAATCGGCAGGACGCACGGGTCAAGCTGGCCGCGCTGCTGAATGAGGCGGAGACTGAGCCCAAGCGCCGGGCAAAGACCCGGCTCAACCGCGTCGGCAAGACCGAGCGATTGAAGGTCAAGAAGGTGCGCGGCGCGGTGAAGGCCAATCGCGGCAAGCCAAGCGCCTCGGACTGGTGACCCTTATTGACTTTTGCCCGTGAATCGGCGAATGGCGCGCACATGTGGCGGTGTGCCGGGCCTTTCCGGGCGCGCCGCTATTTGCTTTTTAGCCCCGCGAGACGCACCCGAGGGGCCGACCCAGTTGACAGGATACCGCCATGGCGAAGCCCACCACCGTCAAGATCCGCCTCGTCTCGAGCGAAGGCACTGGTTTCTTCTACGTGACCAAGAAGAACCCGCGCAACATCACCGAGAAGATGAGCTTCCGCAAGTACGACCCCGTCGCGCGCAAGCATGTCGAATTCAAGGAAGCCAAGATCAAGTAAGGCTTCCCGCGCGAACCTGTATGGCCACGCGCGCGATAATTCATCGACAGTTCAAGCCCCGCGCCTTAGTCGCAGTGGCATGAAAACAGCATCGCTTACGCTTCGCATCATAGCCGCCGGCCTCGGGGTCGGCGCGCTTGCGTTTGGTCTTGCGCCGGGTGGTCCCGCCCCGCTGACCGCGCCTGCCGCCGCGCAGGCCGCCGCCTCCGATCTCGACCGCGTCGTCACCGCCTTGCGGTCGATCTCGACCATGAAGGCCGACTTCGTCCAGACCGACCGCAACGGCCAGGCGCTGCGCGGGGTGATGACCCTGAAGCGCCCGGGCAAGATCCGCTTCGACTATGGCAAGAATTCCGATTTCCTCGTCATCTCCAACGGCAAGTCGCTCTATGTGATCGACTACGAGGTCGCGCAGGTCGAACGCTGGCCGATCGGCAACTCGCCGCTGGGCGCGCTGTTCGATCCCGACAAGGACGTGAAGCGCTTCGGCAAGCTGATGCCGACCTCGAACAAGGACGTGATCTCGGTTCAGGTGCGCGATCCCAAGAAGCCCGAATTCGGGATGATCACGCTGATCTTCACCCGCAACGCCGCCGCGCCCGGGGGCTTGCAGCTCGCCTATTGGGTCGCGCTCGACGCGCAGAACAACCGCACCCGGGTCGAGCTGTCAAACCAGCGTTACGGGGTGGCGGTGGCCGACAGCACCTTCACCTTCAAGGACCCGCGCCGCACGGCTCGTCGCCCGGGATAACCGGTTGCCCGACGAACGGTTGTATGAAAGCGACAAAAAACGTGCCGCGTTCATGTGCGTGAAAGGCAA
Organism: Erythrobacter sp.; assembly: GCA_013822695.1. Taxonomy (GTDB): domain Bacteria; phylum Pseudomonadota; class Alphaproteobacteria; order Sphingomonadales; family Sphingomonadaceae; genus Erythrobacter. Next base: position 12,262 of record PNKW01000070.1, on the reverse strand, counting down.
GAGCCGCTAATCATTCTCAACAAGGCGGGCCGAAGGGAGGTTTCCCCCCTGTTGCCCACCCTTCGCAAGGGCCTGTCTTGCACAAGCGTGACGAACGCTCCATGGAACCCCCGACCCATCGCCCCCGGGTCGGGGGTTTTTGGTGTCCGGGGTGCTTTTGTGCGCCCTCACTTCTCCCAGCCCAGCGCCTTGCGGATGATGTTGTAGATCACGTTCTGCTCGATCACCCCGCGCGCCCGGTCCGAACCCGGGCCGGTGGCGAACAGGGCAACGTCCTCGCCCGCATGAGTCTCGGCGCCGGTCGGCACCAGCGCCTGCTGGCGCGCGGCGACGCCCGTCTCCGGCACCGGCCGCTCACCCTTCACCGCGCCGGGGCCATTGGCATAGCCCAATGTGGTGTAGGGCTTGCCGTCTGCCGCGAGCACCGGGCTCTTGCCGTCCCCGCCATCCTCGCCGCGCCCCGGAGGTGCGACCACCAGTCCGAGGATATCATTCCCGCGCTGCGGATAACCCGCGATCGTGAAGACATGGCTGTGATCGGCGGTCACCAGGATCAGCGTATCGGCCGGGTCGGTGTGATCGACCGCCCACTGCACCGCGCGGGCGAATTCGACCGCTTCCTCAAGCGCGAAGCCCGCCTGCCCGGCGTGGTGCGCATGATCGATCCGCCCGCCCTCGACCATCAGATAGAACCCGTCAGGGTCGGCCTTCAGCCGCGCGATCGCCGCGGCGGTCATGTCGGTCAGGGTCGGCTCGGGCGAGTCCGCCTTGCGCTCGGCCATGAAGCTCATGTGGCTCGGGTTGAACAGCCCGAGCACCGGCTTGCCCAGCGGCGCGGCGGCGAGTCCGGCGGCATCCTTCACCACAACGCCTCCGTTCTTCGCCGCCCAGCCAGCGGGCAGATCGGCGGTCGGATCGGCGCGCCGCCCACCGCCGCTCGTGCCGTAGAACATCTGGCTCCCGCCGCCGAGCGCAACATCGAACGTCGCTTCGGCGAGCTGGAGCGCGATGTCCTTGCAGCCCTGCCCCTGCTGGTCGGCGGCGATATTGGTGTCGCTCTCCCAGTCGCGGTCGGCCGAGCGGGCATAGACGCTCGCGGGTGTGGCGTGAGTGATGCGGGTGGTGGTGACGATCCCCAAGGCAAGCCCGCGCGCCTTCACTTCCTCGCCCAGCAAGGGCAGCGGGTGGGCGAGCGCGTCCTTGCACACGCCCTTCTCCGCATCGGGCCCGATCCCGAGCACCCCGATCCGGGTCTTCTGCCCTGAATGCATCGCGGTCGCCGTACCCGCGCTATCAGGCACCTGCGCGTTGGTGTTGTAGGTCTTGACCAGCGCCACGTTGGGGAATTTCTCGAAGCTGAGCTGGTTCTCCTCGCCCGTCTCCCCGCGCTTCTGGCCGTCATAGATGCGCGCGGCGGTGATGGTGGAGATGCCCATGCCGTCGCCGATGAAGAGGATGACGTTCTTCGCACGCGGTTCTTCCGGCGGCTTGGCGCGGCGGTCCTTGGCAAGCGCCGGCGTGGCGGCGGCGGACGCGAGCAGCAGGGCGGCAAGCAGGGTGCGGGTCATCATGGCGGGTCTCCGGAGGGGTCGGAGGGGCCTATCGCGCGATGATGCGACAATAAAGTGAAACGTGGAGTCGTCGTCGCCCTACCGCTCCGCTACTTGAGGGCCTTCCTTGTCGCCAAATCGCTTCGCCCCTTGAGGGCGCGCGTTCCAGCCCCTAAGTCCGCCACCATGCTGACCGTCGCCACCTGGAACATCAACTCCGCACGCCTGCGCGTCGGCCTCATCGAAAAGCTGCTGACCGAGGCCGCGCCCGACATCCTGTGCCTGCAGGAAATCAAGTGCGAGAGCCACCTCTTCCCGGCCGAGGCATTGGCGGCGCTGGGCTACACCCATCAGGCGGTGAGCGGGCAGAAGGGCTACCACGGCGTTGCCACAGTCAGCCGCGTGCCGATCCGCGAGCTCACCCGCCACGACTGGCAGGACAATGGCGAGGCGCGGCACATCGGGGTCGAGGTGCTGGGCCGCGATCTTTGGCTCGAGAACGTCTATATCCCGGCGGGCGGCGACATGCCCGACCGCGATCAGAACCCCAAGTTCGGCCAGAAGCTCGATTTCCTCGGGCGGATGACGAAGTGGGCCGACACGCTCGACCGCCCGACGCTGATCGTCGGCGATTTCAACATCGCGCCGCTGGAGAGCGACGTATGGAGCCACAAGCAGCTACTCAAGGTCGTCAGCCACACGCCTATCGAAGTGGAGACTTTGGGCCGGTTTCAAGACGCCCACGGCTGGGTCGATCTGGGCCGCCAGCACATCCCTGCGCCGGAACGCTACTATTCGTGGTGGAGCTACCGCAATCCCGGCTGGCAGGAGAACGACAAGGGCCGGCGGCTCGATCACATGTGGGCTTCGCCCGAGGTCGCGCGGCAATCGCGAGGGCACCGCGTGCTCGAGGACGCCCGCGCATGGGAGCAGCCGTCCGATCACGTCCCGCTGATCACGGAGTTCGACCTCTGACGCCCTCTCCCGAACGCCGTGCCGCACAGGCCGTGGACGCGCTGCGCCACGGGTGGCCGCTGGCGTTCGAGGGCGGGCCGGTGCTGCTCCCCGTCGAGACCGCCACCGCGCCGGATGCGCGCGCACCGCAAATGCTGATCTCCGCCGCGCGCGCTGCCACGCTCAAACTCGCCAACCAGCGCGAAGCCGCCGTACCCCACGCCCCCGTCCTGATCGCGGGCGGCGAGGACTTCACCTTGCGCGATGCCCTGCCGATCGCCGACCCGGCGCTCGACCTCGGCAACCCGCTCAAGGGCCCCTTCAAGGCCGTGACGCTCGACTGGGCCGAAACCGCCGCTGCTGCGCTCGAAATGGCGCGGATCGCGGGGATCCTGCCCGCCTTCATGGTGGACGCCGAAGCCGCAGGCGAGGCGCTCCCCGTCTCCGCCAGCGACCTTGCCGCCTATTCGCAAGCGGGCCGCTTGCGCATCGTCACCCGCGCACGCCTGCCGGTCAGCGCCTGCGAAGACGCCGAGATCGTCGCCTTCCGCTCCACCGCCGACCTGCGCGAACACGTGGCGCTGATCATCGGCAAGCAGAACGGCGACCGCCAGCCGCTGGTGCGGCTACATTCGGAATGCCTGACCGGCGACATCCTCGGCAGCCTCAAATGCGACTGCGGCCCGCAACTCGACGCCGCGCTCCACGCGATGGCGCACGAAGCGACAGGCAGCGGCGGCTGGGGCGTGCTGCTCTACATGCGGCAGGAGGGGCGCGGGATCGGCCTCATCAACAAGCTGCGCGCCTACCGCCTGCAGGATCAGGGGTTCGACACGGTCGAGGCCAACCAGCGCCTCGGCCTCCCTGACGAAGCGCGCGACTTCCCCGTGGCGGCGCGGATGCTCGAGCTGCTGGGGGCGACCACCATTCGCCTGCTCACCAACAACCCGGCAAAGGTCCGCGCGCTCGAAGCCGCGGGGATCACCGTGAGCGAGCGCGTGCCGCACCAGCTCCCGGAGAACCCGCACAACGCAAGGTATCTGGCGACCAAGCGGGATCGGTCAGGGCATTTGCTGACGTGAGCGCGATCGCCATCCGCCCCGAACGCCCCGGCGACGAAGCCACCATCCACCGCCTCACCGAAGCGGCCTTCCGCGACATGCCCTTCAGCGAGGGCGACGAACAGCATCTGGTCGACGCGCTGCGCCGCGACGGCGACCTCGCGCTGTCGCTGGTGGCCGAGGATGGGGCGCGGATCGTCGGCCACATCGCCTTTTCGCGGGTCGCGATCAGCGACGGCACGCCCGACTGGTACGACCTCGGCCCGGTCTCGGTCTGGCCCGAACTCCACCGGCAGGGAATCGGCAGCGCGCTGATCCGGCAGGGCATTGCGACCTTGCGTGAGAACGGGGCGGCGGGGATCGTGCTGCTCGGCAGCCCGGATTACTACGGTCGCTTCGGCTTCCGCCACGAGCCGCAACTGCGCTACCCCGGCACCCCGCCGGAGTATTTCCAGTGCCTTGTGCTGACGGGCGACCTTCCGGAGGGCGAAGTGACCTACGCCCCCGCCTTCCGCGCGCTTTAGCGCTGCCCCGCCGGCCTGTCGCAACCCCTTGCGCAGGCCTACCTTTTGTCCGACCATAACGGCTCTGCAACCGGAGAGCCCCATGATGCGTGCTCTGATTCTCGCCTTGGCTCTCACCCTCGCCGCCGCCAACACCTTGCCGACGCTCGACGAGCAAATCGAAGTGCTCGTCTCCGAGGGAAAGGTCGATGCGGCCTATGACCTCGCCCGCGCCGCAGCCAAGCGCGGCGATGCCGACGGGCAGGACTGGCTGGGATGGTTCCACGAGACTGGCAGGGGTCGCAAGGTCGATCTCAGAAAGGCCGCCGAGCATTACCGCAAGGCGGCGGACGGGGGCGACAACCATGCGGCGTGGCGGCTTGGCGTGCTGATCGATGGCGGCGCGGTGAAGGGCAGTCCCGAGGAGGCGGTCGCCCTGTTCCGTGATGCAGCGGATCGCAATTTTCCCGCGGCGATGGTCAGCCTCGCGGTGATGCAGGCGACCGGGCGCGGCACGCCCAAGGACCACACCGGGGCGATGGCCAACTACCTCGCCGCCGCCAAACTCGGCCACCCTCACGGCGTGCGCGGGGTGGGGATCATGTTCTACCTCGGCGAGGGCGTCGCCCAGAATGTGGAGGAGGCCGTCGCTTGGTTCCTCGCCTCCGCCGCCATGGGCAACGAGGAGGCCCAGCAAAGCCTCGAAGCGGTTGCCGACCAGCTGCCACCCGGACGCGGGCGCGCAGTGGTCGAGCGGGCAAAAGCAATCGCGGCCGAGCTCGGCGTGGAGGTTGACATCACCTTCGAGGAAAACCCGCCCGCCAGCTGACCGTGCGCCCGAGCGGCGCGCATTAGCGCTGTTCGTACTGCTTGATCCCGCCCGCGATGCGGTTGCCCTGCATCACCACGCGGCTGGCGGTCCAGTCGGCGAGAAAGGTACTGCTGCGCGACAGGCCGGGCACAAAGCGCGCCTCATTGTTCGCGACCTCAAGGCCGTCCGAGGGGTGCAGCAGCTCCTCAGCGCCCAGCGCGATGAAGGCGGAGTAATTCTCCTTGTCACTGCCCTGCACGAACCAGTTGTCGGCAATCCGCCCGATGCTGCCCGCGGGCAGGTCGATCATGTAGTTGGTCGCCTTGCCGTTCGCGTCGTCGAAGCTGTTGTTCTCGATTCTGACCTCGCGGCTGCGCGCCTTGACGTAGTGGCCGCCCATGCCGCGCTCGAACCGGCTTTCGCGCACGGTGAGCGAGCCGTAATTGCCGATATAGATCGAATGCGCGCAGCCCGCCGCGTTTTCGCAGGTGCCAAGCCCGGTGAAGGTCGAGCGGGTGATGAAGATGCGGCTCGCGAGGTCATCGGCGGTGAGGATGCCCTGCTGACTGTTCTCGAACCGCGCATAGGCGACGTTGAGCGCGCCCTTCTCGAGCCGGATCCCTGCCCCGTTGCCGTCGGCCACGCGCAGGTTGGAGAAGGTGATCCCCCTGATCTCCGCGCCCACGCCGCGCAGCACGAAGGCCGCCTTGCCCTCGCACGAGCGGGCGGTGAAGGTGACGCTGCCGGGCTCAGGCGCCTCGTAGACGATCACGCCCGCTTCCTGCACCGCGCATTGGCGGTAGGTGCCGGGCGCGATGCGGATCGTACCGCGGCCCTGCCCGATGGCATTGACCGCGTCCTGAAGCGTCGCGAAACGTTGGCCGGTCTCGGCGACAGTGAAGGCATCGGGCACGGGCTGCGCGCTCACTCCCGAGGACAGGAGGGCGGCTGCGCCGAGAAGCGCGAGGACACCGCGGAGCGAACGGATGGCTTCCTTGATCATGCGCAGGCAAATATCACGCCTCTTGGCCCTTCCCCATCGCTTGCAAGACGGGTGTGCCCATTTGGCACTTGGCGGGCGGGGCAAGGCATGGCTAAACCCCTCGCATAATCGCGGTCGAAGGCGCTATGCCCCGCATCCGCGCGACAGGAGAGAACCCGAGCCATGCGCAAGCTTTTGAGCCTTACTGCCCTGACTGCCGCCGCCCTGACCCTTGCCGCTTGCGGCAGCGCCGACGATGCCTCGTCCGAGGCGAGCGCCGATACGGTCGAGATGCCCGCCGACAGCGCGCTCGAGCCGATCACCGATGCGCCGGTCGCCGATCCGTCCGCCACCGCCACCGACGCGCCCGAGCCGGTCGTGCCCGAGCCCGGCGCAACCGCTGCGGGCGATGCCGCAGCGGCGGTTGCGGGCAAGGCGCTCGAGGCGGCGGGCGAAGGCGAAGACGCGCCCGAATAGGCCCGCCCCGTGCCCCGCGCCCCCCTGCTCGCCGCCGCTCTGGCGCTCGCGCTTGCCGGCTGCGGGAGCGAGGAGGCGCGCGAGGCCGGCGCGGTCAGCCCGGGCGAGGCCAAGGCGCTGGACGAGGCGGCGAGCATGCTCGACGAGCGCCGCCTCCCGCCCGAAGCCCTGCCCACCGATGCGCCTGCCGAAATGACAGGCGACGCCGCCGAGGCCCGCCGTTAGGCGGGCGAGGCGCCCCCTCACAAGGATGCCAGGACAATGAACGCCCCCGCCAATCTCGCCGCGCCGGCCAACCCGGGCATGGACGAGGAGACCTTCGAGCAATTCGCCGAACAGCTCGCCCGCTATGTCCGCGAGCGGCTGATCCCCGCCGAGGCGCAAGTGATTGCCGAGGATCGTATCCCCGAAGCAATCGTGAACGAGATGCGCGAAATGGGCCTGTTCGGCCTCTCGGTGCCCGAGGAATATGGCGGCGCGGGGCTCAACATGACGCAATATGCGCGCGTCGTGAACATCATGGCCTATGCCGCACCCGCGTACCGGTCGATCTTCTCGATCAATGTCGGGATGTTCGCGAGCGCGCTCAAGAACGGCGCGACCGAGGCGCAGAAGGCCGAGTGGTATCCGAAGATTGCCGAAGGGAAGATCGCCTGCTTCGGCCTGACCGAACCCGGCTCGGGCAGCGATTCTGCGGGCCTTGCGACCAGCGCCGTCCCCGATCCCGACGGCAACGGCTGGATCCTCAACGGCACCAAGCGCTACATCACCAACGCCCCCCACGCCGATGTGGCCCTCATCATGGCGCGCACCAGCAAGGAAGCGCTGCCCAAGAACGCCCATGTCAGCGCCTTCCTCGTGCCGATGAACGCGCCGGGTGTTTCGACCGGCTCGCCCGACCTGAAAATGGGCCAGAGCGGCTCGCACATCTCCGACATCATGCTCGACGATGTGCGCGTGCCGGGGGATGCGCTGCTGGGCGGCGAGACCGGCAAGGGCTTCGTTTTCGCGATGAAGAGCCTCGACAACGGGCGTATCTCGGTGGGCGCGGCAGCGACGGGCTACGCGCGGCGCGCGCTCGACTCCGCCCTGCGCTATGCCAACGAGCGCAAGGCGTTTGGCGAGCCCATCGCGAACTTCCAGCTGATCCAGCAGATGCTCGCCGACAGCGAGATCGAGATCTACGCCGCCGAGGCGATGATGAAGGACGTGACGGCGCGGGCCGACCGGGGCGAGAACATTCTGGTCAAGGCCGCCGCCTTCAAGGTCTTCGCCAGCGAGATGTGCGGCCGCGTGGTTGACCGCGTGGTGCAGATCTACGGCGGCGCCGGGTATCTCGCCGAGTACGACGCCGAACGCTTCTTCCGCGATGCGCGCATCTACCGCATCTATGAAGGCACGACGCAGATCCTCCAGCTCCAGATCGCCAAGCACATGCTGCGCGAGTGGAGAGAGAATGTATAATCTTCTCGATGACCTCTCCATCGTAGAGGTTTCCAGCTTCGTCGCCTCGCCCACCGCGGGGCTTTACTGCGCGCAGCTGGGCGCGGAGGTGATCCGCGTCGACCACAAGGCGGGCGGGCTCGATTACAACCGCTATATGCTGACCCGTGAAGGGCGCTCGCTCTCGTGGGAGAACTTGAACCGCGCCAAGAAGTCGGTCGCGCTCGATCTGCAATCCTCCGAGGGGCGCGAATTGCTGGTGGAGCTGGCCGCCAAGGTCGGCCAGTGCATCACCAACCTGCCCGAACAGAGCTTTCTGAGCCACGCTGCGATGGCCGCTAAGCGCATGGACATGATCTCCTTGCGCGTGATGGGCTGGCATGACGGGCGCCAGGCGATGGATTTCACGGTGAACGCCGCGTCCGGATACCCCCTGATGTGCGGGCCGGAGGAGTGGGACCCGGCCACCGCTCCGCCGGTCAATCAGGTGCTCCCCGCGTGGGATTTCATTACCGGGGCCTATGGCGCCTTCACCATGCTCGCCGCGCTGCGCCACCGCGACCGCACGGGCGAGGGCAGCGAAGTGCGCCTGCCGCTGGGCGACGTTGCCATCGGCACCATGGCCAACGCCGGATTGCTCGCCGAGGTGCTCTACCGCGGCGGGGACCGCGAGCGATTGGGCAATGCGATCTGGGGCGCGTTCGGGCGCGATTTCCGCAGCCGGGACGGCGTCCGCTTCATGGTCGCCGCGCTGACGCCCAAGCAGTGGAGCGGGCTCGTCAAGGCCTTCGGGGTCGAGGCCGGGATTGCCGCGCTTGAAGCGCAGCACGGCGTCCGCTTCGCCGATGGCGACACCCCCCGCTTCCAGCACCGCGCCGCGCTGTTCGCGCTGTTCCAGAGCGCCGCGGACGCGATGGATTACGCCACGCTCGAAGCCCGCATGACGGCCGAGACCTGCACCTTTGAACGCTATCGCACCGCCTTCGAAGCTGCGAATGACCCGGTCTTGGTAGCAGACAACCCGCTCTTCGGCCCTGCACCCGCCAACCCGAGCGGCTTCGATTATCCCGCCACCCGCTCCTTCGTGAACCTGCCGGGCCGCGATGCGGGTGCCCCCGCGCCCGCACCCTATCTCGGCGAGCATTCGGAAGAGGTGCTCAGCGACAAACTCGGCCTCTCCTCGGGCGCAATCGGCAAGCTGGTCGATGCGGGGACTGTGGCCCTTTCTGACAAGGATTCCCAATGACCAGACGCGCCGCCATCTGCACCCCCCTGCGCACCCCGGTGGGCAAGTTCCTCGGCGGGCTTTCGAACATGAACGCAGGCGAATTGGGCGCGGTGATCCTCAAGGCGCTGATCGAGCGCAGCGGCATCGATCCGGCGCGGGTCGACGACGTCGTCTTCTCGCAAGGCTACGGCAATGGCGAGGCGCCTGCGATCGGCCACTGGAGCTGGCTCGCGGCGGGGCTCCCCATCGAAGTCCCCGGCTTCCAGCTCGACCGGCGCTGCGGATCGGGCGTGCAGGCCGTCGCGACGGCGGCGATGATGGTCGAGACCGGTATGGCCGATGTGGTGGTCGCGGGCGGGGTCGAGTCCATGTCCAACGTCGAGCATTACACCCTCGCCGCGCGCGGGGGCGTGCGCATGGGGGACATGGTGCTCCACGACCGATTGTCGCGGGGCCGGGTGATGAGCCAGCCGGTCGAGCGCTTCGGCGTCATTACCGGCATGATCGAGACCGCCGAGAACCTCGCCAAGGATTACGGCATTACCCGCGAGGAGGCTGACGCTTTTGCGGTCCGCTCGCACCAGAATGCTGCGCGCGCGTGGGCGGAAAACAGGTTCGCCGAACAGCTCGTCCCCGTTGCGATCCCGCAGCGGCGCGGCGATCCGGTGATCTTCGACCATGACGAGGGTTACCGCACGGATGCCTCGATGGAGACCCTCGGCAAGCTCGCTCCCATCGACCTGCGCCGCGACCCTGAGGCCATCGTCACTGCGGGCAATGCCAGCCAGCAGAACGATGCGGCCGCCGCTTGTCTGGTGGTTGCCGAGGACAAGCTCGAAGAACTGGGCCTCACCCCGATGCTGTGGTTCGGCGGCTGGGCGGCGGCAGGGTGCGATCCTTCGCGCATGGGGATCGGCCCGGTGCCTGCGGTGGAGCGGTTGTTCGAACGGCGCGGCTACTCGTGGGACGATATCGGCATGGTCGAACTCAACGAGGCCTTCGCGCCGCAGGTGCTCGCCGTGCTCAAGGGCTGGGGGTGGAGCGATGACGACAGCCGCCGCGAGATCCTCAACGTCAACGGCTCGGGCATCAGCCTCGGCCACCCCATCGGCGCGACCGGAGGGCGCATCCTCGCCGATATGGCGCACGAGATGCACCGGCGCGGCGTGCGCTACGGGCTGGAGACCATGTGCATCGGCGGCGGGCAAGGCATCGCGGCGGTGTTCGAGCGGGCGGCATGAGTTTCGAGGCGTGGATCGGGCGCGAGACCCGTGCCACCGACCGGCTCGACGAAGGGCTTGCCGGCCGCTGGCTCGCCACCTTCGGCCTCGTCCGCCCCCAACCGCCAATCATGCCGCAGGGCATCCACTTTGCCCTGTGCACCCCCGAGGCCCCCACCGCCAAGCTCGGCGAAGACGGGCATCCCGCGCGTGACGACAGCCCCAACAGCTTCCTGCCGCCCTTCCCGATGCCGCGCCGGATGTGGGCTTCCTCGAAGATCGCCTTCCATGCCCCCATCGCCATCGGCGCGGTGATCGAGCGCGCCAGCCGCGTCGCCTCGGTGAGCGAGAAGGACGGGGGCTCGGGCCGCCTCGCCTTCGTCGATGTCGAGCATGTCACCAAGGCCAACGGCACCATTGCGGTGATCGAGACCCAGACGCTGGTCTACCGCGACGCCGCCGCGCCCGATGCACCGCTCTCGCCCCCGCCGCCGGGCGATGGCGCGTTCGATCCTTCGGGATGGGAGGCGACCCACACCCTCACCCCCGACGCGCGGCTGCTGTTCCGATACTCGGCGCTGACCTTCAACACCCACCGCATCCATTACGATGCGCCCTATGCTGAAGGGGTGGAGCGCTATCGCGGCCTGGTGGTGCACGGCCCTCTGACCGCGAGCCTGTTGCTGCAACTCGCCGCGCGGGAGCTGGGCGAGAACCGCCTGCGCAGCTTCGACTTCCGCGGCCTCTCGCCCGCCATCGCGGGCGAGGCGCTGCATCTGGTGATGCGCGCCAAGGATGATGGCTACGAGCTGGCAGCCTTCGCGGGCGACGGGCGGCAGGTGACGGCGGCGAGCGCGGCGCTCTAGCCCCCCTCCCGCAAGCGGGAGGGGAGAAGGCAGGCTCACCCCTCCCAACCCGCAATCGGCTTGAGCACCTTGAACTTCTCCTTCGCAGGCTTCCGCCCAAGCTCGGGAAAGTCGATTGCCTCGGGCTCCTCGTGGGTGTCCGGAACGCGGCTGAGCAGATCGCGGACCAGCGTCAGCCGGCCGCGCCGCTGGTCGTTGAAGTCCACCAAAGTCCACGGCGCATGTTCCGTGTGGGTCGCCTTCAGCATCGCCTCGCGCGCCTTGGTGTAATCGTCGTATTTCTCCCGCGCGGCCAGATCGATGGGGGAGAGCTTCCAGCGCTTCAGCGGATCCTCGAGCCGTTCGCGCAGGCGCTCCTCCTGCTGCGCCTGATCGGCGGCGAGCCAGTATTTGAACAGCAGGATGCCATCATCCACCAGCAGCTTTTCGAACGCGGGCACGGCCTTGAGGAACGCCTCGACCTGGCCTGCGTCGGCATAGCCCATCACCTTCTCGACCCCGGCGCGGTTGTACCAGCTCCGGTCGAACAGCACGATCTCGCCCTTGGTGGGCAAGTGGGCGATGTAGCGCTGGAAGTACCACTGGCCCATCTCGGCCTCGGTGGGCTTGCCCAGCGCCACGGTGCGGCACTGGCGCGGGTTGAGGCTGTCGCGCACAGCGGTGATCGCGCCGCCCTTGCCCGCGGTGTCGCGGCCCTCGAACAGCACCACCACGCGCGCACCGCTGGCCTTGACCCAGCGCGCCATGCTCACCAGTTCGAGCGTCAGCGGTTCGAGCGCCGCCTCATAATCCTTGCGCTTGATGCCCATCCTTGTCCCCCTTTCATTGTCCAGCCCCTGCGAAAGTAGTAGCATCTGAAACCATGGCGACTCTCGCAGACCCCCAGCCCGATTTTGCCACCCTGCCAGACATGGCGGCCGATGTCTTTACCGCCCCGCTCGCGCGGCCCGCGCATGTCGGCGAGGACTGGCTTGAGCCCGCGCAGACCGCCTACACGGCCGAAGACCACGCGGTGTGGAACGATCTCTTCGCCCGCCAGATGGAGGTGCTGCCGGGCCGCGCGTGCAGCGCCTTCCTGGCAGGGCTGGAGAGGCTCGATCTGGGGCGGGGCGGCATTCCGGAGTTCGGCCAGCTGTCCGAAGAGCTCGGCGCGCTGACCGGGTGGAG
>PNKW01000069.1 GCA_013822695.1 Erythrobacter sp. | reverse complement strand
CGACTTCTTGCCCCACGGCAGGCCGAGCAGCACATCGAGATAGTTGCGGATCACCGTCGCCTCGGCGCTCATCGGCTGCATCGAGCGCAGCTTCTTCAGCTCCGCCAGCGCCTTGGCCTTGGCTTCCTTGGAAAGCTTGGTCTTCTCGATCTTCTCGGTGAGCTCGGCGATCTCGTTGCCGCCCTCCCCGTCATCGCCGCCGCCAAGCTCCGACTGGATCGCCTTCAACTGCTCGTTGAGGTAATATTCGCGCTGGGTCTTCTCCATCTGGCGCTTCACGCGGCCGCGGATGCGGCGTTCGACCTGGAGGACCGACAGCTCGCCTTCCATGAAGGCCATGACGAGTTCGAGGCGCTTCAGCGGATTGCCCTCGGTCAGCAGCGATTGCTTGTCGGAGACCTTGGCGCTGATCGCTGCGGCGATGGTGTCGGCGAGCTGGCCGGCATCATCGACCTCGGACAGATCGATGCCCGCATCCTCGCCCATCTTCTTGTTGAGCTTGACGTATTCGCCGAACTGCTCGGTCACCTGACGCATCAGCGCGGTAACCTCGCTGCCCGAGACGGTCTCGGGCTCGATCGTCTCGACCTCGGCGAGCAGATGCGTGCCGACATCCTCGAGCGCCGACAGGCGCGCGCGGGTCTTGCCCTCGACCAGCACGCGCACCGTGCCGTCGGGCAGCTTGAGCAGCTGGAGCACCTGCGCGATCACGCCGACATCATACAGGTCATCGCCCTCGGGATCGTCGCAGCCCGGATCGAGCTGGGCGAGCAGGACGATATCCTTGGACGCCTCCATCGCCGCCTCGAGCGCGGCCACCGATTTCTCGCGCCCCACGAACAGGGGCACGACCATGCCGGGGAAGACAACGATGTCGCGCAAGGGAAGGAGAGGGAAGGTCTGAGTCATGTTTCACATTCCAGCAGGCGGCAGGGGCGCTACGCCTTTGATGCGAATATGGGTGCGCCCGTCAGGCCTCGCAATGGCTTTTGCCGGAGAAGCTGTGGAACGCTTCACCGCGAGCACCGGGCGTTAACCCTCACCCGCTATTCTGCGAGCCGTGCGAACCGGAGCGACGCGCGATGAAGACGGTGACCTGGATTGCCTGCGGCCTCGGCCTCAACATTGCCGCAGTGGCGCTGCATGGCGGCGGCGCACCCCAGGCGATCATGACCACGGGTCTGGCGGGCACCCTCCCCAAGCTGCTGATGGTGGCGGCGGGCAATATCTGCATCTGGCGCGGCCTGCGCAGCGCGGTCGGCGATCTGTGGGGCGTCGCGACGGGCAAGACCTATCGCAAGCCACAGGCGGGCCGCCGCTTTGCCGAGGATGCCGAGCCGGTCTCGGACTTCGATGCCGACGAGGCTTTTGCGCGCTATATGGAGCAGCGCAAGGCGCGCGAAGAGGCGGAGCCTGAATCCCATGCAGCGCCCTCGCCCCGCCATCCCGGTCCCGTCCGCACCCCCGCGCATGGGGGCTTCGGGCGCAAGGTGATCTAGGCTCGGCTCATCCCAGACCCGGCAGATTGAAGCCCGGCGGCAACCCCATCGAGGATTGCATGTCCTTCATCTGCTGCTCCGAGACCCGGTCCGCCCGGTCGCGTGCGTCGTTGAAGGCGGCAGCGACCAGATCCTCGAGGATCTGCTTGTCGTCCACGTTCATCAGGCTGTCATCGATCGCGACGCCCAGGATGCGGCCCTTGGCGCTGGCGCGGACCTTGACGAGGCCCCCGCCCGCCGTGCCCTCGACCTCGATCGAGTCGAGCTTCACCTGCATCTCGTTCATCTGTTTCTGGATGGTCTCGGCGGCCTTCTGGGCGGCGGCCATCATCTCTTCCATCGACTTCATAAGGGGGACTCCATCAATTCCACGGGGGGCTTCCCGATCCCGCTGCGGCCTTGAGGGGAGCGTCCAGCAGCTCGGCATCGGGGAAGGCTTCGAAGGCGGCCCTGACCAACGGGTCGGAGCGGATGCGCGCGTCCTTGGCGGCGGCTTCGGCCTCGGCAGCTTCACGCAAGGAGGGCTGCGCAGTGCCGGTGCCGCGCTCCACACGCCAACGGCGCTGGGTGACCTCGAACAGGGCCTGCCGGATTTCGGCGCCGGGATCATCGGGGAACTTGTCCGCCTGTTCGTAGATCAGCAGGTCGGAGCCGAGCTCGATCACCCGCACCCGGCTGCGCATCATCTCGGCGACATGCATCTTGCCCGCGCGGTCGACTTCCTCGACCAGCGCGGCCCAGCCTTGCTGCGGGGCGGCGGCGACGGGCGCGGGTGCCGGTGCGGCGCCGGGGGAAGCGGGCGCAGCTGCGAGGCCGCTCGCCGCAAGCTCCTCGATCCGCCGCGCGAGCTTGCCCGGGTCGGGCATCTGTGCGGCATGGAGGATACGCAGCAACGCCATCTGGAGTGAGACCAATGGGTCGGGTCCGGTGCGGACCTCGTCGTGCCCCTTGAGCAGCAGCTGCCACAGGCGGTGCAATTCCGCCGCCCCGAGCCGCGCGGCGAATTCGGCCAGTGCGGCGCGCTCGTCCTCGGCGGGCGCATCGGGCTCGCCGCCCGAGACCTGCGCCAGAGTAACGCGGTGGACGAGGTCCATCAGCGCCCGCATCAGCGCGAGCGGTTCGACCCCGAGCGCATATTGTTCGTCAACCGCAGCAAGCAAGGCTTTGGCATCGCCTGACAAAAGGTGCCCGAGCAAGCGGCGCTGCGCGCTCTTGTCGGCAAGACCAAGCATGTCGCGCACACGGCTTGCGGCGACCTTGCCCTCCCCGTCCAGGTCGGCATGCGCAATCGCCTGATCGAGGATCGACAGGCCATCGCGCACCGATCCTTCGGCGGCGTTGGCGATGATCCCGAGCGCCTCTGGTTCGGCCTCGACGCCTTCCATGGCGCAGACCTTGGCAAAGTGTTCTGCGAGCAGCGCGGCGGGGATGCGGCGCAGATCGAAGCGCTGGGTGCGGCTCAGGACCGTCACGGGCAGCTTGTCGACCTCGGTGGTGGCGAACAGGAACTTCACATGCGGCGGCGGCTCCTCAAGTGTCTTGAGCAATGCATTGAAAGCATTGCGCGACAGCATGTGGACTTCGTCGATGATATAGATCTTGTAGCGCGCCGAGACCGCCGCATAGCGCACCTGTTCGATGATCTCGCGCACATCATCGACGCCGGTGTTGGAGGCCGCGTCCATCTCGATCACGTCGATATGGCGGCCCTCGGCGATCGCGGTGCAGGGCTCGCACACGCCGCAGGGGTCGATCGTCGGCCCGCCCTGCCCGTCTGGCCCGACACAGTTCAATGCCTTGGCGATAAGCCGCGCGGTCGAGGTCTTGCCGACCCCGCGCACCCCGGTCATCAGGAAAGCGTGCGCCAGCCGGTCGCGGGCGATGGCATTGGCGAGCGTGCGCACCATCGCCTCCTGCCCGATCAGCTCGGAGAAGGTCTGCGGGCGATATTTGCGGGCGAGCACGCGGTAGGCCTGACCGGTGCTGCGAGGGGGCTGCGCAGGCACTGGCGGGAGTTCCACGGGCGCAACCGCTGGCGTGGCCGCTTCCGGCGCAGGCACGGGATCACCGAACAGAGCGCTCTGCCCCGCCGCCTCGAGCTCGGCGGCGGTCGGCCCGGTGTCTTCCTCGGGCAGTTCGGGATCGGAATCGCTCATCACCCCTCCACCTTAGGCTGCGCCTGCGCCAATGTCGAAGGCTTGCAAGGGGTCATCACCACCGCAAATCTTGACATAAGTTGCATTTTGCAATCAAACTGGTCAGGAAAGGGGTGCAAGCCATGACGATCATTCCGGGTCGCATGACCGACAATCACGAAGGGCCACTGGTCGTGTTCCTGATCGGCATGCGGATCAACCATTTCCACAAGGTCGGCAAATGGCTGCCGGTGTTCAGGGCAATGGGGCCGATGCTGCGCGAGCTCTCCAGCAATCCCGAGAGCGGCTTCCTCGGCACTGAATTTGCGCTGTGTTCGCCGCGCCAGATCCTGTTGCTGCAATATTGGCGCGATTTCGATGCGCTCGAAGCCTATGCCCGCGACCGCGAGGCGCAGCACTGGCCGGCCTGGACCGCCTTCAACAAGGCGATCGGCAATGACGGAACGGTCGGGATCTACCACGAGACCTATGCCGTGGCAGCCGGGGCGCACGAGACGGTCTATGGGAACATGCCGGCCTTCGGGCTGGGGCGCTTTGCCGGGCTTGTGCCTGCCACCGGATCGCGCAATGCCGCGCGCGAACGCATGCGCGTCAGTGCCGGTCATGCGCCCGAGAATGCGTGAAAAAGGAGCCGGGCGACCCGCCGCAATCCACCTGTGCTGCTGCCTTCCGGCCCTGACACGGTGAGCGGACGCAAACGTCCACCCGACTCCCGATTGGGCATATGGCGCGAGCCGACACGAAATTCAACAGCGATTGTAGCAGCAATCGGCCCGAGGGGCCGCAAGCGCGAACGCGCGTCGCGGCTTATGCCGCGTAGCCAAGGCGGGCGGACGCCCGCCGCCCGGCGCTTGAGGGCCTAACGAAAATTATCCGCGTAGGCCTGCAGCTTGAGCCGCTTGGGCGGAGTAGCGATTACGCGCGCGGGGATGCCGTATTTCTCGGCATAGGCGCGCGCGGCGTCCTTGTCGGGGAAAGTGAGGCGCACCTGCGACTGGGTGTCGGCGCTGCCCGTCCAGCCCATCAGCGGATCGGCGAAGCGGGCCTCCGACTGCGCGAACTCCAGCACCCATTCATCGGTATGGGCCTTGCCGGACTGCATGGCATGCTTTGGCTTTTGATAGATGCGGGCGCTCATGCCCTGCCCCTTAGATCACGAATCGCTGCCGTTGAAGGCGTTTTTGGTCTTCAGGCTCGGCTTTTCGAGCCACGGCTGGTCGGGCCAGCGGTGCTTGGGGTAGCGGCCCTTCATGTCCTTCACCACGTCGCGCCAGCTGCCGCGCCAGAAGCCGGGCAGGTCGCGGGTCGATTGCACCGGGCGACCGCCGGGGCTGGTAAGCTTGAGGAGCAGCGGGGTGCTGCCGATCATCGGGTGGGTATCGAGCCCGAAGACCCCCTGCACCCGCACCTCGACGCTCGGGGCGTCGTCGCCCGCATAGTCGATCGCGTGGCGGGTGTCGGCAGGCGAAGTGAAGTGCGTGGGCGCGGCGCGGTCGAGCGCGGCTCTCGCGTTCCAGTCGAGCAGGCCAAGCGCGGCTTCGGCAAAGCGGTGCGGAGGAAGGTCGAGATCGCGGCGGCCCGCAAGCAGCGGGGCGAGCCACTCGGCAGCGCCCGCGCGCAAGGCTTCGGGCGAGAGCGCCTCGATCCCGGCAAAGCGGGCACGCGCGAGAAAGCCCCCGGGGAGCAACTCCCCCAGCTTCTCCAGCGCCTTCTCCACAAGGATATCCACAAGCAGTGCGGGATCGGGCGCGGGTTCGGGCACGCTCGCCAGCACGATCGCGCCGAGGCGGCGTTCGCGCCTTGCCTCGACGCGGTTCTTCTCGCTGTTCCAGCGGGTTGTGACGCGCTCCTGAAGCTCGCCCGCAAACAGCGCGGCGATGCGTTCGGGGGCGATCTCCGCCCCTGCGGTGATGCGCGCGCCCTTGGCTTGTCCTTGCGCGTCGCCGACGACGATCCACTCGGCGCGCGCGAGGGGCGAGGCGGGGTCGAGGATGTAGCCCCGTCCTCCGACACTCTGCCAGTGTTCGCCGGAAGGGTCGCGGCGGCGGGCGACGAAGTCGGGGCGGGCAAGCGCGAGGGCTTCGGCCGCGTCCTGCGCGGGGCTCTCGCCCATCACGCCGGAGAGCCGCGCTGCCTGCCCCGCCCAGCCCCTGGCGATGCCCGCAGCCGCGCTGCTGCGCACCGCGCGGTCGCCGCGCCAGCGGACGAGGCGTTGCATCAGGTCCTCACCCCGCCCGCCAAGCCCGCGCTCCTGCAAGAGCATCACCAGCCGAGCGGCATCCTCGCCGACGCCTGCTGCTGCCCCGTGCAGCAATGCCGCTGCCTGATCGGGGGACATCGGCAGGCTCGCAATGGCGGTCCCGAACGGGGTGATCCGCCCTGCCCCATCGAGCGCGCCCAAGGCCTCGAGCGCCCGGCGCGCGGCGGCCACCGATGCCTCGGGCGGCGGATCGAGCCACGCCAGAGCTGCCGGGTCCTCCGTCCCCCACTTCGCCAGCCGCAGCAGCAGCGGGGCAAGGTTGGCCTGCATGATCTCGGCCGGAGCGAAAGGCGGGAGCCCGGCATGCGCGGCCTCTTCCCACAGGCGGTAGGCGACCCCCGGCCCTTGCCGCGCCGCACGCCCCGCGCGCTGCGCCGCCGAGGCTTGGCTGGCGCGGCGGGTGACGAGGTGGGTGGTGCCCGCCGCACGGTCGAACTCGGCGATCCGGGCGAGGCCGCTGTCGACCACCACGTTCACCCCATCGAGGGTGAGCGAGGTTTCGGCAATCGCTGTCGCGAGCACGATGCGGCGGCGGCCCTCAGGATCGCGGCGGATCGCGGCGCGCTGGGCGGCGGGCTCGATCTGACCGTGGAGCGCATGGATCGGCGTGTCCGGGAGGCGCGCCTCCAGCCGCTCGCGCACCCGATCGATCTCGCGCACGCCGGGGAGGAAGGCGAGGATATCGCCCGCCTCCTCGCGCCATGCGGTCATGATCGCGGCCGCCATCCGGTCTTCGATGCCCTGCGAAGCATCACCGCCAAGCCATTTGATCGTCAGCGGAAAGCTGCGCCCCTCGCTCTCGATCACCTGCGCATCATCGCCCAGCAGCCGGGCGAAGCGCGCGCCGTCGATGGTGGCGGACATCACCAGCACCCGCAGATCATCGCGCAACACGGCGCGGGTCTCGAGCGCAAGCGCAAGGCCGAGATCGCTGTCGAGCGCGCGTTCGTGCGCCTCGTCGAACAGCAGGGCGGAGACGCCGGGGAGTTCGGGATCGTCGACCAGCCGGTTCACGAGGATGGCTTCGGTCACCACCAGAATGCGGGTGCGGGCCGATACCTTGCTGTCGAGCCGGGTCATGTAGCCCACGGTCTCGCCCGGCTTCTCACCCAGCATCTCCGCCATGCGCTCGGCAGCAGCGCGGGCAGCGACGCGGCGGGGGGAGGTCATGATGATCTGGCCGTCGCACCAAGCCTCGCCTAGCAGAGCGGGTGCGACCGCCGTCGTTTTCCCGGCTCCGGGAGGCGCGATCAGCACACCGGCGCCCTCGCCCGCCAGCGCAGCAATCACATCAGGCAGGATCGCCCCAACCGGGAGCGCAGTAACGGACAAACGGTAAGACTAGGCGGACTTCTGAGTCCAGCGCAGCACTGCGCCAACCGACATCATAAGAAGCCCGATCACGGTCAGGGATTCGAAGAATGTCACAAATCGTCTCCTAGTTCTGCACAGCGTATAGCGGTTTCGGCCTGTTTTTTCAAGTACCGCTCCCTCAGTGTCTTGGGCACGTCGGGGTTGAGCCGGTCATCGAGCATAGTGGCATGCGCCTCGGCACAGATCGCTTCGCGATCGCTTCTGAGCCAGTTTTCGGCGATGGTGCCACCCACCCCGAACAGCGTGGCGAAAAACCCGCTAGCGATCAGAAAGCTTGTCCAGCCAGAGGGCTTTGGCTGAGGCTGCGATGAAGCCGCATCAGGCGGAGCCACTTCGGCCACGGATCAGTGCCCGCGTGCGACCGCGAACTGCGCAGCTTCGGCCATCGCGGCCCGCGCCTTGCCGTCGGGGAAGATCGAGATCGCGTCGATCGCGCGGTGCGCAAAGTGGCGGGCGCGCTCACGGGTGTCCTCGAGCGCATTGTGCTTGCCGATCAGGTGGATCGCGTGGGCGAGATCATCGTCCGACGTGCGGTGGCCGAGGATCGCGTCCTTCCAGAACGTGCGCTCCTCCTCGCCCCCGCGCGCATAGGCGAGGATCACCGGCAGGGTCATCTTGCCCTCGCGGAAATCGTCGCCCTGGTCCTTACCCATTTCGGCGGCGTCGGAATCGTAGTCGATCGCGTCATCGACCAGCTGGAAGGCGACGCCGAGGTTGCGGCCATAGGCCTCGAGCGCGCGCTCCTGCTCCTCGGAGCATTCTGCCACCACCGCGCTGATCTGGCTCGCGGCGGCGAACAGCGCGGCGGTCTTCGCGCCGATGATGTGGAGGTATTGTTCCTCACTGGTGTTGATCTGGCGCTGGGCGGAGAGCTGCGAGACCTCGCCCTCGGCAATGATCGCGCTGGCGCGGCTGAGGATCGAGAGGACGCGCAGGGAGCCGTCTTCGGTCATCAGCTCGAAGGCGCGGCTGAACAGGAAATCGCCGACCAGCACGGTCGCAGGGTTCCCGAAGATGATGTTGGCCGCAGCCTTCCCGCGCCGAAGCTCACTGCCGTCGACCACGTCGTCGTGCAGCAGCGTGGCGGTGTGGATGAACTCGACCGCCGCGGCGAGCTTGTGGTGGCGCGTGCCCTGATAGCCGACCAGCTCTGCTCCCGCGAGCGTCAGCATCGGCCGCAGCCGCTTGCCCCCGCCGCTGATGAGGTGCCCGGCAAGGCGCGGGATCAGCGGAATCTCGCTCTGCATCCGGTCAAGGATCACCGCGTTCACCGAATTCATGCCGACCGCCGTCAAAGACAGCATGGGATCGAGCGTCGGGCCTTTGCGCGGCATGGGAATGATGTCGGCACTCATGCTGCCTAGGCTCCTAGGGCGGCCCCAGCGTGCTTGGCAAGCGCAGAATTGCTGCTAGTTTCGCAGGCGATGGCGCATGATCCGCAACACCCGAACCCGCCCGACCTTGGGCCCGACCCCGTGCTGGCGGGATTCCGCAAGAGCATCGACAATATCGATGCGGCGATCATCCACATGCTCGCCGAGCGGTTCCGGATCACCCAGGCCGTGGGCGAGTACAAGGCGAAGGCCACCCTTCCCCCCGCCGACCCGGACCGCGAGGCGCGGCAGATCGCGCGACTGAGGAAGCTGTCGGAAGAAGCCGATCTCGACCCCGAATTCTCCGAGAAGTTCCTGCGCTTCATCATCGACGAGGTGATCCGCCACCACGAACGCGCGGCGGCGGGCTGAAGCGGCTCACGGCGTCGGCGCGGCTATCGGCGGCGGGGGTCTCGGGTCACGTCATCGCCTCCGGACAAGCGGTCTTTTGAAATCAGTCGCTTGGAGGGCTTGAACCGCCGCTGAACCCCGCTCGCAAAAAAGGGGCACGCAGCCAATTCCCGGGCTGCGTGCCCCCAGCGTGTTGGCGCAGGCCAGCCGCAACCGACCAGCCTGCGCCCGCCACATCCGCGCGCCTCGGGTCAGCAGGCAAGCGGGGCCGCATTGCCTGCGGGAGCGGCGGAATCCGGTCGGTCAGCCGCGCGGGCGACGGGCGCGCGGCGGGCGGCTGACGCCCTCGGCGCGGGTCTTGTTGACAGTGGTGCTGGCCTGGCCATTGCTGCGGGTGGTGACGCGGTCGCGTGCCGCTACGGTTTCGCCCGCAGCATTGGTCACGCTCTGGCTTGCCTGCGAATTGCCCTGACCGTCACGGCTGCGGCTGCCTGCGAGGCCGTAGGTCTGGCCGCCGCGCCCCGTGGCGCTGCCGGTGAAGGTTGCGCCGCCCTCGGTGCGCACGCGCTCGCCTTCGAGGCTGCGGGTGCCGCCGTTCGGGCCGGTCTGGACGACGCCGATGGTCGATCCGGTCTCGGTGCGCTGGCGCACGGCGCTGCTGGTGGCGGTCTGGCCGGTGTTGACGTTGGTCACCGCGCGGTCGCGGGTGGCGGTGCCGGTTTCGGGGTTGACCGTGGTGGTCTGGCTGGCGGTGGCGTTGGGACCTTCGTAGGTCTTGGTGCGGGTCTTGTCCTGCGCGGCCAGCGGCGCAGCAAGCGCGAGCGCGGCAAGCGAGGCGATCATCATCGGGGTCTTGAGCATCGTCACATTCCTCCGTGGTATCAGAGCGTTGATCTGTCCCGGCGGTGGAAGCGGGGTCGCTGCCGGTGACATTACTTCAACGCCGCAGCCACGATTGCCCTTCGCGCAAAGGGAGGTTTTTTCACTCGGCGGGAGGCGAGGCTTCCGGTGCAGGCGCGGGCGCGGGCGTGGGCGCGGGTTCGGGTGCGGGTTGCTGGGGCAGCCGTGCCGCGCGGCGGGCGCGCAGTTCCTCGGCGAGCGCGCGGCGCTCCTCGGGCGTCATTTCGCGCCAGGCCTTGGCGCGCTCGCCCGGGGGCAGGTCGCGCAGGCCCCGGAACCGCTCGCGCGCTTCGGGGCTGGCGGGCTTGCGGCCGGTTACATCCTCGCGCGTCAACGCCTCGCCGTTCTCGACCTTGCGCTGCATCGCCTCGCGCCGCGCGGCGGCTGCGGCATCGGCGCGCTGTTCGCGGGCCGTGACGGCCTGTTCGATCCGGGCGCGCAGCCGCGCCTCTTCCTCGGGCGTGGGGACGCGCAGGCCCGCGGCGCGGCGGCGCTCGATCTCGGACTTGATGCGCTGATCGATAATCGCGCGGCGCTCCTCGCGGCGGCCAGCGCGGACCTGATCGACGCGGCGCAAGGTCTCCTGCAGTTCCTCAGGCGTGTCGATCGGGCCGTCGATGATGATCGGAGCGGGGGTGGAAGCGGAAGCGGGCACGGCTGCGTCAACGACGGGCGCGGCCGAGGCCGAGGCCTCACCGCTGCCGGTGAGGCTCGCCCACACGGTCTTGGCCGAGGGCACGGGGATCGCCAGCTGTTCGAGCACGCCGGTCGCGGCCGCCGCGGTCGCAAGCGCGCCGAAGCTGGCGACCCCGATGGCAAGGCGCTGGCCGATCCGCCAGCGCCGGCTGCGTGCCGGGCGGCGCAATTCGGGAAGCGGCGGAGCGCGGGTCTCGGCGGCGGCGAGCACGCGGTCGGCAAAGCCTGCTGGCAGGTCCGGTGTGCCGTATCCGTCCAGCACCCGCGCGAGCGGCGAGCCGGGAGCAATGGGGCCGCTGCCCCGGTCGGGTTCGTTCACGCTCATGGCGCGTCTCCTTGCGCCGTCAGGGCCTGCCGCAGCGCCGTCCTGGCGCGGTGGAGCAGGCTTTCGAAGGCCTTGATGTTCATATCCATCGCTTTGGCTGCCTCGGCATTGGGCAGCTCCTCGTAATAGGTCAGCACGATCGCGGCGCGCTGTCGTTCGGGCAGCGCGAGCACCAGCGCCCGCGCCAGATTGTCACGCTCGCCCGCCTCGATCACTTCATCGGCGAGCGGCGCGCCATCTTCCTCCTCGGGCACCTCGCCACCGGAAAGGCGACGGGCGCGACGCAACCGGTCGATGGCGAGGTTGGTCGCCACCCGCTGGAGCCAGCCGCCAAGCCTGAGCCGCGCCGCCGCCTGGCTGCCGACAGGGTGCTTCGCCGCGATGGCGGGCGCGTTGTCCCACAAGCGCAGCATCGCCTCCTGCACGATGTCCTCGGCCTCGTGCGCGTCGCCGGTCATGCGATAGGCGACGCGGTGGAGCGCCGTCCCATGCCGCGCGATCATCTCGCGCAGAGCCGCCGGATCGCGTGCCGCCAGCCGGGCCGCCCACGCCGCATCGTCGCCCGGCGGCGGGGCGGACCTGACGGCAGGAGCGGGCTCGGTCGCAGTGTGCATAGGTTCGCAAATGGCCTGTTTGCGTTTATGTCTTCGCCCCTACAACGCGGGCGGCTAAGAAACCCTTCGCGCCGTGTTCACTCCGCGCGCGGCAAGCGCAGTTCGACCAGCAGCCCGCCGAGGTCTTCGCTTTCCCCCAGCTGGACGCTGCCGCCGTAGATCTCCGCCACATCGCGCACGATCGCAAGACCGAGGCCGGTGCCGGGCTTGCCGGTATCGAGCCTGACGCCGCGGTCGAAGATGCGGATGCGCTCGGCCTCTGGGATGCCCGTGCCGTCATCCTCGACCCAGATCAGGCACATCTTCGGGTCGCGCTCGGCCTCGTCGGGGTCGATCGTGACGAACACCGAGCCGCCGCCATACTTGGCCGCGTTCTCGATCAGGTTGCCGAGCAACTCGTCCAGATCCTGCCGCTCCAGCGAGACCAGCGCGTTCCGGTCGCCCGCAATGTCCAGCCGCCCGTCGGGATAGAGCCGCTCGACCGCACGGCGCACGGCCTCGGCGCTCGCCATGACGTTGGTGCGCGCATGGCCGACCGCGCGGCGGCCCACGGCGCGGGCGCGGGCCAAGTGGTGGTCGACATGGCGCTGCATCGTCCGGGTTTCACGCATCACTGCATCGCCAAGGTCAGGCGCGCGCGCGGTGGCGGCGTTGGTCAGCACGGTCAGCGGGGTCTTGAGCGCATGGGCAAGATTGCCCGCGTGCCGCCGCGCTTCCTCGGCTTGGCGTTCGGAATGTTCGAGCAGCGCGTTCAGCTCCTCCACCAGCGGTTGCACTTCCAGCGGCAGCGGATCAGTGATGCGGTTCGCGCCGGTGGTGCGCAGCTTCTGGATCGCCGCGCGCACGCGCCGCAGGGGCGAGAGGCCGTAACGGATCTGGAGCAACGCCATCACGAGAAGGCCGAGGCCCAGCACCGCAAAGCTCCAGATCAGGATCAGCCGCACGCGCCCGATCTGCGCATCCATCTGCTCGGTGGCGCTGGCGACCGCGAAGGTCCAGCGCGTCTCGCTACCGGGCAGGATCACGGTGCGCTCGGCGATCCGCAAGGGTTCGCCCGCGAACTGGTCGGAATTGTAGATGTGCACCTCGCTGTCGAAGTGTCCGTCCTTGGTCTGTTCGGCACCTTCCAGCTTGAGCGTCCGGTCCCACAGGCTGCGCGAGGGCCAGGGTTCGTAATTGCCGCCCGATATCTGCCAGTAGAGCCCGCTGCCCGGCTCGAGGAAGCGCTGGTCGCCCAGCGTGCGGTAGAACCACACCTCCCCGCTCGCGTCGATCTCGGCCGAGGCGATCATCGCGGTGAGCTGGTAATCGAGCTGCTCGTCGAAATTGGCCTCGACCTGTGCCGTCAGGGTGCGTTCGAGCGCGATGCCGCCGCCCAGCAGGAGGACGAAGATCCACCCCGCCGCGATCAGCCCCATGCGCTGGGCAAGGCTGGCGCGGGGCTTGAGGGTAGCGGGGGCCGCGACGGCCTCGGGCACGTCCACCGCCCCGCCCGCAGGCAAGGTCACGCGGGCATCGCCGCCAGCCGCCGGCGCCTCAGGCGCGCGGCTGGTCGGCGGGGTCGTCGAGGCTGTAACCGAGGCCACGGATGGTGGTGATCACGTCTGCGCCAAGCTTTTTGCGGATGCGGGTGACGAAGACTTCGATGGTGTTCGAATCCCGATCGAAATCCTGGTCGTAGATATGCTCGATCAGTTCGGTGCGGCTCACCACCTTGCCCTTGTGGTGCATGAGGTAGCTGAGCAGCTTGTATTCCTGCGCAGTGAGCTTGACCGGCTCTCCGGCAAGCGTCACGCGGCCCGAGCGGGTGTCCAGCCGCACGTCGCCGGCGGTGAGTTCGCTCGAGGTGTTGCCCGAAGCGCGGCGGATGAGCGCGCGCAGGCGGGCGATCAACTCCTCGGTCTGGAAGGGCTTGGCGAGATAATCGTCGGCGCCCGCATCGAGGCCTGCGACCTTGTCCGACCAGCTGTCACGTGCGGTCAGCACCAGCACCGGGAAGGCCCGGCCTTCGCGCCGCCACATGCCGAGCACGGTCAGCCCGTCGATTTCGGGGAGGCCCAGGTCGAGCACCACCGCGTCGTAATCCTCGGTCGAGCCCATGAAGTGGCCGTCCTCACCATCGACCGACAGGTCGACGGCATAGCCTTGGCCTTCGAGCGTCGCCTTGAGCTGCGCGCCCAGCGTGGGTTCGTCTTCGACGATCAGAATGCGCATGGGTCCCCGGTTTCCTGGTTGATGTCCGCTGGGTTCGTGCGCTTTTGGGCCGCAGGCGTCAAGCAAGGCGCTTGCGCCCTGCGGGCCGCTTTCCCCCGCTCCGTGCCCATAGAGTCCGCCGTCAGCGCGAACGGCCGATGATCCGCCCGGTGCGGGCGTCGACATCGACATAGGTGACGCGGCCATCCTTGATGAACTTGAGGCGATAGGCGCGCGCGGTCGAATCATAGGCAAATCCGAGATATTCGGCGTTGCGCATCTGGGGCAGGATCTTCGCTTCGATCTCGCCCGAACGCATGATGTTGCCCGCCTGCGCCTCACGCCGCGCCTCGCCCTGCTCGCCGCGCAGCTTGTCCGGCTCGGCGCGCGCGGGCGCGCTCGCCAGCATGGTGGCGGCAAGCGAGGCAAGCAGGATGGCGGAAGGAGTATTCATGACAGGATTGTGCCTAGGAGTTGTCCATTGAACAAGCCGTGAATGGCTCATTTAGTTCCGGCGGCAGACTTGCCCACCAGTTCGTAGGTGATCGTTACGTTGACCCCGGTCGAGACCTGACCGGGCTGGATCGGGGTGGAGGTCGCCTCGAGCGCCACCGTCTTGGCAGCGGCGTAGATCGGCAGGCTGCCTTCGATGTTCTCCGCAACGGCGAGAACCCGGATGTCAGAATAGCCTAACATCGCGGCGTAGGCCCGCGCCTGCGCCGCGCCGCGCGCGACGGCGGCATTGCGAGCCTGCTCCGTGATGGCGGTGTCGTCGGCGATGGCGAAGGTCGGCCCGCTGATGTCGGTCGCGCCTGCCTCAACCAGCGCATCGAGCACGGGGCCGGTCTGGTCGATCTTGCGGAGCAGTACATTGACCCGGTTATTGGCCTGATAGCCGCGGAACACCGGGCCGCCGTTCTGGTAATCATATTGCGGGCCAAGCAAGATACCAGCGGTCTGGATGTCCTCCTCGGCGATCCCGAGCGCCTTGATGCGGTCGATCACCTTGATCATCTCGGCCGCGTTCTGGCGCATCGCCGCCGTTGCGGTGGGCTCGGTCGTGGTGACCCCCGCGCTGACGGTGGCCTGATCGGGCGCGGCATCGACGCTTTCGGAGATGCTGAGCTCGACCACCGGGCCGGTAGGCGCAAGGTTCACCTGCGGTGCGGCAAAGGCCGCAGCGGGCAGCATCATGCCCGAGACGGCTGCGAGGGTGGCGACGGGCTTCAGCATGGGCAATTCCTCCAATTGGTCGCGCCTTTGGAGCGCCCTGCCTTTCGCGGGACTGAACCACGCGGGACACGCAGGCTTGCCGCTGGCCGCTCCAGCCCCTAGGTGCGGCGCACCATGGCACAGCCTCCCATCTTCTCGCTCGAAGGCGTGGCCTTGCAGCAAGGCGGTCGCTGGCTGTTCGGCGGGCCGACGCCCACCAGCGGCGCAGCGCCGATCGACCTGCATGTGCTCCCCGGCGACCGGCTGGCGCTGATCGGGCGGAACGGCGCGGGCAAGACCACGCTGCTGCGGCTGATCGCCGGACGGCTGGAGGCGGACCGGGGCCAGCGCCGGATCAAGCCGGGCTGCCGGATCGTGTTCCTCGAACAGGACCCAGATTTTGCCCCCTACGCCACTCTCATGGACTTCGCGATTGGCGGCGAGGATGCGCCTGCTGCCCACGAGGTCGAGGCCATCGCGGGCCAGCTCGGCATCGACATGTCCCGCCCCGCCGCCACCGCCAGCGGCGGCGAGAAGCGCCGCGCCGCGATCGCCCGCGCGCTGGCGCAGGAGCCCGATCTGCTGCTGCTCGACGAGCCGACCAACCATCTGGATTTGGCCGCAATTGACTGGCTCGAGGACTGGCTCAGCCGCTACCGCGGTGCCTTCATCACCATCAGCCACGACCGCACCTTCCTGACCCGGCTGACGCGGGCGACCCTGTGGCTCGACCGGGGCACGATGCGGCGCAAGGAGGTCGGCTTTGGCGGCTACGAGGCGTGGGAGGAGACCGTCTATGCCGAGGAGGCCCGCAACGCGGATCGCCTTGATGCTAAACTGAAAATCGAGGCGCACTGGCTTGAACGCGGGGTGACCGCGCGGCGCAAGCGCAATCAGGGTCGGCTCGAGAAGCTGCACCAGATGCGCGCCGTCAGGGCGGCGATGATCTCGGGCGCGGGCACCGCCAAGCTGAAGCTGGCGAGTGATGACGATTTCAAGTCGAAGTCGGTGATCGTCGCCGAAAATATTTCAAAGACTTACGGGGAGCGCGCGGTCATCAAGCCCTTCTCCCTGCGCATCCAGAACGGCGACCGCATCGGCATCGTCGGCGCGAACGGCGCGGGCAAGACCACGCTGTTGAAACTGCTAACAAAAGAGATCGAGAGCGATACCGGCTCGGTCACCCATGCCCGCACCCTGTCGGGGGTGATGATCGACCAGCAGAGGAAGCTGCTCGAACCTGGCGCAACGGTCCGCCAGATCCTCGCGGAAGGAGGCGACTGGATCGATGTGCGGGGGGTGCGCAAGCATGTCATGGCCTATCTCAAGGACTTCCTGTTCGATCCCGGCCTCGTAGACACCAAGGTCGGCATCCTGTCGGGCGGGGAACGCTCCCGCCTGCTGCTCGCCCGCGAGTTCGCCCGCACCGCTAACCTGCTGGTGCTCGACGAGCCGACCAACGATCTCGACCTTGAAACGCTTGATCTGCTTCAGGAAGTCATCGCCGATTTCGATGGCACCGTGCTGATCGTCAGCCACGACCGCGACTTCCTCGACCGCACCGTCACCGTCACTCTGGGGCTCGACGGGTCGGGCAAGGTGGACATTGTCGCGGGCGGCTATGCCGACTGGGAAGCCAAGCGCAAACCGCCGCACAAGCCTGCGAAAACTGCGCAACCACCCGCCAACGACCGCGCAACGACTGCGCAACCACCGCAAGCCGCGCAGAAGCCCGCCGCGCCCCTCAAACTGTCCTACAAGCTTTCGTATAGGGATCAGCGCGATTACGAGATTCTGCCCGCGCGCATCGCCGAACTCGACACCGCGATCGCCAAGGGCGAGGCATTGCTGTCCGACCCGGCGCTCTACACCACCGACCCCGCCCGCTTCGCTGCCATCAGCCAGGGCATCGCCAACGCTCGGGCCGAAAAGGACGC
>PNKW01000068.1 GCA_013822695.1 Erythrobacter sp. | reverse complement strand
TTAACATGGGCGGCGGGCTGGGCATTCCCTATTTCCCCGGCGATACGCCTGTCGACCTCGCCAAAGTGGGCGCGGCGCTCGCTGAACGCGTGGCGAACCTGCCACCGGCACTGGCGGAAACCGACCTGTGCATGGAACTCGGCCGCTATCTTGTCGGCGAGGCGGGGGTCTATCTGACCCGCATCATCGACCGCAAGGAGAGCCACGGCGTGACCTTCCTCGTCACCGATGGGGGATTGCACCACCAGCTGGCGGCCTCGGGCAATTTCGGCACCGTCGTGCGCCGCAACTATCCTTCCGCCATTGCAACGCGTTACGGGGCGGAAGCGACCGAGGAAGTCAACATCGTCGGCTGCCTGTGCACCCCGCTCGACCGACTCGCCGACAATGCCATGATGCCGCATGCCGAGGTGGGCGATCTGGTCGCGGTGTTCTGCGCCGGAGCTTACGGCGCGACCGCCTCTCCGAGCGCCTTTCTCGGCCATGGTCCGGCGGCCGAACTGCTCGTCTGAGCGCCCCAACCGCGCCGTTAACCGCGCGCGTTAAGGCTCGCCGGGGCGGTGTCCCGATCCGGGATGGGGGCCTTTTCGGCGCTGTATAACTAATCTTATCTTCACCATTTCCGGCGACAAGAACCCCGACTTTCCGGGCGCTCCGTGTCGCAGGTCGCTCCTGCACATCGGCGGTGCGTCCGGGCCAGGCCCAAGGATCCAAGACCGATGTTCCAGCTTTCCGACCTCAAGCGCCTTCTGGCCATTGGCCTTCTGGCTGCCCTGCTCGGCGCCTGCGCGAGCACAGGCAAGGAGCTTCCGCCCGCCTCCTATGGCGATGGCAGCATCGTGCCGAGCGAGGAATACACGATCGGCCCGCTCGACGAGATCACCATCCACGTCTGGCGCAATCCCGAACTCAGCGCCGACAAGGTCCGCGTGCGTCCCGACGGGCGGCTGACCATCCCGCTGGTGCAGGACATCCCCGCCGTGGGCAAGACCGCCACCCAGTTGCAGGATTACATCGCGGGCGAGTTGTCGAAATATATCGAACAGCCGATCGTCTCGGTGATCGTCAACACCCCCGAGGGCAACTTCACCCAGCAGGTGCGGATCATCGGCGCGACGCCGCAGCCCGCCTCGCTGCCCTTCCGCGCCAACATGACCGCACTGGACGCGATGATCGCGGTCGGCGGACTCAATGAATTCGCCGCTGGCAACCGCGCCAAGCTGATCCGGCTCGACCGTACGAAAGGCACCCAGACCGAATACCGCCTGCGCCTCTCGGACCTCATCCGCAAGGGCGATTCGAGCGCCAACGTCATGCTCAAGCCCGGCGACACGATCATCATCCCCGAGAGCCGGTTCTAAGGGGCGCGCACCGGCATGAGCGAGATCTTCGACGAGCTGCGCGCGGCGCTTTGGTCGGTATGGCACCGGCGCTGGATCGCGATCGCGGTTGCGTGGGGCGTATGCCTGCTCGGATGGCTGGTGGTCAGCATGATTCCCAATGCCTACGAGAGCAAGGCGCGCGTCTATGTCGATGTCGAGGACGTGCTCTCCAAGCAGCTTGGCATTGCCGGTGACGGCAAGGAAGAGATCATGCGGGTGCGCCAGACCCTTTCGAGCGCCAAGAACCTCGAAAAGGTCATCACCACCACGCGTCTGGGCGAAGGCATCACCGAACGCGGCGCGCTCGACGGGGCGGTGGCCGCGCTCGAGAAGAAGGTCAAGGTGACCTCCGAGCAGGACAACCTGTTCCAGATCACCGCCGAAATCGGCCGCAGCGAATTCTCCGACGCCGAGAACGCGGTGCTCGCGCGCGATGTGGTGCAGAAGCTGCTCGACATCCTGCGCGAGGAATATGTCATCGGCAGCCGCACCGGGATCAGCACCGCGATCGGCGATCTCGACCGCCAGTTGCAGGAACGCAAGGCCGAGCTCGAGCAGGCCGAACAGCGCCGTCTGGCGTTCGAATCGCAATATCCCGACCTCGTCGGCGGCTCGGACAGCCTGTCGAAGAAGGTTCAGGACGCGCGCTCCGAACTGCGCAATGTCGAGGCCGATCTTGCCGCCGCGCAAAGCGGGCTTGCGGCGATCTCGGGGCAGATTTCGAGCACCCCGCGCACGGTTGCCGGCGGGCGCGATGCGACCGGGCCCAAGGCCGCGCTGCTTCAGGCCCAGACCCAGCTTGCCGAACTGCGCGGGCGCGGGCTGACCGAAAGCCACCCCGATGTCGTCTCCACCAACAAGCAGGTCGCAATCCTTGCGCGGCAGGCCGCAGCGGCGGGCGATGATGCGGGCGGCACGCCGAACCCCGCCTATGCCTCGCTGGTTGCGATCAAGAGCGAGCGGCAGGCAAGCGTCGAGGCGCTTCAGGCCCGGCGCGCGGCGCTCCAGAGCAATGCGGCCGCACTGCTGGCGAGCCAGGCGAGCGAGCCTGCGGTCGCGGCCGAGGCCAACCGCATCAGCCGCGATTATGACGTGCTGCGCCAGAACTACGAAAAGCTGCTCCAGGACCGCGAGGCGCTCAAGACCCGCGGCAAGGTCGAGGACAAGGCCAGCCAGTTCCGGTTCGATATCATCCAGCAGCCGGGCGTGCCGCAGAACCCCGCCGCGCCCAATCGTCCGCTGCTGCTGCTCGGCGTGCTGGTCGTCGGGATCGGGGCGGGGGTGGCGGTGGCCTATGCGCTCGGCCAGCTCAAATCGAGCTTCGCGACGCCGCAGAAGCTGGAACGCGCCTTCGACCTGCCGGTGATCGGCGCGATTTCGCTGACCGTCTCGGAAGCCGCGCGCGCGATCGAGGCGAAGCGGCTCAAGCAGTTTGCCGGGGCCTGCGGGGGGCTTGGCGCAATCCTCGTGATTTTGCTGGCGATCGAGTTCGTCTCGGTCGGCGGCGTGGCCTGAGGACGGGACAAGAGCAATGACCGATCAGGGCAAGATCAACCGCGAGGGCGCAAGGCCGGCATCGCTGTTCGAACGCGCGGATGCGGCTTTCGGGCTCGATCCGCGTGGGCGCGCGCCGGTGCTGCCCGAGGTGCCGCCGGTGCCGCAGGCGCTGCGCCGTCCGGCTCCCGCTCCCGTGCAGCCCCAGCAGGCCGCGCGCGCACCCCAACCCGCGCCGGCACCCGAACCCGCGGTGGCCGCGCCGCCTCCGCCGCGCGCCGTTGCCTTCGGTGGGCCGTTGGTGCGGATCGACCGCGAGCACCTGCGCGATGGCGGGCTGATCGTGCCCGAAGACCCCGTTACCGGCCTTCTGGAAGAGTTCCGGATCGTCAAGCGCGAGCTGCTTGCCGATGCCCGCACCGGCGCGTCTCCGCTCGCGCGCCGCATCCTCGTCTGCTCGCCGCACACGGGCGAGGGCAAGACCTATTGCGCCACCAACCTCGCCATCGCGCTCGCCGCCGAGCGGGGCCTCGAGGTGGTTCTGGTCGATGCCGACGTGGTCAAGCCGAGCATCACCGCGCGCCTCGGGATCGAGGCCGAGGAAGGCCTGATGGACGCGCTCGCCGATCCGCGCATCCTGCCTGAAAGCCTCGTCATCAGAACCGATATCGAGGGCCTGTTCGTGCTGCCTGCGGGCAAGGCGAGTGCTCTCGATGCCGAATATCTCGCCAGCACCCGCACCGCCGAAGTGCTCGACCGCCTGACCGAAGGCGCGCCCGACCGGATCCTGATTTTCGATACACCGCCCGCGCTTGCCGCCTCGCCCGCCGCCGAGCTCGCCAAGCATGTCGGGCAGGCGCTGCTGGTGGTGCGCGCCGACGAGACCAGCCGCGCTGCTCTGGAAGATGCACAACAGCTGCTTTCGGCCTGCGGCGACATCAAGCTCCTGCTCAACGCCGCGCGCTACAGCCCCTCAGGCCGGCGCTTCGGTTCCTATTATGGCGCGAAGGGGAAATGACCATGCGTGCCCGCATCCTCACCAGATTTCTGCTGACCGCCGGCCTTGCCGCCGCGGCGACGTCTCCCGCCTTTGCCCAGGCCCAGACCCAAGGTCAGGACGGCGATGGCGGCTCGCAGCGCGCGAGCCGCGTGGTGCAGCCCTATATCGAGGTCAGCCAGGTCGTCTCGGCCGAGCTGAGCCCGGGCAACGACGTGGTGACCTTCACGCAGATTGCGGCCGGAGTCGACATCAACCTGCAGGGGCGCAACAGCGGCGCGGCGGTCTCGCTGCGTTACGAGCGCAACATCGCCTATGAGGATGATGCGGTCGACACTGACACGATCAGCGGGATCGCGCGCGGCACGCTGGGGATCATCCCCGGCAAGCTCAGCCTTGAAGCGGGCGCGCTCGCCTCGCGCACGCGGGCCGATGGCGGCGGGGCGGTCACGTCCAACCCGCTGGTGCGCGAAGATGCCGAAAGCCGGATCTACAGCGTCTATGCCGGGCCGAGCCTGCGCAGCCGCGTCGGCGATGTCGCGGTCGAGGGCGTGGCGCGGGTCGGCTACAACCGTTTCGAGGTCGACAACGCGCTTGTCACGCAGGGCGGCAATGCGGTCGACACCTTCGACGATTCGATCACCTACCTCGGCCAGTTGCGCGTCGGCACGCGGCCGGGCGAGCCGCTGCCGGTGGGGCTTGCGGTCACCGCGGGGGGCTTTCAGGAGGACATCGGCAATCTCGACCAGCGCGTGCGCGACCTCTACGTGCGCGGCGATGTAACCGTGCCGGTGACCGAGAGCCTCGCGCTGGTCGCAGGGGCGGGTTACGAGGATGTCGAGATCTCCAGCCGCGACGCGCTGCGCGATGCCAATGGCGTGGCGCTGCGCGACGAAAACGGCCGCTTCATCACCGACGAGAACGCCCCGCGCCAGATCGCCTTTGCGGTCGACGGGCTCTTGTGGGACGTGGGCGTGCTGTGGCGTCCGTCCTCGCGCACGTCCTTGCAGGCCTCGGTCGGGCGACGCTACGATTCGACCACCTACTACGGCAACTTCACCTATGTCCCCAACGAACGCAGCGTCTTTGCGATCGCGGCCTATGACGGGGTGAGCGGCTTTGGCGGCGTGATCAACAACGGCCTTGCGCGGCTCGACAGCGATTTCGAGGCGATCCGCAACCCGGTGACCGGCGATTTCAGCGGGCTGGTGAACGGCACGCAGGGGCAAGCCATCGTCGGCTCGCTCGGTTCGGTCCGTTCAGCCGCCTTCCGCGGGCGCGGGGTGAGCGCCTCCTATCAGCGCCAGCTGGGCCGCACCACGGCAACGCTGGGCGCAGGCTACGACCGCCGCACCTTCATCGCCGCGGCGGGCACCGTGCTCGCCCCGGTCAACGGCCTGACCGACGAGAGCTACTATGTCATCGGCGGCCTTGCCCGCCAGATCGGCGAGAACGCCAACATCGCCGCCAATGCCTATGCCAACTGGTTCGATGGCGCAGGCGGCAATGATGCCACCGCTGCGGGTGTTTCGGCCGCCTATAACCAGTCGATCACCCGCCGCCTGACGGGCCGCGCGGCGATTGCGGTCGATTATGTCGACAGCGAATTCACCGCGGAGGACTTCGCCTTCGCCACCGCGCTGGTCGGCCTGCGCTACAACTTCTGACGGAGCATCAGGGCCCATGTACGAAAGCTTCTACGGTCTCAGTGGTCGCCCCTTCCAGCTGACCCCCGATCCGCAATTCTATTTCGAGAGCGTCAGCCACAAGAAAGCAATGAGCTATCTCGGCTATGGCCTCAGCCAGGGCGAGGGCTTCATCGTCATCACCGGCGAGGTCGGCGCGGGCAAATCGACGCTGGTCGCGCATCTGATGGAGCGGATCGATCCCGCCGCGCTCACCGTGGCGCAGGTCGTCACCTCGGCGCTTGACGGGGCCGAGATCGTCCATGTCATCGCGCAGGCCTTTGGCCTTTCGGTCGAGGGGCATGACAAGGCTGCGGCGCTCGGCACGATCGAACGATTCCTTCAGGACGAAGCGCGCGCCGGACGCCGCTGCCTGCTGGTGGTAGACGAGTGCCAGAACCTCGAGCTGACCGCGCTGGAAGAGCTGCGCATGCTCTCCAACTTCCAGCTGGGTTCGCACCCGCTGCTGCAATCGCTGCTGCTTGGCCAGCCGGAATTCCGCCGCACCGTGGCGCAGCATCCGGAGCTGGAGCAGCTGCGCCAGCGCATCATCGCCTCGCACCACCTTGAGGCGCTGGATGCAGGCGAAGTCGAGCATTACGTGCGCCACCGCCTCGGCCGGGTCGGGTGGGACGGGCGCCCCGCCTTCGAGGACGGGCTGCTTGATGCGCTTTACCATCACACCGCAGGCATCCCGCGCCGCGTCAACCAGGTGATGAACCGCCTGCTGCTGCTCGGCGCGATCGAGGAGCGGGGGACGCTCAGCCGGGCGATGCTGGGCGATGTCATCGCCGAAATGGCGGCCGATCAGAGCCGCGGCGCGCGCGGCCAGAGCGATCTGCGCAGTGCGCCGGTGAGCGAACCGGCCGCCCCTGCGGCAGCGCCCGTTCCGCCCGCACAGGGCAGTCTGCCAGCGACCGAAGTCGCCGCCCTTCTGGCCGAGCGCGACGCGCGCACCGCCGAGCTTGAAGCGGCGATCAGCGAATTGCAGGCGGCGGGCATGGCACATCCCGGCACCGTGGGCGGTGAGGGCCTTGCGCCCGAGGAATCCCGCGCCGCCGAGGCACGCCTTGCCGCCGCACTCGAGCGGATCGAGGCGCGGCTCGAGGAGCAGGAGCAATCCTTCCGCCATGTGCTCACGATGCTGATCGAATGGCTCGAGGAAGACCCGTCGCGCAGGGCGGCATAAGCCATGAACGCGCCCTTTCCCGATCCTTCGCCCGCATCCGTCGTCAACGGCCTGTCGGTCGATGTCGAGGACTGGTTCCAGGTCGGCGCCTTCGAGAACGTGATTGCGCGCGGCGAATGGGACGGGATCAGGACCCGCGTCGAGGACAATGTCTACCGCGTGATTGACCTCTTCGCCGAGGCCGATGTCAGCGCGACTTTCTTCACGCTGGGCTGGGTGGCCAAGCGGCATCCGGAGATGATCCGCCGGATCGTCGATGCCGGACACGAGATCGCCAGCCACGGCTATGACCACGCAAGGGTCTTCACCTTCACCCGCCGCGAATTCGCCGAGGATATCCGCAAGGCGCGCGCCATTATCGAAGATTGCGGCGGTGTGCGCGTGACCGGCTATCGCGCGCCGAGTTTTTCCATTGACCAGCGCACCCCCTGGGCCTTCGCCGAACTGGCCGAGCAGGGCTATGCCTATTCCTCGAGCGTCGCGCCGGTGGCGCATGACCACTATGGCTGGCCCGAAGCCCCGCGCTTCGCCTTCCGCCCTCTGCCGTGGTCTTCGATGATCGAGATTCCGGTGACCACCGCGATCCTCGGCGGCCGCCGCGTGGCGGCGGGCGGCGGGGGCTTCTTCCGGGTGCTGCCCTATGCCTTCTCGCGCTGGGCGATCCGCCAGGTCAATCGCCGCGAGGAGCGTCCGGCGGTGTTCTATTTCCACCCGTGGGAGGTCGATCCCGATCAGCCGCGCGTCGGCCATGCCCCCCTGCGCTCGCGCTTCCGGCACTATACCGGCCTTGCGCAGATGGCGGGCAAGCTGCGCGCGCTGGTGCACGAATTCCGCTGGGGGCGGATGGACATGATCGCCCACCGCGAGGCGGCGCGGGCGGTCGATCTGGTGCTGCCCGCTCCCGCGGAGGAGGCCGCAGCATGAACGCGCCGGTGAAAGCCGGGATCGCCGTGCGCGCGCTCGATTTCCGCGATGCGGACGAGGTGCGCCGGATCGAGGCCTTTGTCGCCGGGCAAGGCGGCTCGCTGTTCCACCGTCCGGCGTGGCTGCGCGGCGTCGAGGCCGGAACCGGCCAGCGCGCCGCCGGGCTGGTGGCCGAGCGGATGGGTACGCTCGCGGGCTGGTTGCCGCTCACCGAGGTGCGCTCGGCGCTGTTCGGCAGGGCGCTGGTGTCGAGCGGGTTCGGGGTTGGCGGCGGCATTCTTGCGACCGGCG
The DNA here is from genome assembly GCA_013822695.1 of Erythrobacter sp. Lineage (GTDB taxonomy): Bacteria > Pseudomonadota > Alphaproteobacteria > Sphingomonadales > Sphingomonadaceae > Erythrobacter. The sequence continues at coordinate 9,054 of PNKW01000068.1, read as the reverse complement.
AGCCGGCAGTACAGGCGCTCGCCGCAGCGGCTGAGGCCCATGCCGCAAGCGGCGGCTTTGCCGGGATCGAGCTGCGCGGCGGCCCGGTGCCCGCAGGCTGGGACAGCTGGGCCGACAGGCATTGCGGCTTTGAGCGGATGCTGGCCGGTGACGACGAGGCCGAACTCCTCGCCATCCCGCGCAAGGCGCGCGCCGAGGTGCGCAAGGGCCTCGGCTTCGGCCACCGGGTGAGCGTGGGGCGCGGGCAGGGCGATCTTGCCGCCCACTACGCCTGCTACAGCGCGAGCGTGCGCAATCTTGGCACGCCGGTCTTCCCGAAGCGCCTGTTCGCCGCGATGCTCGAGGCCTTCCCCGCCAGCAGCGACATCCTCACCGTGTGGCAGGATGACACGCCGCTCGCGAGCGTGTTCAGCTTCTACCACGCAGGCGCGGTGCTGCCCTTCTGGGGCGGCGGGGTGTTCGAAGCGCGCGGGGCGCGGGCGAACGAGGTGATGTATTACGAGCTGATGCTCCACGCCCGGCGCACGGGAATGGAGCGCTTCGACTTCGGCCGCTCCAAGACCGGCAGCGGACCTTACAGCTTCAAGAGGAACTGGGGCTTCGATCCGCAGCCGCTGACCTATGCCGCGTGGACCGCGCCGGGCGCTGCTGCGCGCAACATCGATCCGACCGACGCGAGCTACAGCCGCAAGATCGAGCTGTGGAAGAAGCTGCCGCTGCCGCTCGCCAACACTCTGGGGCCGTGGATCGCCCGCGGGCTCGCCTAGGGCACGCTCTGATGCCCGGGATCCTGTTCCTCGCCCACCGTGTGCCGTTCCCGCCTGACCGGGGCGACCGCATCCGCTCGCACCATCTGCTGAAGGCGCTGGTGAGGTTCGGCCCTGTCCATGTCGGATGCTTCGGGGAGGGCGATGCGGCGGCCGAGCGGGCGCTCGCCGCTGTCGCGGCTTCGGCGCACGTGGCAGCGCGCACCAAGCCGCTGCCGCTGGCCGGGGTGCAGGCGGTGCTCTCGGGCAAGCCGGTCAGCATCACCGCTTTCCACAGCCGCCCGCTCGAGCGATGGGTGCGCCAGACCATCGCGCGCGAGAGCATCGAGGCGATCGTCGTCTTCTCGGGGCAGATGGGGCAATATGTCCCCGATGACTTCGCCGGGCCGGTGGTGATCGACCTGTGCGACGTCGACAGCGCCAAGTTCGAAGCCTACGCCATGGCCGGAGAGCGCGTGTGGCTCAATGCCCGCGAGGCGCGGCTGCTGGCGGCGGAGGAGGAGCGGCTCGGGCGGCGGGCGGATGCGACCATCCTGATCTCCGAGGCCGAAGCCGCGCTCTACCGCAGCCGGCTTGCCGCGCCTGCCAGCGTCAATGCGCAGGTGATCGGCAACGGGATCGACGCGGCCTTCTTCGATCCGGCCATCACCACGCCGCACCCCGCCCCGGCGGAGGGTACGGGGCCGCATTTCGTATTCACCGGGCAGATGGATTACCGCCCCAACGAGCAGGCCGCGCTGTGGGTGATCGAGGCGCTGCTGCCGCGCCTGCGCGGTCGCTTGCCGGGGGCGATGTTCCATGTCGTCGGCCGCAATCCCACCCGCGCGCTGATGGCGCTGGACGGCGCACCGGGTGTGCGCGTGTGGGGCGCGGTGCCCGACGTCCGCCCCTTCATCGCTGCCGCCGACGCCGTGCTCGCGCCGCTGCTGATCGCGCGCGGGGTGCAGAACAAGGTGCTCGAGGCGATGGCGATGGCCCGGCCCGTGGTGCTCACCCCCGACGCCGCGACCGGGATCGCCGCTGAGGACGGGACGCATTGGATCGTCTGCCCGCCCGACCCCGAGGCGATGGCCGCACGCATCGCCGACCTCGTCGCCGACCGCGAGGCCGCCGCCCGCATCGGCGCTGCCGCGCGCGACTTCGTGCTCTGCCACCACGGGTGGGAGGCGATGCTGGCACCGCTCGGCGAACTCATCGGCGGGCGCGGGGAGGGCCGTCGCCATGCCGCCTGAGACCGCCGCGCTCCCTGATCCGCGCGCCGGATTGCGCATCCCCGCCGCATGGCGCGCACCGCTGGCGGCGCTGGCGGTGGCAATGCTTGCGCTGGTGCTTGCCACCATAAGCGCGTGGGCAGCCATGGCGCACCAGTGGTGGAACATCGACACCTACAACCACCTCCTGCTTGTCCCCCTGATCACCGCCTGGCTGGTGGCATTGAAGGAGGAGGAACTGGCTCGGCTCGCTCCGCAGCCTTTCCTGCCCGGTCTGCTTGGCGTCGCCGCAGGCCTTGCCCTGTGGCGGGCGGGCGAGGGGACGGGGATCAACCTTGTCGCGCAGGTCGGTGCGGTGGGCGCCTTGCAGGCGGCCGCAGTGACCATCCTCGGGCTGCGCGCCAGTCTTGTCCTTGCGCTCCCCATCGCCTTTGCCGCCTTCCTCGTGCCTTTCGGCGACGAGATCATCCCGCCGCTGCAAGCGATCACCGCCGAGATCGCCATCGCGCTCACCCATGCGAGCGGCGTGCCAGCGCGGATCGACGGCATCTACATCGACACCCCCTCCGGCCTCTTCATCGTTGCCGAGGCGTGTTCGGGGGTGAAGTTCCTGATTGCGATGGTGACGCTTGGCGTGCTGGTCTGCGCCACCCGCTTCAACCGCTGGCGGACGCGCGCCGGTTTCATGGCCGCCTGCGTCATCGTCCCCATTCTTGCCAACGGCGTGCGCGCCTGGGCGACGATCTATGTCGCGCAATATGTCGGCGCCGAGAAGGCGACCGGGTTCGACCATATCGTCTACGGCTGGGTGTTCTTCGCCATCGTCATCGCGGTCCTGCTCGGCGCGGCTTGGCGCTTCGTCGAGCGCGAGCCGGAGGAATATGGCTGGTCGCTTGCCGAAATCGCGCGCTGGGGCTGGGTGGTCCGCCTTGAGGCACTGACCTTTGCGCCGAGGGGCGCTGCCCTCGCGATCATCGCCCTAGCGAGCGTTGCCGCGCTCTCGCTGCTGCTCTAGGTCTAGCGGCGATGTGCGGGATTGCCGGGATTTTTCACGCCGAGACACCCAAGCCGGTCGACCCTGCACGGGTCGTCCGGATGTGCGACGCGCTCGCACATCGCGGGCCTGACGGGGCGGGGGTGTGGACCGATCACGGCGTGGGCCTCGGCCACCGCCGCCTGTCGATCATCGACGTCGCGGGCTCCCCCCAGCCGATGCATGCCGCCGATGGCCGCGCGGTGATCGTCTTCAACGGCGAGATCTATAATTTCCGCGAGCTGCGGCGCGAGCTCGAGCAATCGGGTTTCACCTTCCGCACCAATGGCGACACCGAGGTGATCCTTGCCGCGTGGCAGAAGTGGGGGCCGGATTGCCTTTCGCGACTGGACGGCATGTTCGCCTTCGCGATCTTCGACCTCGCCACACGCCGCCTGTTTCTGGCGCGCGACCGCTTCGGGGTGAAGCCGCTGTTCCTCGCGCATCTGTCAGACGGCAGCATCGCCTTCGCCTCCGAGCTGAAGGGCCTGCTCGCCCACCCGCAACTGCGCCGCAGGGTCAATCCGCAGGCGATCGAGGCCTATATGGCGTGGGGCTATGTGCCCGACAGCCACGCGATTCTGGCGGGTGTGGAGAAGCTGCCTGCGGGGCACTTCTGGCTGCTGGAGCAGGGCAAGGCCCCCGGCCGTCCGCAGCGTTGGTGGGACATATCCTTCACCGAGCGCGAGCGGGGGAGCGAGGCCGATCTGTCCGCCCAGCTCGTCCACCTGCTACGGGAAGGCGTGCGTTCGCGCATGGTCGCCGATGTGCCCTTGGGCGCGTTCCTTTCGGGCGGGGTGGACTCCTCGGGCGTTGTCGCGCTGATGGCCGAGGCGAGCGCGTCTCCAGTGCAGACCTGCTCGATCGGCTTCGATGTCGCGGCCTATGACGAGACCTCCTACGCCCGTCAGGTCGCCGCGAAATTCGGGGCTGACCATCAGGAGCGGATCGTCGCGACCGACGACTTCGCCGCCATCGACCAGCTTGCCGCCATGTTCGACGAGCCCTTCGCCGACGCCTCGGCGCTGCCGACATGGCGCGTGTGCCAGCTGGCGCGCGAGCGGGTGACCGTGGCGCTCTCGGGCGACGGGGCGGACGAGGCGTTCGGCGGCTACCGCCGGCAGGTGTTCCACCACCACGAGGAGCGGGCGCGCTCGGTGCTGCCAGCGGGCCTGCGCGCGCCCTTGTTCGGCGCATTGGGCCGCGCATGGCCCAAGGCCGACTGGGCCCCGCGTCCCTTGCGCGCCAAGGCCACGCTGCTGGCGCTCGCCGAGAGCGGAGAGGAGGGCTATGCGCGCGGGCTGTCGGTCACCCTGCCGGGCGCGCGGGCTGCGCTCTATTCGGACAGCTTCGCCGCCAGCCTTGCGGGCTTTCGCGCCGAGGATGAGCTTATTGCCCTTATGCGCGCGGCACCGGGCCGCTCTGGCCTCGACCGGGCGCAATATGCCGACCTCACCTTCTGGATGCCCGGCGATATTCTCACAAAGGTTGACCGCACCAGCATGGCGGTCAGCCTCGAAGCGCGCGAGCCCTTGCTCGACCACCGCCTCGTCGAATTCGCCGCGCGCCTGCCTGAGGGGATGCGGGTGCGCGGTTCGGTGGGCAAATACCTGCTCAAGAAGAGCCTCGAACGCTATCTCCCGAACGACATTCTCTATCGCCCCAAGCAGGGCTTCGTGACGCCCATCGCCGAATGGCTGAGGGGGCCGCTCGCGGATGCTTCGCGGGGGATCGCCACGGGGAGCCTCGCGCAGACCGGGTTCTTCCAGCCGCAAGCCATCAACGCGCTGGCCGAGGCCCACATCGCAGGCCGCGCCGACCATTCGCGCACCCTGTGGCAGCTGTTGATGCTGGAGAAGTCACTCGGACAGCTCGGGGTGAGCGGCTAGCCTTCCGTCCCGTGGCCGAGTGCCATGTATTCCTCGCTCTGCATTTCATTGAGGCGGCTCACCGTGCGTTCGAATTCGAAGGCGCCGTCGCCCGCCTGATAGAGCTCCTCCGGCTGCGCGGCGGCGGTGACGAACAGCTTCACCCGGTGCTCGTAGAGCGCGTCGATCAGCTTGGTGAAGCGGATCGCCTCGTTGCGGTTCTCGGGGCCCATCCTCGGAATGCCGACGAGAATCACGGTGTGGAACGCGCGGGCGATGGCGAGGTAATCGGCCGCCCCGCGGTTCTCGGCGCACAGCTTCTTGAAGCTGAACACGCCCACGCCCTTGAGGCACTTTGGCACATGGAGCGTCCGCCCCCCGCCCAGATCGAGTGCGCCGCTCGGCACGTTGGCTGCATCGTCGGGATCGAAGTCGGTGAGGCGGAAAAAGGCCTCGCGCACCTTGGCGGTTGCCGCATCGCCGAGCGGCGCGTGCCAGGTCGCAAGGTCGCCGATGCGGTCGAGCCGGTAGTCGGTGGGGCCGTTGAGGCTCAGCACGTCCATCCGCGCCTCGACCAGTGCGATGAAGGGCAGGAACAGCGCGCGGTTGAGCCCGTCCTTGTAGAGATCGCGCGGCGGACGGTTGGAGGTGGTGACGATCACCGTGCCCGCCTCCATCAGCGCGGTGAAGAAGCGGCCCATGATCGCGGCGTCGGCGGTGTTGTTGACCACCATCTCGTCAAAGGCGAGGCAGCGGACCTCGGGCGCCATGGTCTGCGCGACGTGTATCAGCGGGTCCTGCCGCTCGGCCTTGCGCGCTTCGCCGAGGTGGCGGTCAAGTTCGAGCATGAAGGCGTGGAAGTGGACGCGGCGCTTCTTGGCGATGCCGAGCGTCTCGACGAACAGGTCCATCAGCATCGACTTGCCGCGCCCGACGCCGCCCCACAGATAGACCCCGCGCGGGGTCTCGGCGGGCTTGCTGCCAAAGAGCTTGCCGAAAATGCCGGGCGAAGGCGCCGGCGCCTCGAGCTCATCCTGAAGCCGTGCCAGACGCTCGGCCGCGGCGCGCTGGTCTGGGTCGGCGCGCAGCTCGCCGCTGGCGATCAGCGCATCGTAGCGGGCGAGCAGGCCGGGCACATCAGCCCCGCGGCTGCATCTTGCGCACGATGCCCGAGAAGCTGGCCACGGTGTCGTTATCCTGCACCACCAGCCCGCGGATGAAGACCAGCTTGCCGGTCTCCCGCACGATCTCGGTCACCGCATCCATCACCCGCTCGGGATCGCCGCCGCCCACGAACTGGGTCGAGAGCTCGAGCGTCACCGAAGGGCCGGCATTGCCGGTGCCGATCCGGTGCATGGTGACGAACAGGGCGATGTCGATCAGTGACAGCGTCACCGCGCCGTGAATCACGCCCTGCAGATTCATGTGACGCCGTTCAGGGAACATGCGCAGGCGCGCTTTCCCGTCATCATCGACGCGGGTGATGAGCTTGCCCATCACCGCGCCGTTGAACAGCGTTTCGTCCTTCAGGTCCCAGCGGTGCCAGCCCGGATTGTCCGGGCACGGCCCGTGTTCGAACACCTCGTCCTTGAAGCTCACGATCAGATCGCGCGCTCTGCCATCATCTTCTTGGTCTCGGCGATCGCCTTGGCCGGCGAGAGGCCCTTGGGGCACACGTTCGCGCAGTTCATGATGGTGTGGCAGCGATAGAGGCGGAACGGATCTTCCAGATCGTCGAGCCTTTCGCCGGTCATCTCGTCACGGCTGTCGGCAAGCCAGCGATAGGCTTGCAGGAGGATCGCCGGGCCGAGGAACTTGTCGGAGTTCCACCAATAGCTCGGGCAGCTCGTCGAGCAGCACGCGCACAGGATGCACTCGTAGAGCCCATCGAGCTTTTCGCGCTGCTGCGGCGATTGCAGCCGCTCCTTGCCGCTTGGCGTCGGGCTCACGGTCTGGAGCCACGGGCGGATGCTCGCATACTGGGCGTAGAAATGCGTGAAATCGGGCACCAGATCCTTGATCACGTCCATATGCGGCAGCGGCGTGATGCGGATCTCGCCCTTCAGATCCTCGATCGCGGTGGTGCAGGCGAGGCCGTTCTTGCCGTTCATGTTCATCGAACACGACCCGCAGATTCCCTCGCGGCACGAACGGCGGAAGGTCAGGGTCGGGTCGATCTCGTTCTTGATCTTGAACAGCGCGTCGAGCACCATCGGCCCGCATTGGTCGAGATCGAGCTCGAACTTGTCGTAACGCGGGTTCTGGCCAGAGTCGGGATCGTAGCGGTAGATCTTGAACGACTTCACCCGCGAGCCACCCTCGGCCTTATGCGTCTTGCCGGTGGCGCTGATCTTGGAGTTCTTGGGGAGAGTGAAGGTCGCCATTACGTGATCCCGTTTACGCTTTGCGCCCCCTACTTAGCGGCATTGCCCGCGCGCGCAAGCGGAGGGTGACTGTCAGTTGTTGCAGGCTTTCGCACAGGCGTTGAACGCGGCTCAGCACCTGGCGTGTTGGAGACAATGAGACACGGCATCGAAGAAATACTCTCCCCGGCGCGTGGCCACCCGATGATCGGGGCGGCAAAGGCGGAAAAATTGCGGAACCAGCGGGCCATGCGGGCACTTTATGCCCCATGGACGATACAGGACAGGCCCCAATTCGCATGCCCCGCAGCGCCTGCGTGTTCGGGGCGAGCGGAGGGATCGGGCGGGCGCTGTGCGAGGCGCTTGCGGCCGGCGGATGCGCGCGGATCCATGCCGGATCAAGAAGCGGCGCAGTGCCACAAGCTTCTGCGTTTCAGGGCTTTTCCTTCGATCTGGAAGACGAGGCCAGCATCGCCGCTGCCGCTGCCATGATGCGCGCCGCGCCGCCCGAATGGGTGATCGTGGCGACCGGCGTGCTGACGCTTGCCGACGGTTCCGGGCCCGAGCGGTCCTACAAGCGGCTCGATCCGGGCATCATGGCGCAGGTCTTCGCACGCAACACCATTGGCCCGGCGCTGATCGCCAAGCACATGCTGTCGCTGATGCCGCGCGGGGCACCCTTCACCTTCGCCGCGCTCTCGGCCCGGGTCGGCTCGATCAGCGACAACCGGCTTGGCGGATGGCACTCCTACCGGGCGAGCAAGGCGGCGCTCAACATGCTGCTCAGGAATTTCGCGCTGGAGATGGCGCGCACCCATCCGGATAGCGTGATCGTCGGTCTGCATCCCGGCACGGTCGATTCCGCCCTGTCCGCGCCGTTCCAGTCGGGGCTGGCCGAGGGGCAATTGACCAAGCCCGCCACGGCGGCGGCCAATCTGGTCGGCGTGCTCGCGCGGCTGACCCCGGCGCAATCGGGGCGGGTGTTCGACTTCCGAGGGGACGAGGTCCCGGCCTAGGGCAGGGGGCTCAGTCGAACAGCCCGACCGCGAGGTGCGCCCACAGCGTCAGGAACGCCAACGCCGCCAGCGTCATCGCGCTCACCCGCCAGCGCAGCGCGGTGAGATAGTTCATCGCCGCCTCGATCGCGGCGCACAGCACCAGCAGCATCAGGCCCGCCACGGCAAAATCCCCGGGGCCCCAGTTGACCTCGCTGGTCAATTGCATCGCCACCGCCGGTAGCGCGAGCAGCAGCGCAGCGGCGATCCACAGCTTCGGGTGGAAGCGGAACGCAGGGCGTTCGGGCGCGCCGGTGCCTGATGTAGTGCTGCTCATCGCGGGCCCCTCCCAGTAGCCGGTTGTGCATTTGTCCGATAATGTGCCACGCATTGCCCCGAGGGAAAAGGGGGAGCGCGAGGGATGGGTCTCAAGAGCTGGTACGAGGCGACCGTGATGCCGCGCCTGATCACCTGCGCCTGTTCGCAGGGGCAGGTGATGAAGCGCCGCGCGGCGGTGGTGCCGCGCGCGCGCGGAAACGTGTTCGAGCTGGGCTGCGGGGGCGGGATCAACCATGCCTTCTATGACGCAGGCGCGATAACTTCCTATGCCGGGATCGACCCGCACGCAGGCCTGCTCGAGGGCACACGCGCCGCGGCGCGGGCCAAGGGCTGGGCAGCAGACCTCAGGCAGGGGCGGGGCGAGGCGATCCCCTTCGCGGACGCGCGCTTCGACTGCGTGGTCTGCACCTTCACGCTGTGTTCGGTCGAAGACGCCCCGCAGGTCATGCGCGAGATGCGCCGCATCCTGCGCCCCGGC
>PNKW01000067.1 GCA_013822695.1 Erythrobacter sp. | reverse complement strand
CGCCATTGTCGGCGCGCATGATGGTGATGACATATTTGACCGTCACCACCATCATCATCGACCAGAAGACGAGGCTCAGCACCCCGTGGATGTGATCAACATCGGGCGAGATGCCGGGCGCGCCGTGGTGCGAGGCGAAGGTTTCGCGGAAGGCATAGAGCGGACTGGTGCCGATATCGCCGAACACGACTCCGATCGCGCCGATCGCCAGCGTCAGGGGGGAGCCGGTATGGCCGTGGCCGTGGCCATGATCCGGGGCGGAAGCGGCACCGGAGGCGTTGTCGGCGGAGGAAGCTGCGGTGCTGCTCATAGTAATCGGATTTCCCGTATCCCCCCGGTACTGCCCAAGCGGGGCGTTAGACTCGCCCGCTGCAAGGCGGCGCGCCTAGCACCGCATGTTCGCAGCCGCAATATGGCCCCGCCGATTGACACATGACGGTATCAGGCGGGCAGCAGGCGCGCCTATTGACCCTGAAGCATCGGCGCGCGCGCAATCATGTCGTCAAGCCGCGCAACATCCGCGGCCAGCCCCTCGCGCCAGGGCGCGTCGGGGGGCGAACGGTCGAGCAGACCCTTCCAGACATTGCGCGCGGCAACCACCTCGCCGCTCTGGAGATAGGCATTGCCGAGGAAATAGGCCGCCCCGGGGTGCCGCGGGTTGATCGCATCGGCGCGGGCGAAGGCCTGCACCGCAGCAGGCGTGACGAAGCCATCGGCATGGCCCACCAGCGCAAGGCCGAGCGCGAGCCAGCCTTCGAGGTCGTTCGGATTATCCCTCAGCCCCTTCTGGAGCAGCCCCGCCGCATCGCCGAAGCGGCCCTGCCGGGCGAAGGCGTCAGAAGTGACGAGGTAATCGGGCGTGCGGCTGCCGTCGAACAGCGCGGCGCGGCCCTCGACCATTTCCTCGCCCTGATCGTCCAGCTGCGTAGCAGGCGCCTTGGGCGCGGAGGGCAAGCCGGGCGAGCCCTGCCAGGCATAGCCTGCAAGCCCGAACACCAGCGCCGCTCCGAACAGCGTGAGCCCGTGGCGCGGGAGCTTCATCACCAGCACCGCAAAGGCGAAGGCCGCCAGCGCCAGCGCGGCCACCGCCAGCCACGCGCCGACCATCTCGCCGCTCACGCCTTTGCCTCCGCATCATCATCGCGCCGTTTGCCGAGCCGCCGCACCAGCACCCCCACCACGATCAGGATCACCAGCACCGGAGTCGCGAAAAGCGGCCAGGTGGTGCTGCTCACTGCAGGCTCGTAGCTGACATAGTCACCATAGCGCGCGATCAGCCAGCCGCGGATCGCTTCCGGGCTTTCGCCGGCAAGGATGCGGGCGCGCACCTGATGGCGCATATCGCCCGCCATCGGCGCGTCGCTGTCGGCAATGCTCTGCGACTGGCACTTGAGGCAGCGCAGCGTCTGCATCAGCGCGGCGGCCTCGGCCTCGAGCCGGGGATCGTCGAGCTGGTTATAGGCATAGGGCGCAGGCGGCATCGAATCCTGCCCGAGAACCGGCACCGCGAGCGGGAGTGCGATCAGCGCCAGCAGCGCGGCGATCATCCAGCGGATCATTTCGCCTTCTCCAGTTCTGCGAGCAAGGTGGGCACATCATCCGCGCCGACATCGCCGATATGCTGGTAGCGGATCATGCCCTTGGCATCGATCACGAAGGTCTCGGGCACGCCCGAGGAGCCGATGGCGAGCTGGACCTCGGAAATCCGGTCGCTGCCGATGCGGGTATAGGGGTTGCCGTGGCGGGCGAGGAAATTGGCAACATCGGCAGGCTTGTCGCGGATCGCGATGCCGATGATCTCGACGCCGCTGCGCTTCAATGCTTCTAGATGCGGCGCTTCGGCGATGCAGGGCAGGCACCAGCTCGCCCAGATATTGAGCAGCTTCGGCTTGCCGGTGAAATCGGCCTTGGCAGCGCCGGGCAGGCCATCGAAGGCCGGTTCGAGCGCGAAGGCCGGGAGCGGCTGGCCGATCATCGCGCTCTCGACGAACTGGTCCTTCTCCTGCGTGAGCATATAGGCCGCCAGCCCCGCGAAGAAGGCGAACAGCGCGAGCGGGAGCCAGAGATAGAGCTTGCGCATCGGGCGACCCTACTCGGCAGGCTGCGGCGCGGCCACGCCGAGCGCTTCGATATCGGCGCGGCGCTGCGCGCCCTTCGCGCTGGCGCTGCGGCGCTTGAGATCGACCCGCATCCGCCCGACGATCGACAGAATGCCGCCCAGTCCGACCAGCAGACCCCCGTACCAGATGAAGGTCACGAAGGGCTTCCACCAGATGCGGATCTGCCAGCGACCGTCCTCGGCCTGATTGCCGATCACGGCGTAAAGCTGGCCGTTCCAGCGGGTCAGCAGCGCGCTTTCCGAGGTCGACTGCGGGGGCGACCAGAAGCTGCGCGCCTGAGGCGTAAGGAACACCGGCTCGCCGCCATCCTGCCGCACCGCCAGCCGCGCTTCCATCGCGGTCCAGTTGGGTCCGGCAATCGGCGTGACCGCTTCAAGCGTGACTGCGAAACCGCCGATCTGCTCGGTTCCGCCCGGGGCGACCGCAGCGAGGCGTTCCTCGGAGAAGGCGCCCTCGCAGGCCATACCGAACAGCGATACCGCGATGCCGAAATGGGCGACCACCATGCCCCAGGTGGCAACCGGCACGCGCTTCAGGTTGCGGCCGCGCAAGGGCAGGAAAGCAGCAACCGCGAGGCCAGCGGCAAGGCCCAGGCCGAGCAGCGGCAGCAGCGGGAAGCGGCCGAAGAAGCTGACCAGCGCGATCGCGCCGATCACCAGCGCAGCGATCAGCATCAGTTCGAACTGGATGCGCTTGGGGCTGTCGCTCTTCCAGCGCAGCAGCGGCCCGACCGCCATCACCAGCAGCATCGGGATCGCGAAGATCGCGCCCGCCGGGTTGAAATAGGGCGGGCCGACACTGACGCGCACATTGAAGGCCTCGGTCAGCAGCGGGTAGAGCGTGCCCAGCAACACAATCGCGAGGATCGCCGAGAGCATGACATTGTTGAACACCAGCGCGCCCTCTCGGCTGGTGACGGCGAAGCGCTTGCCCTCTGCGACCGCGCCCGCGCACAGGGCGAAAATCGTGAAGGCCCCGCCGATGTAGAGCCCGAGCAAGGCGAGAATGAAGGCCCCGCGCTCGGGGTCGACCGCGAAGGCGTGGACGCTCGTCAGCACGCCCGAACGCACGAGGAAGGTGCCTAGCATCGACATCGAGAAGGCGAGCACGCCGAGCATGATCGTCCACGTGCGCAAAGCGTCACGCGCGGCGAGCACGCTCACCGAATGCATGAGGGCGGTCGCGGCGAGCCAGGGCATCAGCGAGGCGTTCTCGACCGGGTCCCAGAACCACCAGCCGCCCCAGCCCAGCTCGTAATAGGCCCAATAGGAGCCCGCCGTGATCCCAAGCGTCAGCAGCACCCATGCGCCGAGCACCCAGGGGCGCATCACGCGGGCGAAGGCCGGGTTGACCTCACTGGTCATCAGCGCGCCCATCGCGAGGCTGAAGGCCACCGAGAGCCCGACATAACCGGCGTACAGCGTCGGCGGATGGATCGCGAGGCCGATGTCCTGCAGCAGTGGGTTGAGGCCATTGCCCTCCACTGCGGGGATCGGCAGGCGCTCGAAGGGGTTAGAGGACAGCAGCAGGAAGGCATAGAAGCCGAGCGCCACGAAGCCCTGTACCGCAAGCGTCGCGCCCATCGTGCGTTCGGGCAGGCGCTTCTCGAAAGCGGCCAGCAGGCCTCCCGAGGCCGCCAGCACGCCCACCCACAGCAGCATCGATCCCTCGTGGTTCCCCCAGGTGCCGGTGAGCTTGTAGATGAAGGGCTTCATCGAATGCGAATTGGTCGCCACCAGTTTCAGCGAGAGGTCGGTGACCGCAAAGGCGCGCAGCAGCAGCAGGAAGGCGAGCACCGCGAGGAAGGCCTGCACCACAGCGGCGGGCCGCGCATAGATCGCGAGCGGATTGGACTCACCCGGCGCTGCGCGCAGGCTCGCGGCACCCGAGACCATCTGGAGCACCGCGAGAGCCGCGGCGAGCCACAGGGCAGCAAGGCCAATCTCGGCAATCATCGCTTGGCCCTTACCTTGCGTTCCATGGGCTACTCGAGCCCCACCGTTGTGTCGGCGGCCATCTTGGCAGCCTCGTCAGTGCCCATGCCCTCGAGCTCCTTGGGCACGTAATTCTCGTCATGCTTGGCGAGCAGGTTGGTCGCCTTGAACACACCGTCGGGGCCGAGGCTGCCCTCGGCTACCACGCCCGACCCCTCGACGAACAGGTCGGGCAGGATGCCGCTGTAGCGCACCGCAATGGCGTCCGCGCTGTTGCCGGTGACCTTGAAATTGACCGTCACCCCGTCCGCCTCGGTGACGAGCGAGCCCTTCTGCACCATCCCGCCCAGCCGCACCACCTGGCCGACCTCGGGAGGCGTGGCGGCCATCTGCTCGGGAAGGTAGAAATAATTCGCCTGATTGCGCAGCGACCATGCCGCCAGCAGCCCCGCGCCGACGATGGCGAGGAGCGCGATGATCACCAGAACAAGGCGTTGATGCTTGGCTTTCATAGTCCCTCTCAATGCCGCCGGGTCGCGTCACGCCGGGCTTCGGCGCGCACCATCGCGCGCCATGACCAAAGCACAAGTGCGATGAGTGCAACGGCTGCGACGCCGTAAGCGAGCCAAACGAAATCCCACTGGTTGAGCTCTTCGCGCATCAGGCCTGCTCCGCCATGGCAGCCGGGAGCGCTGCGTCATCGTCGAGCGCGCGGCGGCGCAGGCGCGCTTCGACCTGTTGTTCGGCGATCAGCGCGCGCATCCGCATCAGCACGACCGCGCCAAACAGCAGCGAGAACCCCACCACCGCCACCAGCAGCGGCACCAGAAAGGTCGCCTCGATCGCGCTCTTGCCCGCAGTAATGCTCGGCGGCTGGTGGAGCGAGTTCCACCACACCACGCTCCGGTTGATGATCGGCACATTGACCGCGCCCACCATGCCGAAGATCGCCGCGATCTTGTCCGAAGAACCCTCGCGGTTCGCCGCCTCGGTCAGGGCGATGTAGCCAGCATAGAGGAACAGCAGCACCAGCATGCTTGTGAGCCGCCCGTCCCACTCCCACCAGGTGCCCCACGTGGGCCGGCCCCAGATCGAGCCGGTGGCGAGGCACACCGCGCAGAACACCATCCCCGGCACGGCAATCGCCCGCGCAGCGATGGCGGCGAGCGGGTGCTTCCAGATCAGCAGCATGGCAGAGGAAATCGCGATTCCCGCCCAGCCCCCCATGCCGAGCCACGCGGCGGGCACGTGGATGAACAGGATCCGCACCGTCTCGCCCATCAGTCGGTCGGGCGGCACCATGAACAGGCCCCATGCGACGGCGCCTAGTGAAAGCACCAAACCGCTCCACAACAGGAGCGGCATCAGCCACTTTGCAAGGGCGAGAAATCGGGTGGGGTTGGCGTAGATGTGCATGGGTTTGGCTGTCGGGGCGGCTTGTAGCCTTACACCCGTTCCCGACAAGAGCGCAAATGGCGGGCCGCGCGAATAGTTCCCGCGCGCACCCGCGCCTCGCCGCGACCGATCAGCCGCGACCGATCAGTTTTTGCGCCATCCGATCGGCGACCACGTCGGCGGTAAGGCCGCTGGTCTCGCTTTCGGCCCAGATCGACTCGAGCCGCCCGGGGATCTGCGCGACCAACGCGTTGACCTCGGCGATGTCGCCAATGCGGCCCTCGCGGCGGGCGAGGTATTCGGTCGCGACCGAGATGATGCCGCCCGCGTTGATCACATAGTCGGGCGCATAGAGAATGCCGCGCGCGGCCAGCTTGGTGCCATGCTCCGGGCGGGCGAGCTGGTTGTTCGCCCCGCCCGCGACAATCGCGCAATCGAGCGCAGCGATCCCTGCATCGTCAAGAATCGCGCCCAGCGCGTTGGGGCTGAAAACGTCGCACGGCGTCGGCATGATCGCATCAGAAGCGACCGCCACGCCGCCCAGCTCGGCCGCGAGGGCGGCAGCGCGTGCTTCGTTGATGTCGGCCAGCGTCAGCTTCGCGCCGTCCTTCGCCAGCAGCCGCGCCACGCCGCCGCCGACCGAGCCGGTGCCCTGCACCGCCACGTGCACGCCCGCGACGCTGTCCTTGCCCAGCTTGTGGCGCACCGCCGCCTTGATGCCGAGATAGATGCCGTAAGCCGTGAACGGCCCCGGATCGCCGCCAGCACTGCCCTCGCCTTCAACGGGCAGGCCCGAGACATGCGCGGTGCGCTGCGCGACCGCGACCATGTCGGTTTCGGAAATGCCGACATCCTCGGCAGTGACGTAACGCCCGCCAAGCGCCTCCACCGCATCGCCGAAGGCAGCGAGCATTGCGGGGGTCTTGATGCGCTGTTCGTCGGCAAGGATCACCGCCTTGCCGCCGCCCATCGGCAGGCCCGCCATCGCGTTCTTGTAGCTCATGCCGCGCGACAGCCGCAGTGCATCGCGCATCGCGCCTGCAGAGTCACTGTAGTGCCAGAAGCGCGTGCCGCCGGCCGAGGGGCCGAGGTGGGTCGAATGCACCGCGATGATCGCCGTCAGCCCGCTCGCCCGGTCGTGGACCAGCGTCACGGTCTCGTGCGCGTCGAAATCGGGCTCGGCCCAGAATGCGGTCATCTCGTCTCCCCTGCCCCGCCCGGATTGCCGGCGGGAGCGTGTCGTTCACGCAAAAAGGGGAAAATGGGGCGACCAATGGGGCTCGAACCCACGACCTCCGGTACCACAAACCGGCGCTCTAACCAGCTGAGCTATGATCGCCACACGCCCCTGCCCGCATACCACCATTTCGGTCGCTGCCAAGCCCGCGCGAGGCGAGGCGGTTGACGCATGGCAGCCGCACCGTCAAGTGCCGCAGCAAGGGAGGCGCGCGTCTTGCACAAAGCCCGCCCCAAGGAAAGCGAAAACTGCGCTTCGAAGCGCCACACGCAAGATTGTTACGCGGCGCCAAAAGCGTTGCCTCAAGGCCGAGCGCTTCTATTGTCCGGCCCGCCATGACGACCTTACGCGATTCCATCGCCGAACGCCTCGCCGCGCAGCCCGCCATGCAGCGCGTGCCCACCCCCAAAGCCGCGGTGTTCCAGCATCGGCGATTCGTGCCGCAAGACCTGGCGGCCGAACTGATCGCGCTGATCGATGCGGGGCGCCGCCCCTCGACCATCGCCGACGACAACGGGGATGCCTATTTCCGCACCAGCGAGACCTGCGATCTGGCCGCTGATCTCCCAGCGGTGCAGCGGATCGAGATGCTGCTGAGCGAGCTTGCGGGCATTGATGCTGCCTATGGCGAGCCGTTGCAGGGCCAGCGCTATGCCGAGGGGCAGGAGTTCAAGCCGCACACCGACTACTTCACCCCCGGCGGGCGCGATTTCGAGAAATATTGCGCGTTGTCAGGTAACCGGACGTGGACCTTCATGGTCTATCTCAACGATGTCACAGCCGGCGGCGCGACGCGCTTCAAGCTGATCGACAAGACCTTCCAGCCCGAGGCGGGCAAATTGCTGTGCTGGAACAACCGCCTGCCCGATGGCCCCGAAGGCGCGCCGGGCAGCGTCAACCCGGCGACGCTCCACCACGGGATGAAAGTGCGCAAGGGCGTCAAATACGTCATCACCAAGTGGTACCGCGAGCGGGTCTGGCAGGGGTGAGGCCATTGGCCTGCGCGCCGCGGTTCGGCGCCAAGGCCCCAGATACGAAAAAGGCGAGCCCGTCGGCCCGCCCTTCCCGTTGCGGGCCGAAGCCCGCGCAGCTTGTTGATGGATCCCCGCGTTCGCGGGGATGACGCTGCGACTACGCCGCGCGGGTGCGCGGCAAGTCTCGCGTCACTTGTTCTTGAGGCTGAGCCCGCCGAAACGCTTGTTGAACTGGGCAACGCGGCCGCCTTCGGAGACCTGCTGCTTGCCCCCGGTCCAGGCAGGGTGGCTCAGCGGATCGATATCGAGCGCGAGCACATCGCCTTCCTTGCCCCAGGTCGAGCGGGTCTGGAATTCGGTGCCATCGGTCATCTTGACCGTGATCATGTGGTAATCGGGGTGACCTTCGGCCTTCACGACGATATCCTTTGCAGCCTGGTGCCGGTTCCGACCGGCACAGCTATGAAACGGGAAGCGCGCGCCTTAGTGGCGAAAGCGAGCCAATGCAACCTTAGATGTATGCGGGATCTTCGGTTGCAAAGCAACCGCGAGGCCACGCGGCCGAGCCGCAGCTGGCTCGTAGCGAAGCGGAGAGAACAGCACCGAGGACGCGGGCCCGGAGGGGCCCGCGCACATCAGAGAGCATCAGTCATCATGGCTGTGAACTCGACCTCGCAGGTGGTCTTGCCCTCGACGCTCGCGACACCCTTGAACTTATAGACCCGGCTGCGCTTCTGGGTGAACGCGACGTTGAGGTCGAGCAGGCACCCCGGCGTCACGGGCGCGCGGAACTTGGCGTTCTCGATGCCCATGAAGATCACGAGCTTGCCCGTCCCGGCCAGTTCCATCGTCTCGATCCCGAGGATGCCCGCGGCCTGCGCGAGCGCCTCGATCTGGAGCACCCCCGGCATGATCGGTGCGCCGGGGAAGTGGCCCTGGAAGAACTGCTCGTTCATGCTCACGGC
The DNA here is from genome assembly GCA_013822695.1 of Erythrobacter sp. Taxonomy (GTDB): domain Bacteria; phylum Pseudomonadota; class Alphaproteobacteria; order Sphingomonadales; family Sphingomonadaceae; genus Erythrobacter. The sequence goes on along the minus strand of PNKW01000067.1, from coordinate 8,595 downwards.
CTTGACCGCGTGGATCCGCTCGCCCAGCTCTATCGCCTTGACGCGGTCGACCAGCAGCAGCGGGTAGCGATGCGGCAAGGCCTTGAGGATCTTGACGATATCGTAATCGAGCGACCCTGCCGCCGCGCTACCTGTCTCGCTCATCGGTCAGCCTTCCGCCGCGCGATCAGCGGCCCGTGGGCGCGGCGGGATTGCCCTGCTGCGCCGCGGCAGCCTGCTGTTGCTGCTGCGCGATGGTCGCGGCGATCAGGCGCTGCTGGATCTCCTGACAGACCTGCACGCCCTCGCGGCTCGGCTGCCAGCCCGACGGCGGCACCACGCCGACCGCCGGCACGCGCACGTTGAGCGCGGCGGTGACCTTGGCGGTGATGTCGGCCTCGGGCGGGGCGAACAGCAGCGTGCTCGGATCGATCACGAACTTTATCTGGTCCTTGGTGGTCACGTCCTGCAGCGCCGAAGGATACTGGACGATGATCTGCTCGACCGCGAACACGCGCGCGCCGTCGATCTGGTTGTTGAGCCCGTTGATCTCCTGCTCGAGGGTCTGGAGCTTCGCGAAGTCGGGCGACTTCTGCATCGCCGCCTGTTCGGCATCGTCGACCTGCTTGTCGCCGTTCTTGTCGAACTTGGCGAGCATGGTCTGCCGCTCCTGCGCCTTGGTGCGACGCAGCTCGTTCTGCTGGGCATAGGTGGTGTTGACCTGCTCGTAGGCGGTCTGGAAGGCGGTGGTGCCGATGATGGTGCGCGGGATATCGACCGTGGCGATGCTGCCCTGGACCTGGGCCTGGGCGGGCAGCGCGGCGGCGACAGCGAGGATCAGGCCGGCAGGCGCGAAAAGCTTGGTGAGACGAGTCATCAGAATTGGGTTCCTACGTTGAAGGTAAAGCGCCGCTCGTCATCCCCCTCGACCTTGCGGATGGTCTGGGCGAAGTCGATGCGGAAAGGTCCGAAAGGCGAGTTCCAGTTGACCCCGATCCCGGCGGTGATGCGCGGGCTCGGAGAATCGCCGAGGAACACTTCGCGGATGTTGGAGCGGGGCACGATCACACGGCTGTTGGCGGTGCCATCTGGCTGGACCGGAGCCGTGGTCAGCGCGCCGGTGGTGACGATTGTGAAGAGCAGGTTGCCATCTTCATCGCGCGCCTGGGTGCCAGCCGGATTGTTGGTGAGCACCGGGGTCTCGACGCTCCACAATGCGCCGATATCGGCCCAGATCGAGGGTCTGAGACCGAGCTCGCGCGCGCCCGAGCCGAGCGGAATCTCGAGCTCGGCGCGGCCTAGATAGTAGTTGCGCCCACCAATCGCGTCGTCCTGCACCTGATTGCGTTCAGTATTAAAGACGACGTTGCCGTCGGCGTCGAGGACCGGATTGCCGAGGCCGTCAAGCTGCGAGAACTGCCTGAGGACACGCGGCCCCACGCCGCGGATCGCGAAGCCGCGGAACTGCGGTTCGCCGAGGAAGAAGCGGTCCGTCAGCAGCACGTCATCAACGCCAGCGCCGGGGCGCTCCTGAAGCGGGATGATGGTGCCGCCCTCGGCCAGCACCGAGAAGATGAAGCCCGAATTGCCAACGTTCCAGAACTGCTGCCCACGGCCACGGAAGCGCACATAGCGCACATCCCCGCCGAGCCCGGCAAACTCGGCGGAGACCGAGACGGTCCTGCCGCGCGAGGGACGAACCCGCGAATTCAGCGAGTTGTAGTTGACGCTGAGGCCAAGGATCGAACTCAGCCGCTCGCCGATCGCATCGCACAGAAAGCGTCCGGCTTGGATCGGACTACACTCAACAGTGCCATCGCCATCAAGGTCTTCGAAAAACCGCGGATCGTTGAGCGTGACGTCATCGTAGTTGAGCGTATAGCTGCCGACCAGCGACATGAATTCGCTCAGCGGCACACCCGCGCGCAGCGAAAAGCCGGTGGTGCCCTGCTCGAAGGTCGTGTTGCGATTGCCCCCGACGCCAAAGCCGAAGCTGTTGAAATCGCGCCGATAGATGTCGATCCCGCCGGAGATGTTGCGATCGAAGATGTAGGGATCGGAGAAGCTCACCTGCGCCGAACGCGAGAACTGCGACCAGTTGACGCTGAGCCCGATGGTCTGACCGCGCCCGCGGAAGTTGCGCTGACGGATGCTGCCTGCCAGAATGAACTGCTCGATCGAGGAAAAGCCGGCCGAGAATTGCAACTCGCCGGTCGGCTTCTCTTCGACGTTGGCTTCAAGGATGATGCGGTCGGGCGCGCTGCCCTCGACCTGCTTGACCTCGAAATTCTCCTGGAAATAGGCGAGCGAGTTGATGCGCGCGGTGGTGCGCTGCACACCCAGCGAGTTGAAGGCATCGCCCTCGGCCAGGCGGAACTCGCGGCGCACGACCTTGTCCTGGGTGAGCGTGTTGCCATTGACATCGACCCGTTCGACATAGACGCGCGGCGCCTCGCGCAGGACGAAGGTGACGTTCATCTTGCGGGTTTCAGGGTCGCGCTTGAAGCGCGGCTGCACGTCGGCGAAGGCATAGCCAAAGCGGCCCGCCAGCTCGGTCAACTGCTCGACCGTATCCTCGACCGTCTTGGCGTTGTAGAAATCGCCGTCCTTCATCGGCAGGTTCTGGCTCATCACATCGCTGTCGAAGTCGCGCAGCTGACTGTCGACCTTGACCTCGCCGAAGGTGTAGCGCTCGCCTTCCTCGACCACATAGGTGATGATGAAATCGCGCTGGTCGGGCGTCAGCTCGGCCACGGCCGAGACGACGCGGAAGTCGGCATAGCCTTCGGTCAGGTAGAACTGGCGCAGCTTCTGCTGGTCGAAGGCGAGGCGATCGGGATCGTAACTGGTGTTCGAGCTGAAGAAGGTGGTGAGGCGCGACTGCTTGGTCACCATTTCGCCGCGCAGCTGGCCGTCGGAGAACTTCTCGTTGCCGAGGATGTTGATCTGGCGGACCTTGGACTTGGGACCCTCGCTGATCTCGAACACGATATCGACGCGGTTCTGCGGCAGCTGCACCAGCTTGGGTTCGACCTTGGCGGCGAACCGGCCCTGGCGCTTGTAGAGCTCGATGATGCGCGCAACGTCGGCGCGGACCTTGGAACGGGTGAAGATCTGGCGCGGCGCGAGCTTGATCTCGGGCACGATCTTGTCGTTCTTGAGCCGCTTGTTGCCTTCCAGCACGATGCGGTTGATCACCGGGTTCTCGGTCACGGTGATGACGACATTGCCGTTATCGTTGCGGATCGAGGAGTTGGCGAAGAGCTCGGTTGCACCGAGGTCCTTGATCGCCTCGTCAGCGGCAGCGGCGGTGTATTCCTGACCGACGCGCAGGCGGACGTAGCTGAGGATCGTAGTCGGCTCAAGCCGCTCGGCCCCGACCACGGTGATGGTGCGGATGGTGTTGGCGCGCGGCGCGGCTGCCGGTGCAGGCGCCTCGGCGGGCTGGCCGGCCGGTGCGGCCTGCGGGGCCTGGCTTTGAGCTTCGGCGAGCGAGGGCACGCCCGCAAGGATCGAGCCGCAGGCGAGCAGACTCGCCAGCCGTAGCGGTGCGCGCTGGGCGGCGGGAGTGCAGTTGACCGGCATCGTGCCCGTCTCGCTCAATCGGTTCATGCAGCTAAAATCCCGTTCTCAACCCTGTGCGCCGCGCCATCTGAGCCAGATGCTGCGGCAACCTGCCAGCTCCATCCGCGCTCCCCTAAGCACGGCCCTACAGTCCTGCGTGGACGCCTCTGCCCCATGTGACATTCGCAATCAAGCCGCGCGGCCTTGCGCGGCGCGCCTATCCACCACCCGCGTCAGCTGCCGAAGATCGGGAGCGAGATAATGTCATTCACCGTTACCACCGCCATCAGCATCAGCACCAGAGCGATCCCGGTGCGATAGGCCCATTCGGTCGCCTGCGGCCCCACCGGCTTCCGACGGATCGCCTCGGCCGCATAGAACACCAGGTGCCCGCCATCGAGCGCGGGGATTGGCAAGAAGTTGATGAATGCCAAATTAAGCGAGATGAGCGCGGCAAAGTGGATGAAGGCGGCCGCCCCCATGCTCAACTGCTCGCCCGAATACTTGGCGATCTTGAGCGGCCCGCCCAGCTCCTTGACCGAGCGCTCGCCGGTGACGATCTGGCGGATGCCGGTGATCATCATGGCTGTCAGGTCCCAGCTCTGCTGGACGCCCAGGGGGATCGCCTCAAGGACGCCCACCTTTTCAATCTCGTACTTGCCGCCGGCGGGCGCGATACCGATCAGGCCCTCGGTGCTGACATTGCCGAAAGAGTCCTTGCGCGTCGCTCGCGCGGTGGTGAGCGGGATGGCAATGTCCGCCCCGTCGCGCTCGACGGTGAAGACCATGCGCTTGCCTGGATGGAGCGCAACCTTGGTCTTCAGTTCGGTGAAATCGCGGACGGCCTGCCCGTCGATTGCGACGATCACATCGCCGACTTTCATCCCCGCCGCCTCGGCGACGCTGCCTTCGGCGAATTCGCCGATAGTGCGCGAATCCTCGACCCCGACGATCACCGGCTTGCCGATGACCGCGAAGAAGGCCGCGAAGATGGCGATAGCGAGCAGCAGGTTGGTGACCGGCCCGGCCGCGACGATCAGCGCCCGCTTCCACAGGGCGGCGGCCTGGAAGCTGCCCTCTTCGACCGGCGCATGGGGATCGGGGATGCTCGCCGGGTTCATATCGCCCTTGAACTGCACATAACCGCCCAAGGGCAGCGCCGAGAGCTTCCAGCGGGTGCCGCGCCTGTCGGTGAAGCCTGCCAGCTCCTTGCCGAAGCCGACCGAAAAAGCCTCGGCATGAACCCCGAACAGGCGTCCGACCAGCAGGTGGCCAAGTTCATGCAGGGTGACCAGCGGGCCGAGCAGCAGCACGAAGCCGAGCAGGTACATCCAGAAAGGGGGGCTTTCAAACAAGGGCCTGGGTCTCCAGCAGGGCTTGGGCCTGCATCCTTGCGGAATGGTCCACTGCGAGCACTTCGGCAAGGCTCGCGGGGCGCGGGGCGTCGTTGCTGCGCATCAGGGTCTCCTCGACCAATGCGGAAATGCGGGTGAACCTGATCTGACCGGCGAGGAAGGCGGCGACCGCGACTTCGTTGGCGGCGTTGAGGATCGCGGGTGCGGAGCCCCCTGCCCTGATCGCGTCGCGTGCGAGCCGCGTGGCGGGGAAGCGCTCCTCGTCGGGTTGGAAGAAGGTAAGCTCGCCGATGGCGGCAAGATCGAGCGGGCTGAGCGGGGTTTCCATCCGCTGGGGCCACGCGAGACACGAGGCAATCGGCACGCGCATGTCCGAGGGGCCAAGCTGCGCCAGCGTCGAGCGGTCGCGGAATTCGACCATCGAGTGGATCACGCTTTGCGGATGGACCACGATGCCGAGCTTCTCCAGCCCCACCGGGAAGAGGTGATAGGCCTCGATATATTCGAGCCCCTTGTTCATCATCGTCGCGGAATCGACGCTGATCTTGGCGCCCATCGACCAGTTGGGATGCGCGACCGCCTCGGCGGGGGTCGCCGCGTCAAGCTGGGCCTGCGTCCAAGTGCGCAAGGGCCCGCCGCTCGCGGTCAGAGTGATCTTCGCCACATCCTCGATGCGGTTTCCGGCGAGGCATTGGAAGATCGCATTGTGCTCGGAATCGGTCGGCAGCAGCGTGGCGCCGTGGCGCGTCACCGCCTCCATCAGCACCTCGCCCGCAGAGACCAGCGCCTCCTTGTTGGCGAGCGCAATGGTGCCGCCGCGCTCGACCGCAGCCATCACGGGCGCAAGGCCTGCGCAGCCCACGATCGCCGCGACCGTCATGTCGACGGGCCGCATCGCCGCCTCGACCAGCGCCTGTCGGCCGCCTGCCGCCTCGATCCCGCTATTGCCGAGCGCCTCGCGCAGCTCGGGCAGGCAGCGCTCGTCACCCACCACCGCAAGCTTCGCCCCGAATTCGACCGCCAGCGCCGCCAGCTCCGCCGCGCTGCACTGCGCTGTCAGCGCCTCAACCTCCCAAGCGTCGGGATTACGCCGCACCAGATCTAGGGTCGAAGCCCCGATCGATCCGGTCGCGCCGAGCAGGGTGAGGCTGCGCTTCATGCCGCGAACATTATCCACAGGAGCCTGACCTGCTCGATCACGAACAGGGTGAAGAATACCGAAATGAACCCGTCGAGGCGGTCGAACAGCCCGCCGTGCCCAGGGATCAGTTGTCCTGAATCCTTCACGTCCGCACGACGCTTCATCCAACTCTCGAAGAAGTCGCCGGCCTGCGCGAGGACCGCGATGAACACGCCGCCGACCATTGCCATCGCGATTGCGAAGGTCGAGGTGCCGGGCGCGGCGGCGGGACCGAAATCGGTGAGTTCCACCGCCACCCCCACCAGCCCGGCGAGCAGCGCGCCCCCGGCGAAACCGGCCCACGTCTTGGCGGGGCTGATCTTCGGCGCGATCTTCGGGCCTCCAATGGCGCGGCCTGCGAAATAGGCCCCGACATCGACCGCGATTACCGGCAGGATGAAGCCGACCAGCACCGCCAGCGGGCCATAGCCCGATTGCAGCGGGTCAAGCGGGAGCACCTGCCGCCCGTTCCTCACCACCATCATCGCATAGGCCGCTCCGCCGACATAGATCACGCCGCCAAAGAACCACAGCGTCTCGGCAAGGCCCGAGAGGTCGAAGCGCTCGATCAGCTTGTTCCATTCCCAGATCACGCCGCACCCAAGCAGCACCACGAAAGCGGTCCAGAACCATCCGCCCAGCCACAGCGCGCCGCCCGCGAGCACGAGCATCACGATGGCGCTGGCAAAGCGCACCGGCAGATCGGTGACGCCCGCGCGCGTGTCGCTCACCCGTGCCGTCTCACCGTCCGCCATAGCGCCGCTCCCTCCGCGCAAAATCACCCAGCGCCTGCGTCAGGTGCGCAGGCTCGAAATCGGGCCACAGCGTATCGACGAACAGCATCTCCGCATAGGCCGCTTGCCACAGCAGGAAATTCGACAGGCGGATTTCCCCGCTGGTGCGGATCAACAGGTCGAGCGGCGGCAAATCGTGAGTGTCGAGATGCGCGGCGATGGTCTCGATGGTGATCTCGCCGCCCGCCGCCGCCTTGGCCGCCGCGCGCGCGATCTCGTGCTGCCCGCCGTAGTTGAGCGCGACGGCCAGCGTCTGCCTGCCGTTCGCGGTCTGCGCGAGGGCATCTTCCAGCATGGCGACGATATCTGGCGCCAATGATTGCCAGTCGCCGATGATCTTCAGCTTCACGTTGTTGGCGACAAACTCGGGCAGGTCCGATTTGATGAACCGCCGCATCAGGTTCATCAGATCGTCGACCTCGTCTTCGGAACGCTTCCAGTTCTCGGAAGAGAAAGCATAGAGCGTCAGGCACTCGAGCCCGGTGCCCTCAAGCGAGCGCACCAGCCGCCGTACCGCCTCGACCCCGCGCTGGTGGCCGACCGCGCGCGGCAGGCCCCGCTTCTTGGCCCAGCGGCCGTTGCCATCCATGATGATGGCGACATGTCTGGCGCGCGACTGGTCCAATCCGTTCCCCACAATCCTTGCCGCCTTACTGCGTCAGGATTTCCTGTTCCTTCTTGGTGGCCGCCTCGTCGGTCTCCTTGACATATTGATCGGTCAGCTTCTGGACCTGCTCTTCGGACCGCTTGCGATCATCCTCGGAGATTTCCTTCTTCTTCTCGTCGGCCTTGAGGCTTTCCATCGCGTCGCGGCGAACGTTGCGGATCGCGATCTTGGCTTTCTCGGCATATTGCCCGGCGAGCTTGGCCAATTCCTTGCGGCGCTCCTGCGTCAGATCGGGGATCGGCAGCCGCAGCGTCTGCCCGTCGATGATCGGGTTGAGGCCGAGATTGGCATAGGCAATCGCCTTTTCCACCGCGTGCATATTCGACTTGTCCCACACCTGCACGGAGAGCATCCGCGGTTCGGGCGCGGAGACGGTGGCGACCTGCTGGAGCGGCATCATCGAGCCATAGACCTCGACCTGCACCGGATCGAGCAGGGTGGTGTTGGCGCGGCCGGTGCGCAGGCCCTGGAGATCGCTCTTCAACGATTCCACCGCGCCCTTCATCCGGCGCTCGACATCGGCCTTGTCAAATTGCGGCATGGCTGGTTCCTTCGTTCTTAGCTGTCTTGAACAATGGTCTGGACACCCTCGCCCGCGAGCACGCGGGCCAGGTTGCCCTTCTCGCGGATCGAGAAGACCACGATCGGGATCTTGTTGTCGCGGCACAGCGCCACGGCAGAGGCATCCATCACCTTGAGATTGTCTGCAAGGACGCGGTCGTAAGTCACGGTATCAAAACGCGTGGCGGAGGGGTTCTGCTTGGGATCGCTGTCATAGACCCCGTCAACGCTGGTGCCCTTCAAGAGCGCGTCGCACTTCATCTCCGCCGCGCGCAAGGCCGCGCCGCTGTCGGTGGTGAAATAGGGCGCGCCCACCCCTGCGGCGAAGATCACCACGCGGCCCTTTTCCAGATGGCGTTCGGCGCGGCGGCGGATCACCGGCTCGCACACCTTGTCCATCTCGATCGCCGATTGCACGCGGGTCTGGACGCCAAGCTGCTCCAGCGCGTTCTGCATCGCGAGCGCGTTCATCACGGTCGCCAGCATCCCCATGTA
>PNKW01000066.1 GCA_013822695.1 Erythrobacter sp. | reverse complement strand
CTGTTCGGCCTGCTCACCATATCGGTGCTGCTCTACGCCTTGCGCGTCCACCTGATGGAGATCTTCGCCCGCCGCTTCTATGCGCGCATGGTCGCGGAAATCTCGCTGATCTCGGTCTATGCCCAGAACCCGTTCTTCTCGGATGCCAAAAAGGGCTCGCTGTTCAACCGCTATTTCGATGTCATCTATGTCCAGACCGCGATCCCGATCCTGCTGATCGGCGGCTTCACCACGCTGCTGCAGATCGCGGTCGGGTTTGTGCTGGTAAGCCTCTATCATCCCTATTTCCTCGGCTTCACGCTGGTGATGATCGCGTTGATCTGGGTGGTGTGGCTGGTCTGGGGCGCGCGGGCGCTGCGCACGGGTGTGGATGTCAGCCATGCCAAGCATGCCACCGCCGCCTGGCTGGACACGATCGGCCATTCGAACGGCTTCTTCAAGTCGCAGCGCCGGATCGACTATGCGCTGGACAAGACCGACGATTACACCCGCTCCTACATCACCGACCGCCGCCGCCACTTCCGGCATCTGTTTGCGCAGACCCTCGCCTTTCTGCTGATGTATGCCGCCGCGAGCGCCGCGCTGCTGGGCCTCGGTGGCTGGCTGGTGATCCAGAACGAGCTCACCCTCGGCCAGCTGGTCGCGGCCGAGCTGGTGCTGTCGGCAGCCTTCGTCGGGGTTTCGCAGCTGGGGAGCTATCTGGGCTATTTCTACGATCTGTTCGCCGCGATCGAGGAAATAGCACAATTCTACGATGTCGAGCAGGAACAGCCCAAGGGTGCCGATCCCTTCGACGGCCCCGACCACACCATCGTGATGAAGGGCGTCAAGGGCCGCGCGAGGGCCGAGGACGTGCAGTTCGATCTCGAGATCCCGGCCGGTGCGATCATCATGGCCGCCGCCAGCCAGCACGGGGTGCAACGGCTGTTCACCAACCTCCTCAAGATGCACGTGCTGCCCGAGGGCGGCTTTGCGACGCTGGGCGGCATCGACATGAAGGCGATCGAGGCGCACCATCTGCGCAAGAACGTCCACGTGCTCGACCGGCCGAGCATCGTCGAGATGACGATCCGCGAATATCTCGCCCTGTCCTGCCCCGACACCGCGCCGCAGCGGATGCTGAGCGCATTGGAGACGGTAGGGCTGGCGGGCACCATTGCCACGCTCGAAAAGGGGCTCGACACCCCGCTCGCGGCGACCGGCTACCCGCTCTCGGCGGTCGAGCTGCAACAGCTCAAGCTCGCCAACGCGCTGCTCGAACGCCCACGCATTCTGGTGCTCTCGCGCCTGTTCGACCTGCTTGAACCCGAACCGATCGAACGCGCCGTGGCCGAGCTGCGGGCGCAGGCCTATACCACGGTGATCTATTTCTCGGGCCGCCGGATCGACTTGGGCTTCGACCGCTTCCTCTATCTCGAGGCGCAGCAGCAGCGCACCTTCGCCAGCTTCGAGGCCTTCGCCGCCGCGCAAGCCCAATCGGGAGGAGCCTGACCATGGCCACGCTCAAGGAAGACATGGCGCACTTCACCACGCTGGCATCGATCAAGGTGCCCCGCGTGATGCGGGTGGTGTTCTTCATGATCCTCGCCGCGTTCGTCATCGCGATCGCGTTCCTGATCTATGTGCCGTGGGTGCAGACCACCTCGGGCAGAGGCGTCGTGACGACGCTCAGCCCCAACGAGCGCAAGCAGGACATCAATGCGCTGGTGCCGGGCCGGATCGAGGAATGGTACGTGCGCGATGGCTCCTCGGTGAAGAAGGGCGACCCGATCGTCCGCATCGCCGACATCGATCCCAACCTGATCGAGCGCCTCCAGGCCGAACGCGCGCAGATCGAATTGCAGCTCGATGCCGCCAAGTCCGCGCTCGCCACCGCCCGGCTCGACGAGCGCCGCAGCCGCGAGCTGTTCGAGGCGGGGCTCGCCGCACGGCGCGATTACGAAGCGGCGCAGATCCGCATCAACGAGCGCGAGGGTCAGGTCGCCGCCGCGCAGGCCGCATTGAACCGCGCCGACGTGAACCTCTCGCGCCAGTCGGTGCAGATCGTGCGCGCCCCGCGTGACGGCTTCATCCAGAGCCTCAACGCAGGCGATGCGGCGACCTTCATCAAGGCGGGCGACGTGCTCGCCACCTTCGTGCCCGACGGCGCGGCGCGGGTGATCGAGATCTTCATCGACGGGCGCGACGTCGCGCTGGTGCGCCCCGGAGATCAGGCGCGCATCCAGTTCGAAGGTTGGCCCGCAGTGCAGTTCTCCGGCTGGCCCTCGGTCGCGGTCGGCACCTTCGAGGGCCGGGTGATCTCGGTCGACCAGTCGGCCCAGATCGACGGGCGTTTCCGCGTGCTGATCGCCGAGGAACAGCTCGACGGCGAGGATTGGCCCGAGGAACGTTTCGTCCGCTTCGGCGCGGCGGTGCAGGCCTGGGTGCTGCTCGAGACGGTGCCGGTCGGCTACGAGATCTGGCGCCAGCTCAACAACTTCCCGCCGCAGCTGCCGACTGCCCAGAGCACCGGGACGACGAAGTGACGCGACCGCGCAGGCCTGCCATGCTGCTGCCGGGTGCGGCGCTGGCGCTTTTGTGCGCCGCGCCCGCGCTTGCGCAAGACATCGAACCCAATGCCGAGCCGCTCGAAGCCGCGCTGCGGAACGGGCAGCTCACCCCCGATGAAGTCCTGCGCTCCTCGGCGCTGACCTTCCCGCAGGTGCTCGAAGCCTTCGAGCGCGAGGCCGCCGCGCGCGCCGACCAGCTCGGGGCCGACGGGGCCTTCGACCTGCTGCTCAAGGGCGAATATTACGACCGCCTGTCCGGCACCTTTTCGGGCGGCTTCGCCAAGGCCGAAGCGCGCCAGCCGCTGCGCCCGCTGGGAGCCGAAGTGTTCGGCAGCTACCGCCTGTCGGACGGCCGCTTCCCGATCTACGAGAACATCAACAACACCAACCAGGCTGGCGAAGTGAAGGTCGGCGCGCTGTTCTCGCTGCTGCGCAACCGCGACATCGACAGCCGCCGCTTCGCGATCGAGGACACCCGCCTCGCCGCCAGTCAGGCGCAGCTCGATGTGCTGCTGGTGAGGCTCAATGTCCAGCACGAGGCGCTGCGCGCCTATTGGCGCTGGGTCGCGGCGGGCGAGGAAATCCGCGTCTTCGAGGAACTGCTCGAAATCGCCGAGGCGCGGCAGGTGGGCCTCACCCGCGAGGTGGGCGAGGGCGCACGCGCGCGCATCGCGCTGACCGAGAACGAGCAGAACCTGCTGCGCCGCCGCACCCTGCTGGAACAGGCGCGGCGCGATTTCCTCGTCGCGTCCAACAGCCTCGGCTTCTACCTGCGCGGCGAGAACGGGCAGATGGTCGTGCCGACCCGCGAGATGCTGCCCGATCTGGGGCGGATGAAATCGGTCGCCCGGCCCGAGGTGCTCGCCGCGACGCCGGTGAGCGAGGTGATCCAGAACCGCCCCGAGCTCCAGACCTTCAAGCTCGCGCTCGAGCGCGCCAACAATCGTGTGGCGCTGCGGCAGAACGACCTGCAACCCTCCTTGAATGCCAGCGTCGAGCTGTCGCGCGATTTCGGTGCGGTCGGCGATGGCGGGCCGACCTTCGATTCGACCGACACCGTGGTTGGCGTGACCTTCTCCGTGCCGCTGCAACGGCGCACCGCGCGCGGAGCATTGCAACGCGCCGAGGCCGAGCTGCGCGAAACCGAGCTGCGCCAGCGCCGCATCACCGACCAGATCACCACCGATGTCGCCAATATCCTCGCCAACCTTGCGGCCGGACTGAAGCTTGCCGAACTTGCCGATGCCGAGGTCAAGCAGGCCAACGCCATGGTGCAGGCCGAACGTACCCGCTTCCGGCTCGGCGCGGGCGAGTTCTTCCTCGTCAACGCGCGCGAGGAAACCGCCGCCAACGCCCGCATCAGCGCGATCCGCGCGCAGCTCGCCGGGCGGCTGGCCGAAGCGAGCTACAACGCGGCGACGATGAACCTGAAGGCGCTGGGGCTGGATTAGCCCCGGCGCGCTCTCGCGTGCTTCAGAAAGTGACGCTCGCCATGATCTTCTCGACCTCGGCCTGGTCGCGATCGAAGAAGTGGGTGGCGGGCGCGAGGAAGCTGATCAGATAGAGCTGGCCCTTGACCATCGTCCCGATTCCCACCCCGCGGCGCTTCAGCGGGCTGCCCTCGACCGAATATTCGAAGGCGAACTTGACCGCGTCCTGCCCGCCCATCTTGGCGGGTTCCACCGAGGTCATCTGGAACACCGAGGTGTTCAGCACCAGCCGGGTCGAGCTTTCGTAGAATTCCGGAATCTCGGTCAGATCCATCTTGGCCGACAGCTGGGGGAGCGGACGCTCCTTCTTCTGGGTGTCCCGATAAAGCGTCATCCCGGCGGGCAGGCCGGTGACGAAATAGAGCTCGTTGAGGTTGGTGCCGTCGCGCGTCCAGACCTCGCCCTGCTTGACCGGGCGGACGCTCCAGCGGTTCCACTTCTCCGACGGGGTGACCTTCATCGCGCTCTTGCCGACCGCGACGGGCGCATTCGGTTCGACGAGCTTCCACCCGGCAAGCACCGGCGCGGCGGGAAGTGCGACCAGCGCCGCGGCAAGGGCAAGGACGGACAGCCTCTTCATCATTCAACTCCTGCTAGGGTGCTTACCATGGCGCGATCGGGCGCGTCGGGAACGCGGCCGAGATATTCGCGGAAATCGGCGCGGGCCTCTTCGGCGCGGCCCGCCTTGCGCAGCGCGTAGCCGCGGCCACGCCACAATTCGGGCAGGTCGCCGCCGCGGGCGATGGTATCGGTATAGAAACCGACCGCCGCTTCGGCATCGCCCGGCGCGCCGCGACGACGGTGAAACTCGGCGCGGGCAAAGCCGCTCCACGGCGTCCAGCCATTGGCCTTGTCGATCGATTCGATCAGGAACAGGCTGCCGCCATCGTCATTGAGCTTCAGCTGATCATCGAGGAACTGCGGCCACCACGCCGCCAGCCGCGTGCGGTAGCGCGTATCGCCGATCTCGGCGTCAGGGGCGGCGGCGAGCTGCGCGATCGCGGCGCGCAGATAATCGACCCGCGCCTGGCTGGGCGGGTGGGTTGCGAACAGCCCGGCCTTGCCCTTGCGCTTGTCCTTGTCACGCCCGCGCGCAACCAGCGTCGCATCGCGCTCGTCGAGCAATTGCTCCCAAATGAGCGGCACCTGCGCCGGATCATAGCCCGCATCGGCGACCAGCTTGAGCCCGTCGCGGTCAGCCTCCTCTTCCATCTCGCGCGAGAAGGCGAAGATCGATTCGACCAGAGCCAAGGATACGAGCGATCCCACCAGCGTGAAGGACAGGAAGGCAGCAGCGTTGCTCTTTTCCTTGGCCTGGCGGAACAGCTGGAGGCTGTGGCGGCGCTTGAAGTGCGCAAATTCATGGCCGAGCACCGCGGCGAGCTGCGCCTCGTTCTGGGCGCGCAGCAGCAGCCCCGACCACACGGTCATCACCCCGTTGGGGGCCATGGTCGCGTTGAAATAGGGCGAGCGCAGCACATAGAGCCGGATGTTGGCGCATTCCGGCCCGACGGTGCGGCACAGCACGTCGCGCAGATAGGTGTTGAGTTCGGGGTCGCGGATCACCTGCTTGGAGGTGCGGAGCGAACGCTCGGCCTCGGCCATCTGGTGCCAGAGGCCGCGTTCCAGATCGTCGGTCGGCTGATAGGGGCCCTCGAACGGGTCGCCCGCCGGCACGGGGGCGGGCACCTCGCTCGCGGGCACCGGAGCAGGCGCATCCTGCGCAGCCGGGATCGCCGCAACGGGCGAAGCGGCAGCGAGCAGGCCCGCAAGGGCGAGGCGCAGCGCAGGGGTCAGGCGGCGACGCGTCACGCCGCCCGGAACGGCTGACTGCCGCTCCGCGCGCGGCGTGCTCACTCCGCCTTTTCCGCCGGACCGAAGCCCGCGCGCAGCGGGAAGCCATCGAGCAGCTGGCCGACGCGCTTGTCGGCGCCCTCCACCTCGCGCGGGTCGCCGCCCATCGCGAGGTCGGTGTTGAACCACACCACATTGCCCGTCTCGAGCTCGACGAGGCCGGCATAGCCGACATGGATGCCCGAGGGCACGATCACGCAGACGCCGATCAGACAGCCGAGCATCCCTGCCGCCTGTGCCGCCTTGCGGCCGCTGTCGCCATAGGCGTCGTTGGTGAAGACGAACATCGCGTAGTCCGCACCCGTCGCCTCGCGCAGCTTGGACGTGCCCGTCCCGAGCGTCCAGTCGAGCTGGTTGACCTTGCGCGGGCGCGCGCTGGGTGCCTTGGGATCGGTGACCAGCTTCTGCTTGGTGGCAAGGCTGTCGCCGACCGTGACGTGGGTGAAGATCGACGCCGACACCGCTTCGAACAGCGCGCGGTATTCGGTCAGCACCTCGGCGTTCTCGCCTTCGAGCTCGTCGACGAATTCAAGGCTGGCGTTGAGCGCGGCCGCGCGCTCGATCAGCTTGGTCTTGATGTTGGTGCGCGCGGTCTCGGTCCAGTCGGCATTGGGCTCGATGATCCCGCCCGCCTTTTGCGAACCGACGCTGACATCGGGGCGGAAGACCACGATCTTCATGCTGCCGTCGGCGGGGAAGACGAAGCCTTCGCGGGTGGTGTCCCCGGCCATGGCCGGTGCCGCAAAGGCGAGCATGCTGGCCCCTGCAAGAGCGATCACGCCTGCACGCACGTTCTTCAAAATCATGGATTGCGCCCCTCGCTTGATATGCCGCGAAGAAATATCAGACGAGTGACGGCCCGCAACGGCTTTTTGACAAGGCATAAACTTTCCGCCGGAGCGGGTCATGCGCGCCACAGTCCGGTCATATCTTCCCGCGCAGCGCCTGATAGGCGGCCGCCGTCACGGTGTTGGCAAGGTTGAGCGAACGGATCACGCCCGAGCGCATCGGCAGCTTGAACAGGCGGTCATTGTGGCGTTCGATGATCGTCTGCGGAATGCCCTTCGTCTCCTGCCCGAAGACGAGAAAGGCATCGTCCGGATAGTCAGGCTCGTAGAAACTGCGCGCGCCGAATTCCTCGAACAGGAACAGCTGGTCATCACGCGGGGTGCGGGCCTCAAGAAAAGCGTCCCAGCTGGCATATTCGGTCAGGCGCACATGCGGCCAGTAGTCGAGGCCGGAGCGCTTCACCCGCTTGTCGTCGATGGTGAACCCCAGCGGGTGGATCAGGATCAGCTCCAGATCGAGCGCCACGCAGGTGCGCCCCACCGCCCCGGTGTTGCCGGGGATCTCGGGCTGGACGAGGATGATGGCGGTCATGCTGCCTCGACTTCGAGATAGTGGCGCAGGGTCGAAAAGTGCGAGAGGCCCGGCAACATGGTCACCTGCGGGCGGCCCGACAAACCATCGGCCAGCGCAGTGGCGAGCGCCTCGGCCATGGCGGGCGGCGTCCAGTCATCCTCGCTGCCCTGCCAGATGCACACCGGCTGATGCACCCGCACCAGATCGGCGCGCCAGTCGGCGACATAGGCGCGGATTTCGGACACATAGGCGGCGCGGCTGTCGATCAGGCTGTGACGCAGCGACTGCCCGAGGGCGGCGATGAAACGCGGATCGGTGGCGAGCGCGCGGTCTTCGCCCCGGGCCTTGGCCATGAGCGCGGCGGCCATCCTTTCAGGCGCGAGGCGGGCGACCTGCGCCTGCACCAGTGTCAGCACCGCAAAGGGCACACGCCCCGCCATTGCCGCGCGGAACACCGGAGCGCCCGCCATCCCTCCCAGAAAGTCGCCCAGCTGGAGCGGCGCGGCGGGGGAGACGAGGTCGATCCGCTCCACCCGCTCGCCCAGATGGGGTGCCACGCGCAAGGCCACCGCCGCGCCAAGCGAGAAGCCTACCAGCTGCAGCGGGCCTTCCGGCAGGCGGGCTGCGACCCCAGCGGCAAGGCGCGCGAAGTCCCCGCCGCGGGCCGCCACGAGGAACCCCGTCGCCCGCGCAGCGATCTGCGGCCCGAAACCCGCAAGTTCCGCCGCCGATCCGGGTAGGCCGTGGAAATAGATGCGCCGGGCCTCGCTCACCGGCTCACACCAGTTCGATCCGCGTGTGCCGTTCGATCCGGTGCGCATCGACCAGCCGCGCGCCGTTGGGCAACGGCTCTGCCGACAGCGCGAGGATTTCGGCATAGCGCCGCCACCAGTCCTCTGGCCGGTTGCGCGCACCCATCGCATCGAGCCGCGCGACATTCTTGCGGGCGATGGCGTCGGTCAGTGACCACACCGTCTCCCAACTGCCCGAATAGCCGCCGCGGTCGAACAGGCTGGCCATGCCGGCCCCAAACAGGGTCAGGCAAGCGGTGGCAAAATCGACCTGCCACCACAGCAGCGGCGCGCCAATGAACCCCACCAGCACCATGGCGCAGCCGAACTTGCCGATTTCGGCATCGGGCATGGCCAGCCCGGTCTCGCGCGCGAGGTGCTTGGCAAGGCGCTTGGGCGACATGCGGGTGAGGCCCTTGAGCCGGGTGGAGGGGGTGATCCGCTCCCCCGGCTTCAGCCGGGCGAAGGTGCTGCGCAGGCGGAAGAACACCATCGCGCTGTCGCACTTCTCGCCCGTGGCACTGGCCGGGCGCAGGCGCAGCACCTCGTCGAACAGATCGCCCGCAGTGACGATATGGCGCAGATCGCGCGGCAGGTTCACCGCAAAGCTGCGCTCGATCAGGCCGAGCGTGGCGAAGGTGAATTCGTCATCCTCGATCCGGATCGTGTCGAGCGACAAGGGCTATCCCAGCTTGCCTTTGAGCAGTTGGTTGACCACGCCCGGGTTGGCTTTGCCCTGCATCGCCTTCATCGTCTGGCCGACGAAGAAGCCGAACAATGCCTCCTTGCCGGCGCGGTATTGTTCGACCTTGTCGGCATTGGCGGCGATGATCGCATCGACCGCGGCTTCGATGGCGCCGGTGTCGGAGACCTGCTTGAGGCCCTCGCTGTCCGCGATCTCGTTCGGGTCGCGGCCGGTCTTGAGGACGATTTCGAAGATTTCCTTCGACTGCCCGCCGCTGATCTCGCCCTTGTCGGCCATCGCGAGGATGCTCGCCTGCGCCGCTGCGGTGGCGTTGGTGAGGTCAGCCTCGTCACCCAGCGCCTTCACCACCCCCGGCGCGACCGAGAGCGACCAGTTGGCGACCTGCGTGGCCACGGCAGCCTCGCCCTTGCCGGTGGCCTTGGCGGTCTCGGCCAGCAGCGTCTCGAACCGCGCGAAGGTCTCGACCTCGGCGGTCAGTTCGCGCGCGTTGTAGGGGGTGAGGCCGAGCACCTCGACATAACGCCTGCGCTTGGCATCGGGCAGTTCGGGCAGGCTCGCGCGGCATTCGGCGAGGAAGTCTTCCTCCAGCACCAGCGGCAGCAGGTCGGGATCAGGGAAGTAGCGATAGTCGTGCGCATCTTCCTTCGAACGCATCGTGCGCGTGGTGCCGGTGCCGGGATCGAACAGGCGGGTTTCCTGCACGATTGTGCCCCCGCTCTCGAGCACATCGACCTGGCGCATCGCCTCATGCTCGATCGCCTGCATGACGAAGCGCACCGAGTTGACGTTCTTGGTCTCGGTCCGTGTGCCGAGCCCCTCGCCAACCTTGCGCACGCTGACGTTCACGTCGGCGCGCATCGAGCCTTCTTCCATGTTGCCGTCGCAGCTTCCGACATAGCGCAGGATCGCCCTGAGCTTCCTCAGGTAGGCCCCCGCCTCGGCGGGCGAACGCATGTCGGGGCGGCTGACGATCTCCATCAGCGCCACGCCCGATCGGTTCAAATCGACATAGGACATGGTCGGGTGCTGATCATGCATCAGTTTCCCTGCGTCCTGTTCGACATGGATGCGCTCGATCCCGATGATCTTGTCGGCCTCGATCCCGGACTTCTCGTCGGCCTCGATCAGCAGCGATCCTTCGCCCACCAGCGGATGATAGAGCTGGCTGATCTGGTAGCCCTGCGGCAGGTCGGCGTAGAAATAGTTCTTGCGGTCAAACCGGCTCCACGCGTTGATCTGGGCTTCAATGGCCATCCCGGTGCGCACCGCCTGACGGATGCATTCGCGGTTGGGCACGGGCAGCATCCCAGGCATCGCGGCATCGACAAGGCTGACCTGCGCATTCGGCTCCGCGCCAAAGGCAGTGGCCGCGCCGCTGAACAGCTTGGCGTTGGAGGTGACCTGCGCGTGGACTTCAAGGCCGATCACGACCTCCCATTCGCCGGTTGCGCCCTGGATGCGGTAAGATGTGTTTTCCATCCGAGCCGGATGCATCTGCGCGCGCAGAAATGCAATCGGGACTTGGATTGAAAATCGATCCATCATATCGTATATGGCATGAAACTGGTTCTCGATACCGACGTTATCATTGCGGCATTGCGCAGCCCGACAGGTGCATCGGCCGAGTTGCTGCGAATGGCGAGGCGAAAGGTGTTCCGACCGGTTATCAGCGTTCCGTTAATGCTCGAATACGAAGCCGTCGCGTCAAGGCCAGACCATTTGCACGCGAGCGGACTGACGCGAGACGAGGTTGGCGCTGTGCTGAATGTTCTGGTCGATCTGAGCGAGTGGAACCGGATCCACTATGCCTATCGACCGCTGCTCCGCGATCCGGCGGATGAAATGGTACTGGAGACAGCGTTGAACTCGGGAGCGCACGCGATCGTTACATTCAATCGGGGCGACTTTGGCGAGACGCCGGCCCTGTTCAATTTCAAGTGCTGGCTACCGAAAGAGGCATTGGAGGCCCTGCGATGAACAAACCTGCCATTTATCAGCTGCGACTGCCCAAGTCGGTTAAGGCCGCCGTCGCGCAATGGGCCGAGCGCGACGGGATCAGCATGAACCAGTTCATGGCGACGGCAGTAGCGGAAAAGATTTCGGTGCTGGCTACCATTGACCTGTTCGAAGACCGGGCGGCGCGCGCGGATTACGAAACGTTCGACCGCGTGATGAACCGCAAGGGCGGCGAGGAACCCCGGGCGGGCGATGAAATCGATGGGTGATTGACGGGCGGTCAGCAACCCTCATCCGAACTGCGCTCATCCTCGATCACCTTGCCATCCGGCCCGAAGCGCATTTCGCCGTGATCGACGTTCTTGCGCACCCAATTGGCGACCATGAAGGTCACCGGCACCGCCAGCGCGATGGCGATTCCTGCGATCCACAGCGGCATGTCGGCGGCGGGCATGTCAGGTCACCGCCTCGGCTGTGTCCGGGGTGCGCGGGCGTGCCAGCAGACGGCGCGAGAACGCGCGCCCCGGCACCTCGACCAGCCGGTAGGTGACCCACGCCGCGCCGATCACCAGCGCCAGCATCACCAGCGTCACAAGGTCGGACACCAGCGGATCGCCGGCAAGCGTGGTGCGCCCTTGCGCATCCACCTTGATCTTGACGATCCTGGTAATCTGCAACACCTCGCCCAGCCGTCCCTGTATGAAAACGTGTATCATGTAGATCGAATAGCTCGTCAGCCCAAGGAACTGGAAGGGCTTTGCGCTCAGCACCCGCGAGACGACGCCGCGCTGGCTCGACAGAACGAAGATCATCAGCGCGAAGACGAAGGGGGCAAGGAAGGTCGCCCGGCCTTCGGCGAAGGAAGCGTAGATCACGGTCAGCGCCAGCACGGCAAGCTCCCACGCGCTGCCGCCGACGGTGCCGAAGCGGCGGAAGGCGTGATAGGTCGCCACGCCCAGCCCGAAGCCGAAGATGCAGCGCAGCACCCCGCCATCGAAGGTGACGTCGAGGTGGGGCGAATAGCTCATCACCGCCGCCCCCGCGACCAGCGCCAGCACCACGCTCACCACCGGCACGTGGCGCTTGGCGACCGCGAAGACGAAGGCGAAGAGGAAATAGGTCCAGATCTCCGAGGCGATGCTCCACGCCGGGACATTCCAGCCCCACGCCTTGCCGACCCCGAAGGTCTGCACCAGGAACACGGCCTGCGTCAGCGATTCCAGCCCGCGCGCTCCGGTGAAAGGCTCGCGCGAGACGAAGCGCGCCACGAAGTCGCCGCCCAGCACCAGCATCAGCTCGAGCGCGAGGAAGCCCAGCAGCACGAAGATGTGGAGCGGATAGATCCGCCCCATCCGCAGCCCCATGAACCGCGCGACCGACACCTCGCCGCTGGCGAGGCGCGCGCCGTAGGAATGGGCAATGACGAAGCCGCTGAGGACGAAGAAATAGTCGACGAACAGCCAGCCGTTCCGGAGCACCGGCAGCTGCGCGATATAGCCATTGGAACGGAAGTGGACGAGCACCACCAGGATCGCGCAGATCCCCCGCAGTGCATCGAGCACGTCAAAGCGCAGGATTGCAGGCTGGGGCGGTGCCTCGGGCGTCACCACCACTTCTCTGGCTTGGCGGTGAAGCCCGCGCGGCTCTGGATCGCCAGCCCTGCGTTGAGCACGCCCTGCTCGTCGAACGGGCGTCCGACCAGCTGGAGGCCGAGTGGCAGGCCATCGGCGTTGATGGTCGCAGGCACGCTCATCGCCGGGAGGCCCGCGAGGCTGGCGGGCACCGCGAAGACGTCGTTCAGATACATCGTCAGCGGGTCTTCGTTCATCGAACCCAGCGGGAAGCTCGCGGTCGGCGTGGTGGGTGCGAGGATCACGTCGCATTCCTCGAAGGCCCGGGCGAAGTCGCGGGCGACCAGCGCGCGGACCTTCTGGGCCTGGGTGTAGTAGGCGTCGTAGAAGCCGGCCGAGAGCACATAGGTGCCGATCAGGATGCGGCGCTTGACCTCGTCCCCGAACCCGGCGGCGCGGGTGGCGGCGTACATGTCCTGAAGGCCCCCCCCTTTTCCATTTGGGCCGTCCGGCAAATCGCGCAACCCGTAGCGCACGCCATCATAGCGGGCGAGGTTGCTCGATGCTTCGGCGGGGGCGACGATATAATAGGCGGGCAGCGCGTATTTGGTGTGCGGCAGCGAGACGTCGACAATCTCGGCGCCCGCGTCTTTCAGCCACGCCTTGCCCTGCTCCCACGAATCAAGGATCGCCTGATCGGTGCCCTCCATCCGGTATTCGCGCGGGATGCCGACCTTCTTGCCGCGCAGGTCGGCGTTCAGCGCCGCTTCCCAATCGGGCACGTCCATCTGAAGCGAGGTCGCGTCCTTGGGATCAAACCCGGCCATCGCGCCGAGCATGATCGCGCAATCCTCGACCGAGCGCGCCATCGGCCCGGCCTGATCCAAGCTGGAGGCGAAGGCGACGATGCCCCAGCGCGAGCAGCGGCCATAGGTCGGCTTGATCCCGCAGATGCCGGTGAAGGCGGCAGGCTGACGGATCGAGCCGCCGGTGTCGGTGCCGGTCGCGGCGGGCGCGATGCGCGCGGCGACGGCGGAGGAGGACCCGCCCGAGGAGCCGCCGGGGCTCATCGGCTGGTTGCTGCCCGCCTTGCGCCACGGCGAAGCGACATTGCCGAAATAGGACGTCTCGTTGGACGAACCCATCGCGAACTGGTCGAGATTGAGCTTGCCCAGCATCCCCGCACCCGCGTCCCACAGCTTCTGGCTGACGGTCGATTCGTAGCGGGGGGTGAAGCCTTCGAGGATGTGGCTGGCCGCGGTGGTCTGCACGCCGTGGGTCGCAAACAGATCCTTCATGCCGATCGGCACGCCTGCCATCTTGCCGAGCGGCTCGCCCGCTGCGCGCGCCGCGTCCACCTTGTCGGCGGCGGCGAGTGCGTGATCGGGGGTGGTGACGATGAAGGCGTTGAGTGCGGCGGCTCCAGCGACGGCGGCGTTGAAAGCCTCCGCCACTTCGCGCGCGGTGAAATCGCCCTTGGCGACACCGTCGCGGATGTCCTTTACGCCGAGAGAGGTAAGGTCGGTCATATTGTCTCCCCTCCCGCCTGCGGGAGGGGCCGGGGGTGGGCCTGACCGCAGTCGGAGGTCTCATTGTTCGTGCCCACCCCTAACCCCTCCCGCGAGCGGGAGGGGGACAGGCGGACAAAGCGCAAAATCACTCGATCACCTTGGGCACACCGAAGAAGCCATGCTCGGCCGCGGGCGCATTGGCGAGCACGTCATCGCGCTTGCCCCCGCCGGTGAGCGGGTCGGCATCGACCACATCCTCGCGCAGGCGCAGGGTGTTGGGGATCACCGCCGCCATCGGCTCGATCCCCGTCACATCGACCTCGCCCAATTGCTCGACCCACTGGAGGATGCCGTTCAATTCCGGCACCATCTGTTCGAGCGCGGCGTCATCCATGCGGATCCGCGCGAGGCTGGCGATCTTGGCGACGGTTGCCTTGTCGACCGACATGAGCGCACCCGCCCCTTACTGGCCCGGAGCCGCCTGCGGCGCCCCGTCCGGAGCCGCGCCACCCTCGCCGCCCTGCGGCCCCAGCTGCTGCTGCATGGTCTGCTGGAGGATCTTGAGGTTTCGGTCGAAGGTTGCCGCACTCATGATGTCGATCACCTCGATCTCGAATTCGAGATCGGCGTTGGCCGGGATCGGCGAACCCGGAGGCGGGGTCGCGCCGTAAGCCTCGTCAGCGGGGATGAAGAGGTTGTACTTGCCGCCCTTCTGCATCTGCTGGAGGCCCTTGAAGAAGCCCGGAATGGTCTTGCCCTCTTCCAGCGGGAAGGGGGTGCCTTCGGGGAACAGGCCCTGCACCGGCAGCGGGATCGGCTGGCTTTCGTCGAACACCTTGCCATCGGCGGCAAGCTTGCCCTTGTACTTGACCCACACGACCTCGCCCGCCTTGGGGTTGGGGCCGGTGCCGGCCGTGATCACATCGACATCGAGCCCGCGCGGCACGGCGGCCCAGGCAAAGCCTGCGCCCACCAGAATGGCGAGGATCACCCCGATCCACAGCTTGGTCAGCGAGCCCTTGGTGACGGGCTGAATCGGAACGCGGGTAATCTCGGTCATGATGTTGTCCTGCTAGTCACGGATGCGCGACGACAAAAGGGCGCGGGTTTGATGCCGCGCCCTGATGGCTGATTGAAAGGGGTGTTTCAAGCGGCTTCCGCTTCGGCAAGCCCACCTGACGACGGGATTACTTGCTCCCGTCGCGCTCCATCCGCTTGCGCTCCATCTTGCGGGCGCGGCGCACGGCGGCGGCCTTTTCGCGGGCGCGCTTTTCCGAGGGCTTTTCGTAGTGGCGACGCAGCTTCATTTCGCGATAAACGCCTTCGCGCTGCAGCTTCTTCTTGAGCGCGCGCAGGGCCTGATCGACATTGTTATCGCGAACCATGATTTGCATAAACGACGACTACCTCATGTCCAAACGCCAGAGCCCTGCTTGATTCTGCGCAGGGTTACGCGGTGAATTTCCAATGAAATGCGGGCGATTCCCATGGGGAGCCGCCCTTCAATCGGCGCCCCGATAGTCCAACACGGGCAAAATGGCAAGCCGCCACAGTGCATTCCCTGCGCGCGTCTGCCTAGCCACGGCGCGAGAGCCTCGCTATGGCCGCGCCATGGACGCTGTGATCTCTCCCTTCAAGGCAAGCCTTTACGTCGCCGCCGGCGGCGCTGCGGGCTCGGTGCTGCGCTATCATGCAGGCCGCGCTGCGGGCGCTCTGGCGGGTGAAGGCAGCGCCTTTCCGTGGGCCACGCTCGCGGTCAATATCGTCGGCAGCCTCTTGATGGGCGCGCTGGTCGGGTGGATGGCGCGCTCGGCCCCGGGCGAGACGGCGGCCGAGACCGCGCGGCTGCTGCTCGGCGTGGGCCTGCTGGGCGGCTTCACCACCTTCAGCGCCTTTTCCTCCGAGCTTGTCACCATGCTCCACCGCGGGCAGGCGGGGATGGCGGCGGGCTATGCTGCCGCCTCGCTGGTCGCTGGCATGGCGGCGGTGGTCATCGGCCTTGTCGCCGTGCAGGGAGCTCCGCGATGAGCGAGCAACCCGCCCCCTCCCCCGCCGCCGACAATGTCCGCCAGTTCACCGTCGGCGCGGATGACGACGGCATCCGGCTCGACCGCTGGTTCAAGCGCAACCTGCCGCAGGTCGGCTTTGCCACCGTCTCGCGCTGGGCGCGGACCGGGCAGATCCGGGTCGATGGCAAGCGCGCCAAGCCCGAAGACCGCCTCGCCGCCGGACAGGTGCTGCGCGTGCCGCCGGGCGGCGAGGACGCGCCCCGCGCTCCGGCCAAGCCGCGCGCGCGCGCGCTCAGCCCCGAACAGATCGCCGAGGCCAAGGACATGGTGATCCATGAAACCCGCGCCGCGATTGTCCTCAACAAGCCCCCCGGCCTCGCCACGCAAGGGGGGAGCAAGACGACCAAGCATGTCGACGGGCTGCTCGATGCCTTCGTCGAGGACGAGCGCACCCCGCGCCCGCGCCTTGTCCACCGGCTCGACAAGGACACGAGCGGAGTCCTGCTGATCGCCCGCACGCCGGGCAGCGCGGCGAGTTTTTCGAAGCGGTTCGCCAGCCGCTCTGCGCGAAAAGTCTACTGGGCGCTGGTAGTCGGCAAGCCCGACCTCGCCGAGGGCGTGATCGACGCAGCCCTCGCCAAGCAGCCGGGCACCGGCGGCGAGAAGATGCATATCGACGAGGAAAACGGCGCGGCGGCCAAGACCCGGTACCGCGTGGTCGACAGCGCCGGCCAGCGCGCCGCGTGGGTCGAGCTTGAACCGCTGACCGGCCGCACCCATCAGCTGCGCGTCCACATGGCGGCAATCGGCCACCCGATCGTGGGCGATGGCAAGTATGGCGGGCCGGACGCCTTCCTCACCGGCGCCGTCAGCCGCAAGATGCACCTCCACGCGCGCCGCCTGATCATCTCAGAGCCCAAGACGGGAGAAGGTTCCGGCGGCAAGCTGGACGTCACAGCCGAGCTCCCGCCGCACTTTGCCGCCAGCATGGAGGTGCTGGGCTTCGACCCGGCAATGTCCGACGCCTCTCCGATGCGCGACGAGACCACCGAGAAGACCGCCGAGGAGAAGAAGCAGGCCGCGCGCCGCCATTTCAAGCAGGCGCGCAAGGAAGAGCGCGCGCCCCGCCGTGCGCGCGGCGCCGCGAACAAGGCCCAAGCCAAGGGCAAAGCCAAACCGAAGAGCAAGCCCAAGGCGGGGGGCAAGCCCGCCGGCAAAAGACCGACCCGCTGATGCATCCCAATCCGCTCTTCCGCACCGAGGACCGTGCGCTGATGGAATCGCTGATCGACGAGATCGGCTTCGGCATGGTCTTCGCCCAGACCCCCGACGGGCCGAGGGTAGCGCATACCCCGCTGCTCTACACGGGCGATGGGGCGGTGCAGTTCCACCTGGCGCGCGGCAATGCCCTGACGCGGCACCTCGACGGCGCGACGGCGCTCATCGTCCTCAACGGGCCGGACGCCTATGTTTCGCCGCGCTGGTATGTCAATCGCGACACCGTGCCCACGTGGGACTACATCGCGCTCGAACTCGAAGGCCGGGTGCGCAAGATGGACGACGCGGGGCTCGAGGCCTTTCTCCACGCGGTGATTACCAAGCACGAGGGGCGGCTTGGCGGGGAGCAGTGGCTGGCCGGGGAGTCCTCGGAGAAGGTGTGGTCGGGGCTGTTTCGCGGCATCACCGGCTTCGAGCTGGAGGTGCTGGCCTGGCGCCCCACCCTGAAGCTCTCGCAGAACAAGACGGCGGAAGAGCGGGCGCGCATCGCCGAAGGGTTGGAAGCGGCAGGTCATGCCGCCCTCGCCCA
>PNKW01000065.1 GCA_013822695.1 Erythrobacter sp. | reverse complement strand
CAGCAAGGGCAAGGCGCAAGGTCATGATCAGTCGTCCCCCGGGGCAAAATGCAAGTCAGGGGCGCTAGGCGCGGGCGCGCGGGCGCGCAAGCGCGCGGGCGACGAGCGCCCGAGCCGCATCGACCGGCGGCGTGACGCCGTGACGTCAGGCGCCCCAATCAGGCAGCGGCGAAACGCTCCCGGTGGAAGGCGGCATCCTTGCGCAGCTGGTCATGCTCGACCCACACCGAATGGGTGCCAGAGCAGATCTTGTGCGGCAGCGCGAGGCGGCAGATCGGGCCTTTCGCCACGTCACTCGCATCGAGAATCGCGCATTCCGAGGTGCCGCTGTTCTCGTCGATCAGGAAAGTGACGAGATATCCTTCGTCTTCTGCCGTGGCCCCTTTTCGGGGTATCATCGGGCTTTCGCTGGCATAGACGCCCTCGGGCAGACGATAGACCTGTTCCTCGCCCGTCTCGGTGTCGTGGCGGACATAGCCGTTGAACAGGAACCAGCCGGGCCGGGTGGTGGTCGACCAGACGTAGCGGCTCTTGTGCATCGCGTAGGCGGGGTTGATCATCCCGAATTCGACGATGCGCTCACCGAGCCGCTCCTCGCGGGTCTCGCCGGTGCGCAAGTTGAAGCGCCAGCGGTGGAGGCGCGACTGGAACGAGTGCTCGTCTACATAGGCCATCATGTGGCTGTAGCGGCCCATCTCCTCGAGCGGATCGGGCATGGGCTTGGCCTGATGATAGCCTTCGAGGATAACTTCGTCGCCCTCTTCCCATGCATTGGTCCAGTGGAGAACATAGGTCGGCGCGGCCTCGAACCAGCGGATGTCCTCCGGCTGGCCATGGCGCGGGATCAGGGCGAAGCGGGTGGGGACGCCGGGATGCAGGCGGGCAGCGTGGATGTTGCGCTCCAGCAGTTCCCCGTCCCAATACAAGGGCATGTCGTTGAGGATCGACCAGTTCGGCGTGATCGCCATGTCGTGCGGCAGTCGCGGGCCGGGGAGCGGCACGGGGACGTAATGCACCAGCGCCCCGGTCCGGTCGACCACCCCGTAATGCATGAAAGGGGCGTGTTTCGAATAGTTGAAGAACATCAGCTCGCCGGTCGCCTCATCGACCTTGGGGTGGGCCGAGATGCCGTCCAAGGGCACCCACGGCGCCTTCCCCCGGCTGCCGAGCGTCACCGGATCGAGCATCCACGCCTCGCCGCATTGATACAGCGTCGCGTAAGCCGTGCCCGCGTGAACGATGATGTCGGTCGATCCGGTATCCTTCAGCCCCCCATGCGCGCCGAAACCGGGCCGCACGCTCGTGCCCCACGGGTCCATCAGCCCGCCCCACAGACTGCGGCCCGCGATCTGCTCGGCCTCGAAGCAATGGGTGCGCACGAAGCGGTTGCGGTAGCTCGCCTTGCCGCCCGAGATATTGACTTGATGGATCATCGCGTCGCCATCGAAGGGATGGTGGCGACCGAGCGGCTGGTGCACCTGGTTTTCGGTGTTGCGCAGGTAGATGCCGTCGATGTCTGCCGGGATCGCGCCTTCGATCACGCGCAGTTCGGCCACGTCGACCTCTTCGTGCAAGGGCGTCCACGGCCCCGTGAGATAGGGGTGGTTCGACGGCTCGAGGCTGGTCTTAACCGGCGGGTGGCGCATGATCTGCATTGGTCTCTCCCTCGCCTCCCAGAATGAGCGCGCGCCTTATCTCTGGCAAGGTGCTATGATTGGACGACGTGGACCCGCTGCGAAAATTGATCCGGGTCAAAGCCAGACGCGACGTAAGGGGCGATCATCCTCACCATGAATGGGAGATCCGCTATGAAATCGATCCTGCTGCATATCGACCACGACCCCGCGATGACCGCGCGCCTGCAAGTCGCGCTCGACATGGCGCGCGCCACCAATGGTCACATCACCTGCCTGCAGGCGGTGAGCTACGACGTGTTCATGCCCGGCGATGTCTACGGCTCGGCGATGGCTGCCGCGCTCCCCGTGATCCGCGAGAACGCCGAAAAGCTGCGCGCCAAGATCGAGGCCGAGCTCGAGCATGAAGGCGTGCCCTTCGACTGGCGCTTCGAATATGGCGTGGCAGGCCAGCGCCTGATCGAGGCCTCGCCGCTGGCCGATATCGTCATCATGGGCCCGGTCGAGGCGGGGATGGACCGGTCTGGGCCCTCGGCTCTGGTCGGCGATGTGGTCACCCGCGCGCCCGTGCCGGTGCTGGTGGTGCCAGAGGGGACGCAAAGCTTTGATGTCGGCGCGCCGATGCTGGTCGCGTGGAACGGCTCGGCCGAAAGCGCCCACGCCCTGCGCGCGGCGGTGCCTCTGCTGGCGTGTTCGGTGAAGGTAACGCTCGCCTGCGTGGTCGAGGAGGCGGACGCGGGGAAGGTCTTCGATCTGCCATCGACCGAGGGCGCAAAATATCTCGCCCGCCACGACATTCCTTGCGAGATCGTTGAAATCCCGCGCGGGGAGGCGAAGATCGCCGACACGCTGTTCTCGGCGGCGCAGCTGCGCGAGTGCGCGCTCTTGGTGATGGGCGCCTATGGCCACACGCGGCTTGCCGAAATGGTGCTGGGCGGCGTCACGCGCCACATGCTGCGCGAGCCGCAGATGCCCGTTTTATTGGCTCACTAGGCGCGCGGGGCCTCCTCCGGCGCGGTTTCGTAGGCCTCCGACAGCAGCCGGTAGGACCGCGAGGCGAAGGCGGCGAGCGTCAGCACCACGCCGAGCGCGCCGGTGATGCAGAACACCAGCGCCATCCCGCGATCCGCCCCGGTGCCGAACCAGCCGCCGATCAGCTCCGCGCCCGCGCCTGTGGTCATGAAGGGGATCGCCGCGAACTGCGTTACCGGCCCGATCAGGAAGGCAGTGAGCGGCGAGGCGGCCTGCTCGACCGATTGGGCAAAACCGAACACGCGCCCCTGCCGCTCGAAGGGTACGACCCGTTGCAGCGTGGTCTGCTCGGCGGCTTCCGCAAAGGGGCCGAAGAACATCCAGATCACGCAGCCTGCCGCCAGCAGGAGGATGGATGCCTGGATGGTGAACAGGCTCGCCGCGGCCCAGGCGATCAGGTCGACCAGCAGCAGCAGGCGCAGCGGCTTGCTACCGAGCCCGAACCGGGCGATCACCACGCCGCTGACGATGAAGGCGCTGGAGGCGAGCGCCCACAGCAGGCCCCAATCCTCGACGCTCATCAGCGACAGGCCATAGCCGTCCATCAGCGCCATGAACACGCCGCCGAGCAGGTTGTTGAAGGTGGCGAACAGGATCAGCGCGAACAGCCCCGGCACCGCCGACACCACCCGGATCGTGCCGCGCAGGTCGATCTCCTTGCGCCCGTTCTGCGAGTTTGTCTCGGGCACCGGATCGTCGAAGCGCACCAGCGGCAGGTGGATAATCGCCAGCGCGCTGAAGCCGATCGCCAGCACCAGCGGGCCGCGAATGCCGTCCCACGCGACCAGGAAGCCGCTGATCGCCGAGGTCACCAGAAATCCCAGCCCGCCGACCATCCCGACCAGCCCGTTGGCCTTGTCGCGCCGCTCGGGCGGGATCAGCAGGGTGACCAGCGTGGCGAGCGCGATCATGCGGATATTGCCCGCGATCACCGCGAGCATCACGAGCACGATGAACCCCCACAGCGGCCAGCTTGCGGTCTGCGCCAGAGCCTCTTCGGGCGTGACCACATAGACACCGAGCGCCGCTGCATAGAGCGCCAGCGACGCCACGCTCGATCCGAGCATGATCGGCTTCTTGCGGTGGTGATCGACCAGGCTGCCGAACCATATCGCGAAGCCGCCGGTGAAGGCCAGGTGGATGCCGCCGATCATTCCGGTGACGAACACCGACCGGGTTTCGAGATAGGCCCAGAACACGAGCGCGAACCAGACCGTGAAATTGATCACGTTCTGCAAGAGGTTGTTGGCGAGAATCGCGTGGAACGGGTCGATCCGGGGCATCGCCCGCTTATCCGTCAGCGCCTGCGCCGGGGCAAGGCGTGGACCGTCACTTCGGCGCGGGCGCGGCCTTGCTAATCCTTTTTCTCATCATGCCTTCCTGCGCGACGCTCGCCACGAGTTCGCCCGCGAGGTTGAAGATGCGCCCGCGGTTGAACCCGCGCCCGCCGCCGCTCCACGGCGCGTCGGTGGCGTAGAGCAGCCATTCATCCGCCCTCGCTTCCCGGTGGAACCACAGGGCATGGTCGAGGCTCGCGCCGACCAGCTCGCTGCGCATCCAGCTGAGGCCATGTGGCAGGGCGCTGGTGCCCAGCAGGGTGTAGTCGCTGGCATAGGTGATGATCGCGCGGTGCAGCTCCGGCGTGTCGGCCGCGCCCGTGATCGGGGCGCACACCTTGAACCAGGTATGCGCGCGCGGCTCCCTCGGCTCGCGGCTCATCCAGTGCAAGCGGTCGATCGTGCGCATCTCGATCGGGCGCGGGCGGAGCATCATGCGGCGCTGGGTCTCGCTGAGCTTCTCGCCCCACTGCGCGGCGATCTCGCGGCGCAGCTCCATGTCAGGGCGCAAGGTCTCGGGCCGGGCGACGTCGGGCATGGGCGAATCGAGGTGCTCGAGGCCCTCCTCGGGCAGCTGGAAGCTGGCGGTGAGGTTGAGGATGGGGACGGGCATCCCGTCCTCGCCCTCCTGCGAGGCGACGACACGGCGGTTGGCGAAGCTGCGCCCGTCGAAATCGCGCTCGATGCGGTATTCGATCCCCGCCCCCTCGCGCCCGCCGCGCAGGAAATAGGCGTGGAGCGAATGCGCGGCCTTGCCGTCCGAGACGCTCGCCTGCGCCGCCTGCAAGGCCTGCGCCAGCACCTGCCCGCCGAACACGCGGCCGATCCCGTCGGTCTGCGGCGGCCCGGCGTAAACGTCGGCGGCGCGCTTTTCGACCGACAGAAGCCGGACAAGGCCGGCGACCAGTTCTTCGTTGGTGGGTTCGTCACTCATGGCGCAGGGCCATGCGGCGACCTTACGAACCCGTCAAGCCGAGCTTGCGCATCACGCGGAAGGCATAGGCCTTGGCATAGTTCTGGTGCGGGAAGCGGCCGGGGGCCCTGGGGCTGAAGCCGCGCGAGCGCAGGATCGCGTTGAAGATGCGCGCGTCGCTTTCGCGGTAGCTCCATTCGCTACGCCAGGTGATCGACAGCGAGACCGAGGGCGCGGGGCCGTTCTTCACGAAATGCGGCGCCATCACCGGCACGAACAGCGCCTCGCCGGGAGAGAGTGCGAACTCGGTGCCATGCGCCAGCATCGCATCGTCCCACCTCAATTCGCGCGGGCCGCCCGAATGATAGGTTTCGTGAGCCTCATCGGGCACAAAGCGGGTGTCGCCCGCCGGGAACTGGGTCATCACCTTGCTGCCCCGGATCTGGAGCAGGATGTTGTGCTCGGGATCGAAGTGGTAGGGCGTGACCGAAAGCGGCGAGGATACGAAGATGAACCCCTGCGGGGTCAGCATCGCGCCAGTCGCGGCCTCGATCTCGGGACGGATTTCCTCGAGCAGCCCGAGCAGCAGCGCCTCGTAGGCGGGCACCTGCTCGATATTCTTGAGCACCGCCCAGCTCTCCGCCTCGGCGACCTTGCGGATCGTCTCGGCGATGGTCAGTCCGTTCGACTCCGGCTTGCCGTCGACCCCGATCGGCAGATCGCCGCGGTTGTATTCGACGCTGGTCAGCGGGAGCTGTTCCGCCAGCGCGGCAAGTGCCTCGATCTCCAGCAGCGGATGGCTGGTGAGGCTATGCTGGAGGATATGCGGCTGCTCGGGATAATGCCGCGCGAATTTGGCGCGCGCGGGGGCGTCGAACACGTGCTCGGACAGGGCATCGGTGAAGCGGGCGGGGGCGTTCATGGTCAGCTCCTCGGTCGGGTCTCGTAGGCCTTGAGCAGGCGGAAGGCAGTGCGGCGGGGCAGGCCGCCAATGGCGATGTTGATGCTCGCCATGCGCCGCGTGCCGCGCCACAGGCGTTCGATCATCGGGTGACCCTGAGCCGCGCAGCTATCGGCCCATTGGATGCCCTCGCGTTCGAGCAGGGCGAGGTTCTCCAGTTGCAGCAGCATCCCCGGAGAGAAGCGCGCATAGGCCTCGTCGAAGGCGGTCTTGTAGCTGTAGGCGCCGGGCGCGGTGATGAAATTGGCGAGCATCGCGATCGCCCGGCCATCGAGCCGCAGGGCCAGCCGTTCGAGCCGTCCGGCCGCCGCAGCCCCCGCCAGCGCGTCGGTGAACAGTGCGGCAGTATCCGGCGAGGAGGCGAGCGCGGAGCCCGCTTCGCCTTTCCATCCTGCCGCTTCCAGCGCGAGGAATTCGGCGGTCCATTCCGCAATGCCTTGGCCACCTTCGCATCGCTCGAAGGCGAGCGCGCCTTCTTCCGCGAGGCGATTATGCTGGCGGCGCAATTCCTTGCGCTTCTTGGCGCTCATCGCCGCTTCGAGATAGGTCGCGGCCGAGGTCTCGCCCGCCAGCATCGCGCGGGCTTCGTGCGCGGCGATGTAGTACGGGCGGCGGCGGGCGGCGAGCACGGTTTCGAGCGCGGCGTATGCCGGGCCCTCGGCCGGCATCTGCGGCAGGTGCAGGAACAGCGCACGGGCGGCGCGGCGGTCGAAATGGGCGAGGAGGTCTTCCCAGAAGCGCGCCTCAAGCCCCTTGGCCACCAGCGGCACGCCGCAGAAGGCGTTGGCGTGGAGCCACACCGCGGCATGGGTGAGCGGGTGGCCGTAGTACCGCGCCTGCCGCGCGACCGGCATCAACCCGGCGAGGCGACCGTCATGGAACCACGCCTTGACCCGCACGCCCTCGCTCGCACCCCATTGGCGCAGCGAGGGGAGGAGATACCAGGGCTCGAGGAAGGGATTGGGTTCGGCGGCGCGGGTGACGAGGCGCTCCCATGCGGCGCGGAAGGCGGGCTCTTCCAGCTCGGCGAGCGTGAGAAGGCGCAGCTGGCCATGCGCCAGCACGGCAGGGGCGCACGCGCCGCCCGTCGTGCGGGTGCGAAAGCTCGTCGCTGCCCCCATGTCCATGCCCGTTAACCCCGCCTTGCCGCCGCAATCTGCGCCTTCACGCAGATTGATGGCACAGGGCGATTAAGAAAGCCTCAGTGGGAGGGGGGCCTGTCCGATGGGGGGACAGGGGCCCGGGCAAAGATAAACCCCGCCGGGATCGCGCCCGGCGGGGTTTGGAATTTCACCGGCTGGAGCGGGTTACGCCGCCCCGTGCGCCAGCGCCGCCAGCAGCAGCAGGGCGACGATGTTGGTGATCTTGATCATCGGGTTGACCGCCGGGCCAGCGGTGTCCTTGTAGGGATCGCCGACCGTGTCGCCCGTCACTGCGGCCTTGTGGGCTTCGGAGCCCTTGCCGCCGTGGTTGCCGTCCTCGATGTACTTCTTGGCATTGTCCCACGCCCCGCCGCCGGCGGTCATCGAGAGTGCGACGAACAGCCCGCCCACGATCACGCCCAGCAGCAGCGCGCCCAGCGCCGCAAAGCCATTGTCCTGTCCGGCAATCGCGGTGATCACGAAGTACACCACCACCGGCGCCAGCACCGGCAGCAGCGAGGGGATGATCATCTCCTTGATCGCCGCCTTGGTGACAAGGTCAACGGTGCGGGCATAGTCGGGCTTGGAAGTGCCCGCCATGATCCCCGGGTTCTCGCGGAACTGGTTGCGCACATCCAGCACCACGTCGCCCGCTGCGCGGCCCACCGCGGTCATCCCCATCGCCCCGAACAGGTAGGGCAGCAGCGCGCCGAGCAGCAGCCCGACGATCACGAAGGGGTTCTCAAGGCTGAAGTCCACTTCCACGTTCGGGAAGAAGGTCCTGAGGTCCGTCGTGTAGGCCGCGAACAGCACCAGCGCGCCGAGGCCCGCCGAACCGATGGCATAGCCCTTGGTCACCGCCTTGGTGGTGTTGCCCACCGCATCGAGCAGGTCGGTCTTCTCGCGCACGCTATCGTCCAGCCCCGCCATTTCGGCGATGCCGCCGGCGTTGTCGGTGACCGGGCCATAGGCGTCGAGCGCCACCACCATGCCCGCCAGCGCCAGCATCGCGGTCGCCGCGTAAGCGATCCCCATCAGCCCGGCGAGGCCATAGGCGATGATGATCCCCGCCACGATCACCAGCGTCGGCAGCGCGGTCGCC
Organism: Erythrobacter sp.; assembly: GCA_013822695.1. GTDB lineage: Bacteria > Pseudomonadota > Alphaproteobacteria > Sphingomonadales > Sphingomonadaceae > Erythrobacter. The sequence goes on along the minus strand of PNKW01000065.1, from coordinate 10,359 downwards.
TCGAGGCTGATCGCGAGGCCCTGGATCACATTGGTGCCGTGGCCGGTTTCCGAAGCCTTGGCGATCGAGCGCACCGGGCGGTACTTGGTGCCGGTGTAATACTCGGTGATCCAGATGATCAGGCCGGTGATGACGAGGCCGAGCAGAGCGCAGAAGAACAGGCTCATCCCGCTGAAGCCGCCTGAGACAACCGTTTCCATCGCCGCTTCACCCGCCGCCGGGTCGATCGCCCCGGTGGTGACTTCGGTCGCACCCATCGTGCGGGTCATGTCACCCAGCGCATAGCTCATCACGCCGTAGATCGCCGGGATCGAGGTGACCGCGGTGACGATGAAGCCCTTGTACATGGCTCCCATCACATTCGTGCCCCCGCCGAGGCGGACGAAGTAGGTGCCAAGGATCGAGGTGACGATGCACACGCCGCCGATCAGCAGCGGCAGCGCCATCATCGGCAGCAGCAGATCGCCGAGATCGGTCAGCAGCAGCGCGGTCAGCACCATGGTCGCGCCAACGGTGACGACGTAGGTCTCGAACAGGTCAGCGGCCATCCCGGCGCAGTCGCCGACATTGTCGCCGACGTTGTCGGCGATCACGGCGGGGTTGCGCGGGTCATCCTCGGGAATGCCTGCTTCGACCTTGCCGACAAGGTCCGCGCCGACGTCGGCCGCCTTGGTGAAGATCCCGCCACCCAGACGCGCGAAGATCGATATCAGCGAGGCGCCGAAAGCAAGACCCACAAGCCCGTCGATCACCGCGCGGCTCGAGGGCGAGAGGCCCATCGGTCCGATCATCGCGGCGAAGAACACCGCGATGGCGAGCAGCGCCAGCCCTGCGACCAGCATGCCGGTGATCGCGCCTGCGCGAAAAGCGAGGGTGAGGCCGGCCTGAAGCCCTTCGGAGGCCGCCTGAGCCGTGCGCACGTTCGAACGCACCGAGATATTCATCCCGATATAGCCCGCGACGCCCGAAAGCACCGCGCCAGTGACAAAGCCGATCACCGCGGTCGTGCCGAGCGCGAAGGCGACGATCGCCGCGACCACTACGCCGACGATGGCGATGGTCGAATATTGACGGTTGAGGTAGGCCTGAGCGCCTTCCTGGATGGCGGCTGCGATTTCCTGCATCCGCGCATTGCCGGGGCTCGACTTGAGCACCTGCGCGCTGGTGACGATGCCATAAACAATGGCAAGCACCCCCAGCCCAATCGAAATGAGCAATAGATTCACGAGCAATCCCCTCTCGTCTTATGTCGCTTCCCGCTTCCGGGAGCCTGCGCCGGGTCGTGATCCCATGGGCGCAAGGCGCTCAGTCATAGGGGCTTGCGGAGGGCTGGCAAGCCTAAGGGAGAGTGCCAAGGGCGGTTTTGCGCCGGTTTGCGCAAATTAGTGAGGGGGAGGGTGTTTGGTGGCGCTCAGCCGTGGCGGTAGCCGAGGCTGGCGGGATCGGCGAGCGAGGTTTCGCCGAGCAACAGCGGGGCAGCACCGCGCGTGGCGACGGTGCCGATGCGGTGCGCAGGCACGGTCAGCCGCGCAGCGGGCGGGGCGGTGAACAGCAGCTCGTAATCATCGCCCCAGCGGATGCATCTGTCGAACTGCGCGGGGTCGGCGGCCGGGATCGCTTGCGGGTCGAGCGCCAGCGTGACCCCGCTCGCCTCGGCCATGCGGAAGGCATCAAGCAGCAGTCCGTCCGAGATGTCCATCATCGCGCTGACCAGCGGGGCAAGCGCGCGGCCCTCGGCGAGGCGGGGAAGGGGGCGGTCGAAGGCTGCGAGGTGTTCGGGATCACCCTCGAAGCCGAGCATCGCGCGCCCCACGGGACCGGTGATCCACACTCCGTCACCCGCCTGCGCGCCGCTCCTTGCCGGAACCGGAGTGAAAGTCGCCCGCCCGATGGCCGTCAGGCCGAGGGCGCGCGCGCCTGCGGCAGCGATGGTGTCGCCGCCGAGCAGCGGGGTGTCGAAAGCGGTCAACGCCGCGCGCAGCCCCTCGACAAACCGCGCATCATCGCGCCCGAGCATGTGGCCGATCAGCACGCCCACAGGCTCCGCGCCCTTGGCGGCAAGGTCCGAAAGATTGGTCGCGACCAGCTTCCACGCCACATCCGCCATGTCGGCATCGGCGCGGAAATGGGTGCCCTCGGCCATCATGTCGTGGGTGATGACGAGGGTTTCGGAACCGAACGCGATCACCGCACAATCATCCGCCAGCCCGCGCGCGCCCGGATGGAGCGGCAGACTGCGCAAGGCGGCGATGAAGTCGGGTTCGTTCATGCGTCGGGCGATGGATTAGCCCGCGCGCGCGTCCTTGGCCACCGCATCGAGGATGCCGTTGACGAACTTGGCCTGCCCGTCGTCGAAGAAGGCCTTGGCGACCTCGACATATTCGTTGATCGCCACCGCGGCCGGCACATCGGCGCGCGCGAGCAGTTCGTAGGTCCCGGCGCGCAGGATTTGCAGCATCGTCTTGTCGAGCCGTGCGAGGCTCCAGCCGCTCGCCAGCTTGCCCGCCACCAGAGCATCGATCTCGTCACGGCGGGCTTCCACGCCGCGCACCACGTCATCGAAGAACGGCACCTCGGCGTCGGCATATTCGGCCTCGGCGAAATCCTCGTCGTCGATGGTGCGGCCCAGCCGGTGCTGGTGAAATTCGTCGAGCAGCCGGGCGAGCGCGGTGCCCTCCATATGCTGCTGGTAGAGCGCCTGGACGGCGGCAAGACGCGCGGCCGAGCGGGCCTGCGAGCGGGCGGGCTGGTTCATTTGATCCTCAGTTCCACGGACTTGGCGTGGGCGGGCAGCCCCTCGGCATGGGCGAGGGTCGCAGCGGCGGGGCCGATGGCTGCGAAGGACGCAGCGTCGAGCCCCAGAAAACTGGTGCGCTTCATGAAATCGAGCACCGAAAGCCCGCTTGAAAACCGCGCGCGGCGGCCGGTGGGCAGGACGTGGTTGGGCCCGGCGACATAATCGCCGACCGCCTCGGGCGTCATCCGGCCGAGGAAGATGCTCCCCGCATGGCGGATCGCGGCGAGGTAAGGCTCAGGATCGTCGACCGCGATCTCGACATGCTCGGCGGCCAGACGATTGGCGAGGGCGGGTGCTTCGGCCAGCAGATCGTTGACCACGATCATCACTCCGTGCGCGTCCCAGCTGGCGCGAGCGGTCTTCGCCGTGGAAAGCTGGCCGATCTGCAAGTCGATGCAATCCTCCACCTGCCGCGCGAAACCGGCATCGTCGGTGATGAGGATCGACTGCGAGGTCGGGTCGTGCTCGGCCTGGCTGAGCAGGTCGGCAGCGATCCAGTCGGGATCGTTCTTGCCGTCGGCGATGACGAGGATTTCCGAGGGGCCCGCGACCATGTCGATCCCGACCACGCCGTAAAGCTGGCGCTTGGCTTCGGCCACCCAGGCGTTGCCGGGGCCGGTGATGACGTCGACCGGCTTGATGCGCTGCGTGCCATAGGCGAGCGCGCCCACCGCCTGCGCCCCGCCGACGCGCCAGATTTCGTCGACGCCTGCGATGTGTGCCGCGGCGAGCACCATCGGGTTCGACTGGCCCTTGGGTGTCGGGGTGACCACCACCAGCCGCTCCACACCCGCCACGCGCGCCGGAATGGCGTTCATCAGCAGCGAGGAGGGATAGGCCGCGCGCCCGCCCGGCACATATAGCCCCGCCGCATCGACCGCCCGCCAGATCGCGCCGAGCCGCACGCCCGCGCCGTCGACATAGTCGCGGTTCGCAGGAAGCTGCGCCTCATGATAGGCCCGGATGCGCGCAGCGGCGAGTTCGAGCGCATCGCGCAAGGTCGGGTCGAGCTCGTCATAGGCCTGCTCGCAGCGTTCGCGGGTGACCACCCAGTCGCTGTCCTCTGCCAGCGTGTAACCGTCGAAGCGCTGGGTATACTCCAGCAAGGCCGCATCGCCCCGGCCCTTCACCGCTTGAAGGATCGAGGACACCTGCCCCGCAACATCGCTGTCGGCTTCCCGCCGGGCATCGACGATCCGCGCAAACTTCGCCTCGAAATCGGGCTGGAAGGTGGAGAGCAGCTTCACGGTCATGCGGCGGCAGCCTTTGTGCAACGCTCCTCGGCCTCGCGGCGGAAGGCATCGACCAGCGCGGCGACGCGGCGGTCGGTCTTCAATGCGGTGCGGTTGACGATCAGACGCGCGGAAATCTCGAGGATCACCGCGGTCTCGACGAGGCCGTTCTCGCGCAGTGTGGTGCCGGTCGAGACAAGGTCGACGATCTGGCGCGCAAGGCCCAGCGAAGGAGCCAGCTCCATCGCGCCGTTGAGCTTGACGCATTCGGCCTGCACGCCCGCAGCCGCAAAATGGCGGCGGGTAAGGCCGGGATACTTGGTCGCGACGCGCAGGTGGCTGACGCTGCTGCCTTCGTCGGTGTCGTTTGCCATCCGCGCGACCGATAGGCGGCACAGGCCGATGCCGAGGTCGACTGGCGCGTAGAGATCGGCGTAGTCGAATTCCTCGATCACGTCCGAGCCGACGATCCCAACCTGCGCCGCGCCGTGGGCGACGAAGGTCGCGACATCGAAGGCGCGCACGCGGATCAGGCGCATGTCGGGGCGGGTGCAGGCGAAGGCGAGCGCGCGGCTCTTGGGATCGTGGAATTCGGCGTCAGGCTCCACCCCGGCGCGCGCCATCACCGGCAGCGCCTCGTCGAGGATGCGCCCCTTGGGGACAGCGAAGGTCAGCTGTCCGGAGTTGTCGGGAATGCCATTGGTGTTCATGATCGGGGGCGCACTTAAGGATGCTGGCGGGAAAGGGCAATGGTGATGGCGGGATCGAATGAGCGACCGGCGTATGAATTCGTCGACATGAACACCGCCGGGCCGGGCGCGGTGCTGACCGCCTTTGCCAATCAGGTGGCCTATTGCGATGCGGCGGGCGCGCCGATCACCGCGCGGGTGTGCGGCGGGATCGCGGCGGTGCTGGAGTCGGCGGCGGACAGCGCGCTGCTGGCGGCGGTGCGCGGCTGGCAGGGCGCGCCGCTTGCCGATGCGCTGCCGCTGCGGGTGGCGGGCGGCCTGCACGCGCTGCACCTTGCGGGCGCGGCGCCTGAGCTCGCGCCGATCTATCGCGGAGAGGCGGCGGATGACGCGGCGGTGATCGGCGCGGTGATGGCGGCGCATGAGGCGGCGCTGCTACCATGGCTCGATGGCCCGCCGCAGACCAATGAGGCAGGGCGATCGGCCAATTTCATCGCGGCGATGCTGTGGCTGGCCGAGCAGGGCCTGCCTGCACGGTTCGCGTGCCTCGAGATCGGGTCGAGCGCGGGGATCAACCTGATGCTGGACCGCTATGCCTATGATCTGGGCGGCGTGATGGTCGGGCCTGAGGACCCGGTGATGGCCTTTCGCCCGGAGTGGAAGGGTGCACCGCCGCCCGCGCGGGAGATCGCGATCCTCAGCACAAAGGGCTGCGACGTCGCCCCGGTCGAGCTGACCGACCCGGTGCAGGCGCTTCGGCTCAAGGCCTATATCTGGCCCGAGCACGCGGTGCGCTTCGAACGCATGGACGCCGCAATCCGCGCCGCGACCGCGCGCAAGCCCGATATGGTGCGGATGAATGCGGCCGATTTCGTCGAAGCCGAACTCGCTAAGCCGCAGGCGAGCGCCGCCACGCGCGTGCTGATGCATTCGATCGTCTGGCAATATGTCCCCGCCGACCAGCAGGCCCGCGTCACCGTCGCGATGGAAGCGGCGGGCGCGCGGGCAACCGCTGACGCGCCGCTCGCCTGGGTGCTGGTCGAAGCCGACCGCACCGTCCACCGCCACAAACTGACCGTGCGATATTGGCCGAGCTGCGGCGAGGAGGTGCAGCTGGCGTGGTCGCACCCGCATGGCGCCGATGTGGCGTGGCTTCTCTAATCCCTCCCCGTTCCGCAGGAATGGGGAGGTGGGCGAGGCCGCAGGCCTCGGTCGGAGGGGTTGGGCGGCTGGGCGATGACCCCTCCGTCAGCGCTGCGCGCTACCGCCTCCCCATCCCGGACCAAGTCCGGGACGGGGAGGGACTGGCGTGCTAACCCGCCAGAAACGCCTCCATCGCCGCGTTGACCGCCTCCGGCGCCTCCCACGGCACGAAATGCCCGCAATCGGGCACGCGCACGATGGTGAGCGGGTCGATGATATCCTCCAGCCCCTCAAGGTTCTCCGGCGGCAGGGCGAGGTCGTCGAGGCCCCAGATCACCAGCGTCGGGATGGTCAGCTTGGGCAGGGCGGGGGGCGTCCAGCCCTCGGGGATGGCGAAAGGCGCGTCCATCTCCGGCACGTCGATCGGGCTCGCGCGGTAGTAGTTGAGCATCCCGAAGGCCGCATCGCGGTTCTGCCAGTCGAGCAGCAGCTGGTCGCGCTCCTCGGGCTCCATCGCGCTTGGGCGGTCCCATTTGACCTCTTTCAGCAGCAGCCCGGTGAGGCCGTGCTCCTTGACCAGCGCGTCATTGGCTGGGTCGCGGAAGCCGCGGATATACTGGCTCGCCTCGCGCTGGCCGGGGTGGGTGTAGAGCAGGCGCTGAAAGGTCACCGGATGCGGCGCATTGGCGATGATCGCCTTGTTCACCCGTGCGTGCTGCCCGCCCAGCGCCACCCCCCAGGCAATCGCTCCGCCCCAGTCGTGGCCGACGATGGTGAAATGCGCGATCCCCAGTGCGTCCGCCAGCAGGAAGACGTCGCCGATCAGATTGGCCGGGGCATAGGCCTCCACCGCCTGCGGTTTCGACGACCCGCGATAGCCGCGCTGGTCGGGCGCGATGCAGCGGAACCGGTCGGAGAAGTGCCGGATTTGGTGGCGCCACGTGCGGTGGCTCTCGGGAAAGCCATGGAGGAAGATCAGCACCGGGGCATCGACCGGCCCTTCGTCGACAATGTCGAGGTGGATGCCGCTGGGCAGATGCACCCGCTTGAGATCAAAGCTCATCACTGTTGCTCCAGCTTGTCCATGTAACCCTTGGCGACCATGTCTGCGACCTGATCGAACAGCGCCTCGGGCGTGCGACGGGCTTCGCCCATGGCGAGTTCGAAACCCTCGGCGACGATGATCTCGCGTGTCCCGTTGGCGATCCCGTCGAGCATCTGGCGCGCGGCTTCATCGGCGGGGATGCCCTCGTCGATCGCCTTGTCGCTGCGGCCCCGCGCGGTGCCTTCGGCGGTGAGCGCATTCCTCGACACATTGGTCGCGACCGAGCCGGGGTAGATGGTGTGGACGCTGACGCCGTTGATCGAAAGCTCCGCCCGCAGCGCATCGGCATAGCCCGCCAGCCCGAACTTGGCGGCGCTGTAAGCCGTGCGCATCGGCACGCCGACCTTGCCCGCGATCGAGGATATGAACCCGAGCGCCCCCGATCCCCGCTCTGCCATGTGGCCGATCAGCCCTTGGGTGAAGGCGATCTGGGCGACGAGATCGACCGCGATGATGTCGCGGTAGACCTGCATCGAGGTCTTGAGCGCGCGGCTGCGTTGCGAGATGCCGGCATTGGCAAAGGCAAAGTCGACATGGCCCTTCCACGCAATGGCTTTGGCGGTTGCGTCAGCCAGAGCGGCCTCGTCGCGCACATCGAAGGCGAGGATCAGCGTGCTTTGCCCGTCTTTGGCGCAATCAGCCGCGACCTCTTCCAGCCGCGCCGCGTCTCGCCCCGACAGCACCACATGCGCGCCGCGTTCCGCCAGCCCGCGCGCCAAGGCGGCGCCAATGCCCGAAGATGCGCCGGTGATCCACGCCACCTTGCCTGCATAGTCCATGTCTCTCTCCCGTTTTCACGAGCGGTAGCGGGCGGCTCGGGCTCGTGCAATCAGGTTGCGATTGCAGACCGGATCATCGCGGCGAGCTCCACCGGAAACACGGCTTCGTGCCAGTTTTCCAGCTCGGCGAGGGTGAACCAGCGGTGCTGCGTCATCAGCCGTTGTTCGAGTTCGGTGTGGCCTGCTGTGCTGACCGCCGTGTCGGCAACCCGCACGAGAAAGAAGCGCTCGTCGGCCTGCACCTGCTCGCCCTCGACCGTGACGAATTCCGGAGTCATGCGCGCGATCTGCTCGCCCGGATCGGCGACAATGCCGGTCTCCTCGAGCAGCTCGCGCCGCGCGGCATCCTCGAATGTCTCACCCGGATCGACCTCGCCCCCCGCCGTCACCCAGAAGGGATCGCGCCCCGGCACATCATAGCGGAACATCAGCGCGCGGCCCTCAGGGTCGAGCACGATGAGCCGTGCCGCCGGGCGCAGGCGCAAGTTGGGGTTGAGGGTGTTCATGCCCCCGGAACGCTCGCCTTGATCGCCACCGCATGGACCCGCTGGCCGACGATATCGCCGAGCGCCGCGATCACTGCGCGCTGGCGGGCGAGGCGGTTCATCGCGGCGAAGACCGCCGCTTCGATCTCGATGGTGAAGTGCGATTCGCCCGATCCATCATCGCCCATGTGGCCCGAGTGCTTCGCGCTGTCGTTGATGATCGCGAGCCGCGTCGGTGCGAAGGCCTCGGTCAGGAGCGCATGCATTTCCTCGGCGACACTCATCACGAATTTCCCTTTTTGCAAACCAGGCAGGCCAATTCGGGCTTGGAACTTGCGCGCCCGATAGCCATTCAAGTCGCTTATGCCTTCACCACGATTCCACGGCCGCGTCGAGAGCCCCGGGCGCCGCTGCGAGGCTCCCGGCTGCCGCGAGGCGGGCGAATTCCGCGCGCCCGGGCGGCGGCCGCACGGGTTCGACGGGCCGGGCGAGTGGCGCTGGTTCTGCCTCGATCACGTGCGCGAATTCAACGCGGGTTACGACTGGTTCGAGGGCATGAGCGCCGAGGAGATCCTGCGCGCCCAATCCCCCATCGCCGGGTGGCAGACCGAAAGCCGGGTGTTCCGCCCCACTGCGGGAATCGCCGACGGCCCGCGCTGGGCCGACTTTGCGGACCCGCTCGACGCCATCGCCGCCCGCGCGCGCGGCATCAGGTCGCGCGCCGAGCGTGAGGCGAAGGCCGCCATGTCCGGGCGGTTCTCGCGCGAGGAGGCGGCCGCGCTCGAAGTGATGGGCCTCGGCTCCGACACCGACCGCACCCGCCTCAGGCGGCGCTATTCCGAACTCGTCCGCCGCTACCACCCCGACCGCAATGGCGGTGATCGCCGCCACGAAGCCCAGCTCGGCGCGGTGGTCGAAGCCTATCAGCTGCTGCGCAAGAGCGCGGCGCTGGCCTGATCATCTGGCTTCGCACAGCGCCTTGAGTTGATCGGCAGCGGCCCCCCATCCTTCCTGAAAACCCATGCTGGCGTGCTGGCTGGCGGCCTCTTCGGTCCAGTGCCGCGCGGTGGCGGTGTAGCGCGTGCCGCCCTCCTCGGGAGCGATTGCCCAGCAGCCGATCATGAAAGGGCCGCTCGGCAGCAGTTTCCCGTCCGCGCTGCGCGTCACCGCGTCGGTCGCGACCCAGCGCTGTCCCGGCACGACTTCGAGGAAGATGCCTTCCTGTGGCATTTCTTCCCCGTCTGGCCCGCGAAACATTATGGCGTCGCGTCCGCCAGCCCGCCAGTCCTGCGCGATTACTTCTGCTCGCCACGGAAGCGGACAGTACCACTCGGTCTGTCTTTCGGTCATAACCTGCCACACCTTTGCAGGAGGGGCGGCGATGAAGCGGGTGACGGACAGCTCGTTCATGGGGCGGCCGCCTTGATAATCGCGGCATCAATCGCATTTGCCTCAGCATAGGCAGGGCGCTGGGTAATCCGGTCGACATAGGCGCGGAAGGCGGGCCGTTCGGGCAGTGATCCGAAGCGCAGACCCCACACGAACTGGCTGCCGAAATAGGTATCGGCCATCGTGAAGCGGCTGCCTGCGGCAAAGTCATTGACCTTGAGCCAGGTTTCGACCGTATCGAGCGCCAGATCGAGGCTGCCGAACCCCGCCATGCCCTGCTTGCCCTCAGGCACTTCCCAGCCCATGGCCTTGCCGATGATCGCCTGCTCCAATGGCCCGGCGGCGAAGAACAGCCAGCGGAAATAGGCGGCGCGTTCGTGCTCATCGGGCAGCAGGCCCACCTGCGGGTGGGTTTCGCCGAGGTAGTGATTAATCGCGGCGCATTCCGTGATGACATGGTCATGCCCGCCATGATGGTGCACCAACGTGGGCACCTTGTTCATCGGGTTGAGGGTTTTGAGGATCGCAGGCCTGCTCGCCCAATCGAACACCACCTGCTCGTAATCCGCGCCTGCCTCATGCAGCGCCCAGCGCGAAATCTGCCCGCGGCTCATGGCGACGGTGTAGAAGGTGAATTCAGCCATGGCTCAAGCTTCTCCAATGAACAGCGGTTCGAACCCGCCGATGATCATGCGCTTGCCATCGAAGGGCATGTCGCTGCCGTCGGGCGCGCCGAAGTC
>PNKW01000064.1 GCA_013822695.1 Erythrobacter sp. | reverse complement strand
GATCGCGTCGATCATCACCGCGATCCGGTCGATGATCGCGAGCACGCCGGTCACCAGCGCCGCATCGGCCTCACGGCGTCCGGCGCGGCAATCGGAGAGCGCGTCCTCGGCGGCGTGACTGAGGCTGGCGAGGCGGGGGAAATCGAAGAAGCCGCAATTGCCCTTCACCGTGTGGACGAAGCGGAAGATCGCATCCAGACGCGCGCGGTCGCCCGGATCGGCCTCCCAGGCGACGAGTTCGCCGCCGGTGGCCTCCAGCATCTCGCGGGTCTCGGCGATGAATTCCGCCAGCAGGTCGTCCATCGGTAAGCGCGCCCTCGTTTCCCTTTCGGGCCGAGGCTATGCGGCACGGTTGGTTAACAACGCCCTAGCGCCGTGCTTCTCGCATACGCGCGTGGCGCGCGAAGACGTAGCGCACCAGCACCAGCGCCGACACCGCCCCGAACAGGTTGGCGGACAGTTCTGCGGTGTAGATCGCCGCCGATCCCATGCCCGGCTGGAGCACCAGCGCCACCGGCAGCATGACGAGGAACACCCGCGCCACCGATTGCCCGAGCGCAAAGCTCGCCCGGTCGACCGCGTTCATGATCCCGTTGCCGACGATCAGCAGCCCGAACCCCGCATAGCCCCAGGCGGCGATCTTGAGGTAGAGATCGAATTCGGCGACCACTGCGGGATCATCGGTGAACACCCGCCCGAAGGTCGCGCCCGCCGCCATCATCGCGCCCGCGACCATCAGCCCCCACACGATGCAGAAACCGAAGGCATAGCGCACCGCCTCAGCGGCGCGGTCGTCACGCCCTGCGCCCCAGTTCTGGCCGACAATCGCCCCGATCGCGCCCGACAGGCCCAGCAGCGGGACGAGCACAAGGCTCTGCAAGCGGCCGGCCGCGCCGAAGCCCGCCACCGCCGCCTCGCCCTCCAAGGCGACCAGCGCGGTCAGCACGGCAAGGCCCAAAGGGTTGATCGCGTTGGAGAAGGCCGCTGGCAAGCCGACCTTGATGATCGCGCGGGCATTGTCCAGAAGATCGCAATTGCGCAGCAGCGCAAGGTTGAGCGGCAAAGGCGTGCCGCGCAGCAGCCAGAGCGCGCATCCCACGCCCATCGCCCATCCGATGCCGGTCGCATAGGCCGATCCCGCGATGCCGAAGCCCTTGAAGCCCAAAGCGCCGGTGATCAGGATCGGGTTCAACACCCAGTTGGCCGCAGCATAGACGATCGAGATCGTGCTGGTGCGCCGCGCCTCGCCCTGTCCGCGCAAGACTCCGTTGAAGCCCATGATCGCAAGGCTCAGCGGAAAGCTGATCGCGTAAGGCGTCATGTAGGCGCGGATCAGCGGCATGAGGTGTTGGGGCGCGTTCATGGCGGCGAAGATCGGATCGATCAGCAGCCACAGCGCGAAGCCCATCGCCACCCCGCAGACGCAGGCGAAGACGATCCCGAAATTCGCCCGGCGCGCGGCCCTGTCGGAATCGCCTTCGCCCAGCGCGCGAGCAACCACCGAGTTGATCCCAACCATCACGCCCACGCCCAGCGAGGTGCAGGCGACCGAGACCGGGAAGATGAAGCTGATCGCGGCGAGCGGCGCGGGGCCCAACTGGCCGATGAAATAGGCGTCGATGATCCCGACCGACATGATCGCCGCGACCCCGACCACCGCCGGGAGCGTCTGCGACACGAGGTGCCCGGGGATGCTGCCGGTGACCAGACGGGCGGTTGAGGGGGAGGGCGACGACATGCTCGCAAAGGGCCTAGCGGGGCGGCTCGCGCCTTGCAAAGCATTCCCTCCGCGTGCGATAGCTTGGCCAAAGCTAGTACGGAGAGGAACCGCGCCATGGCAACCCAGCTCAAGCCCAATATCGAATGCAGCCCCGAGGAATGGCAGGCGCGGCTTGACCTTGCCGCCTGCTATCGCATCTTCGATCACCTCGGCTGGTCGGAATCGATCTACAACCACATCTCGCTGAAGGTGCCGGGCGAGACCGATACCTTCCTGATCAACCCGTTCGGGCTGCTCTATAGCGAAGTGACCGCCAGCAACCTCGTCAAGATCGATGTCGAGGGCAATAATGTCGGCGGATCGCCCTATATGGTGAACAAGGCGGGCTTCACCCAGCACGCCTATTTCCACAAGCACCTCGGCGGCCGCGCGGATGCGATCTGCCACGTCCACACCACCGCGACCATGGCCGTGGCGAGCCACAAGGACGGGTTGCTGCCGACCAATTTCTACGCCTGCAACTTCCAGGGCCAGATCGGCTATCACGATTTCGAGGGCGTCACCGTGCGCGCCGAAGAGGGCGAGCGGCTGGTGCAGAACCTCGGCAACCACACCATCCTGATGCTGCGCAATCACGGACCCGTCGTGATGGACCGCACCATTCAAGGCATGTTCGTCAAGATGTGGGCCTTGCAGCGCGCCTGCGAGATTCAGGTAGCGACGCTTAGCATGGGCGAGCCGGTGCTGGTGCCGCAATCGGTGGTCGACGTGCACCAGCGCGATCTTTCCGTGATGAGCGGGCAGGGCGGCGCGGGGCTGTTCGATTTCGAGGCGTGGAAGCGCCGGATCGACAAGATCGACGACAGCTGGCGCAGCTGAGCATTTAAGGCCTGCCCATGTCCCGCATGACCGTCAACGAGCGGCCGGTGCAGTTCGACCTCGATCCGAGGATGCCGCTGCTCTACGCGCTGCGCGAGGCGATGAACCTCACCGGCACCAAGGCCTGCGGGGGCGGGACGGACTGCTCGGGCGCGTGCATGGTGCTGGTCGACGGGGTGGCGCTGCGTTCCTGCGCGATCACGCTGGCCGAGGCCGAGGGCCGGTTGATCACCACCATCGAGGGGCTGAGCCGCGATCGCTCGCACCCCGTGCAGCAGGCGATGGTGGCGCAAGGGGCGATCCAGTGCGGATACTGCACGCCGGGAATGGTGATCTCGCTCGCCGCGCTGCTCCAGCGCAATCCCGCGCCGACGCAGTCCGATATCGAGCAGGCGGTGCCCAATCTGTGCCGCTGCGGGGTCTATCCGCGCCTCGTCAAGGTGATCGAGCAGGCGGGCCGCGTGGCCGCGCGGCAGGAGCGGGTAAGCGCAGCGCCTGCGCCGGGGATCGCGCCCGAGGATGCCGCCAAGGCGGTGCCTGCGCTGCGCGTGCCGGGGGAAGGGGAGTGATATGGCCAAGCTGAAGGCGACAATCTGGCACAACCCGGCTTGCGGCACGTCGAGGAAGACGCTGGCGATCCTTGAGGCTCTCTCGGGTGTCGAGCTGACGGTGGTCGAATACCTGAAGACACCGCCCGCTGCGGAGAAGCTCGCACAGCTCTACCGCGATGCCGGGCTGACGCCGCAAGCGGGCCTGCGGCTGCGCGGCACGGACGCAGCGGAGCGGGGCTTGCCGCAAGCGGACGATGCGACGGTGCTGGCGGCGATGGTCGCTGAGCCGATCTTGATCGAGCGGCCGCTGGTGGAGACCGGCAAGGGCGTGCGTTTGTGCCGGCCTCAGGATGTGGTGCTGGAGATCCTCTAGCTCCGATCCTTGGTTAAATCCCGGTCCGCTTGCAACTTGAACCAACCATGCGCGAGCACCACGGCGCACAGGGCGACGATCAGCCCGAAGCCGAGCCAGTCGGAGGTGCCGTAGAGCCAGACGCCCAGCGCCGGGGCGTAGATGTAGGAGGCCCCGGCGAGGCTGGCGACGATGCCGGAGGCCTGCCCCTGCTCGGCGCGGGTGACGGCGAGCGAGGTGCCGGCGGTGGTGCCGGGGCGGAACAGGCCGAAGCCCAGCGAGGCGACAGCATAGCCGAGGGCAATCAGGTGGAGGTCGCCCGCAACGCCGAGGATGGCGGTGCCCACTGCGGCAGCCGCGATGCCCCACAGCGTCGCTGCGCGCGGGCCGAGATCGAAGCGCGGGATCAGGCCCCACTGCGCCAGCAGGGTCGCGATCGCCCCGCTCATGAGGACGAGGCCGATCGGCCCCGCGCCGGCATCGGGGGTGTCCCGCAACGCGAGGCGGTCGAGCACGAGGAAGCCGGCGATGCCCTGCACCATCGCCTGTGCATGGCCGCCGACAAGGCTCGCGAAGACCCAGGGCCGCAGGCGCGGATCGCGCCAGGTGAGGCGCGGGGGTTCGGGGTCGGCGGCAGCGGCGGCGTCCTCCGCCTCGCTGGTCTCGCCCGGATCGGCAGGCGCGCCCGATGCGCTGGCATAGGGCGCGGCCTGTCCCCGTGCGGCGAAGCGCGGCTCGTCATCGGGCAGGCGCAGGCGCAGCAGGACGAGCGCGACGACGCCGATGGCGGCAAAGGCGAGGAACGGCCCGGTCAGGCCAAGGCCGAGGAAGGGCACCACCATCAGCGGGGCCAGCGCCGGGCCGATGACAGTGCCGAGCCCGAAGCTCGAAGCGATCAGCGAGAGCGCCTGCGTGCGCTCGCTGCGCGGCGTGCGCGAGGCGACATAGGCCTGCACCGCGGGCGGCGCGGCGCTCCCGAAAAAGCCGTAGAGGCTGCGCGCGGCGGCGAACAGCACCAGCGTCCAGAAGGCGGTGAGCCAGCCCGACAGCCCCGCCCACAAGGCCGCGCCGCACAGCACGAAGCTGGTGATGAAGCCCGCCAGCCCCAGCGCCATCATCGCCTTCCTGCCCCGCTTGTCCGACCGCCGCGCCCAGTACGGGGCGCACACCACCCACAGCAGCGCCGACCACGAATAGGCGAGGCTGATCCACACATCCGCGACCTTCAGCGCGGTGCCGATCGAGGGCATGACCGATTGCATCGCGGTGTTGCCGGCGGCCGTCACCAGCATCACCATGAACAGCAGCGCCATGCGCGACGGCGGGATTGCGCTGGCGCTGGCGGCGGGAGGGCCGGTGGATGTGCTCAAACGGGTGCCTTCAATTGGCTGCGGCGCTCAGGGCCGGAGGCTATTCAAACGTGTCCTTGATCGTGCTGAGGCTTAGGCCGGCGAGCTGCTCGTGCATCGCTGTGGCTACGCCGGTGATGATCATCCCGCTCGCCATGCTGGTCGCGCCGTTGGCCAATCCAGCAATCAGCAGCGCAATCGTGCCCGTGCCGAACAGGGCCGCAATCAGACCCACGCCGCCATTGAACAGCAGGCTGATGACGATGAAGGCTACCGTCAGCACCACCCAGAACATCATGATCTGCCACTGATAGGCCTTGGTCATGCGGAAGCTGGTGAGCATCGCGGAGATGGGATTGAGCTTTCCCTCCAGCACCATCACCGGCATGCTTAGCGACAGCCGACCGGCCAGCCAGGCGACGAACACCAGCACCGGAACGATCCCGATGAGCACCGCCGAGGACGAGCCTGCCGCCCCCGCGATCAGCGCAATCGGCAGCATGATGATCATCGCGCCGATCATATAGGCAATCCCGAACAAGATCAGGATCATCAGCGTGCTTGGCACGATCTTGATCCCGGCACCCAGCGCCTGCGCCACGGTCGGCCGGTCTGGCCCGATCAGCGCCATCATCGCGCCATAACCGGCGAACTGGATCAGAGTGAGCAGCCCGAAGGTGCCGAGCAACGGGCCGAGGAATTCGTTCATCCGTTCGGCCAGAATCTGCGGGTCTGCCCCGGGGTCGGCGAGGGTCTGGAATTCGGGAACCAGCAGATAGAGCGCAACCGTCGGCAGCAGCAGAAAAACGCCCGCAATCACGATCAACAGCTGCAGGTTGCCACTCACCAGTTTGATCCCGCGTGACCAGACCATATTCAAATCGAAGCTCATGTGACCCCCGGAGCGATTGGTGTTGGGTTAACTCTTGATCTCGCCGCTCAATGCCCCCACCGCTGCGCCATGGCAAGCATTGCTCCCGCCGCTAACGGCGCATTCCCGATCGAATGGCGGCGCGAAGTCGCCGAGGTGCCCTATGCGCGCGCACTTTTGGAAATGGACGCGCGCAACGCTGCCGTGTTCGCTGGGACTGCGGCCGAGCTCGTCTGGCTGCTCGAGCATCCCCCGGTCTACACCGCCGGCACCAGCGCGGACCCCGCCGAACTCGTCGACCCGCGCTTCGAGGTGGTCGAGGCCGGGCGCGGCGGGCGCTATACCTATCACGGGCCCGGCCAACGGGTGGGTTATCTGGTGCTGAACCTTGCCGAACGCGGCAAGGACGTGCGCTGCTTCGTCCACGCGATCGAGGGCTGGGTGATCGCCACGCTCGCGCGCTTCGGCGTCGAGAGCTGGCGCGCCGAGGGCCGCGTCGGCATCTGGACGCGGGACATCGACGGCAGCGAGGCCAAGATCGGCGCGATCGGCGTGCGGGTGCGGCGCTGGGTGACGATGCACGGCTTTTCGGTCAACCTCGACCCGGACCTTGCCCATTTCGGCGGCATCGTGCCTTGCGGCATCGCCGAATATGGCGTGACCAGTCTGGCGCGGCTGGGCCTCAGCGTCTCGGCCGAGCAATGGGACGCCGCGCTCAAGGCGACCAGTGACGATTTCCTTGACGCATTGGACGCCGCGGCCAAAAGGGCGTGCCGATGAAACGCGCTCTTCTCCTCGCCCTGGCTCTGGCGCTCGCCGCGTGCGAGCAACAGGCCGCTGCCCCTGCCGAACAGGGCGGCGCGGCCTCGGGCGAGGTGCTCCCCGGATCGATCTCTGACGCGATGATCCCGCTCGAACAGCTCGATTCGCAGGCCCCGCTCGCCCCGCGCCAGGTGCGCACCGTGGGCGAGGATATCGACGCCGAGCAGCCCGAAGTCACCCCGGTCGAGGGCATCGAGGGCGCGCCTGTCGAGGCCCCTGCAGAGCCCGCCGCCCCGGCTGGCGATCAGCCGCAGGAATAGGCCGCCCTGTCGGGCCAGCCAGCGCCGCATTGTGTGCCGGCAGGTAGCAAGCGTCAGACGCCGAACGGTGCAGCGTGACCGGCGGGACTCGGGCGGTTCTTGGGAAGGCGGCCCAAGCTGGCAAGAATGGCGTTGTCAGCGAAGGATCCGGCGTTAATCATCTGCTTGCGCCTCTGAAAATGTCGCTTGAATTGCTGGAACACCCTTGCGCTCTGCTCTTGTAAAACACGATGCCGCGATAGCTTTGTCTGCCGTGCGGGCGCTACGGAGGCGGGTGAGCGACGGGTTGACGCTTCTTGTGCTTGTGCCGCTGCTTGCTCTTTTCGCGCGCGCCTGGCTTGCCGCGCTGCCGGATGACCTGCGCGAGCTGGTCGTATTCGGCGCCACGTCGCTGTTTGCCACCCTCCTCGCCAAGGCGCTGATCGAACGCTTGTGGTTCCATCGCACCGATGGCGTTCTCGCCCGTGATGCCCAGCGGGCCGACGACGGGATCGCATTTTTTGGTCCACTCGCGCTTGCCGGAGCCGCCGTGGGGTTGAGCGTGCTTGCCGTGCTGGGCCTTGTCGATCCAACCGGAATGGTGCTGGGGGTTTGCAGCGGGCTGCCCGCGGGCGCGTTGTTCCCCTTCCTGCGCGAGCATGTGCGCAGATGGTGGCGCCGCTTTGCGCCCACAGGCCTTCGCTCTCTGGCCCAGATCCGACTTTCGTTGCCCAAAGCGGCGGCCCTGTCCGTGATGGTCGGCATGGTGAGCCTGGCTTTGCCGTCCGCGCATTGCCTCGATGCCGTTTTCATTGGAGTGTACGCACTGGGCGTCATCCTGCTGACGGCGCAGGTCGATGCGCGGGTCGTGCGCTACATGACACTGGTGGGGCATGAGGGTGCATCGCTGCTGCGCCATTGGCTGCCGCTCCAGCTTTGCTTGCTGGGCCCTCTCGCAATCGTGCTGCTGTTGGCGCAGGAGCCGGTGTCCACCACAGTCGCGGCGATCATCGCTGCGGCGTTGCCGGTGGTGACGGCCTTGCGCATCTTCGCCTATCGCGCCGTCAGCCGGTTGGTTGGTGACTGGGCGGTGGCCCTTGTGATCCTCGCTGCCGTCTATGCCGGCCTTACCGCGCCGCCGCTCGGGCCGGTGGTGATTGTCGCAGCCATCATCTGGTTTGCCCGGCGCGGGGTCGGCTTCAGGTGGCTGCTGGCATGACCGCAGCGATCGCCATCACCGCTCTGAACGTCAACCGCGGCGGGCTGCCGATCGTGCAGGATGTCAGCGCAGCCGTCATGCCTGCCAGCTGGTTCGGGGTGATCGGTGCCAACGGGTCGGGCAAGACAACGCTGCGGCGTGCCATCGCCGGGCGGCTACCGATCGCGCAAGGGCGCTGCGTCGTCTTTGGCGAGGAGCGCGCGCAGGATCGCGGCGCGCGGGCGCAGGTCATCGGCTTTGCTCCCCCGATCGAGCACTTTCCGGCATCCCTGCGCCTGCGCCAATTGCTCGAATTGGCGGGCGATCCGCTCGAGGCTCAGCATGAGCGGAACGGGGATTTGTGGGATGCGCTAGGGCTGAAGGAGCTGCTCGACATTCCGGCAGGCGAATGCTCGTCGGGCATGCGTCAGCGCGCGGCCATCGCACTCGCCTTCGCCAAGCCGTGCCCGATCGTCATTCTTGATGAGCCGTTCAACTGGCTTGATCCGGTCGCGGCCTTCGATGTCCGCGCCGTGCTCGCCCGGTTGGTGGCAGAAGGGCTGGCGCTGATCACCGCGCTGCACGATCTGACCACGCTTTGCGGGTTCTGCGACAGCGGCATTGTGATGGCCAAAGGGCGCGTCAGCCTCACGCTCGATACCGACAGGCTGCGTGCCGGACGTAATGACCCTGTGCGCTTCGAGAGCGATCTCGTGGCGGCGCTGCGATGACAGCTGTGGCCTCGGCAGCGCCCGAAACGGACGCTGCCAGGGTGCCAATTCACTCTGCCGCTTCGGCCTGTTCCTCTTCGAGGCTCGGGTAGTCGATATAGCCTTCGGGGATCGGGAAGTACCAGCTCTTGGGCACGTCCTTGTTGGGGTTCCAATGGGCTCCGGCCGCGATGCGCTTGTCGAGATCGGGGTTCGAGATATAGGGCCGCCCGAAGCTCACCGCGTCGCACTTGCCTGCCTCGATGTCGGCGACGGCTTCCTCGGCGGTGTAGTCCGAGTTGAGGATCAGCGTGCCGGTGTAGATCTGGCGGATCAGCGGGCTTTGCTTGGGCACATCGGTGCGGCCGAAAGTGCCTTCCGGCCCGGGCTCGCGCAGTTCGACGAAGGCAAGGCCGAGTTCTTCGCACACCTTGGCCGCCGCGCCGAAGGTCGCCGCCGGGTTGCTGTCATCGGTGCCTTGCGAATCGCCATTGGGCGAGAGGCGGATGCCGACGCGGTCGGCGCCCCACACGTCGATCAGCGCTTCGAGCACTTCGCGCATGAAGCGGGTGCGGTTTTCGGGCGAGCCGCCGTATTCGTCGGTGCGCAGGTTGGTGCCATCGCGCAGGAACTGGTCGACGAGGTAACCATTCGCGCCGTGGAGCTGCACCCCGTCAAAGCCCGCCTTCTTGGCGTTCTCGGCGGCGCGGCGGTAGTCGTCGATGGTGCGCTGGATGTCCTCATGGGTCATTTCGCGGGCGACGGCATAGGGCTGCTTGCCGGTGGGCGTGTGCGCCTCGCCCGGAGCCTGGGTGGCGCTGGCCGAGAAGGGCGGCTGGCCATCGAGGAACACGGGGTGGACGATGCGGCCCATGTGCCACAGCTGCATGACGATGAGGCCGCCCTCTTCGTGCACGGCCTTGGTGGTGGCCTTCCACGCTTCGGTCTGCTCGTCGCTCCAGATACCCGGCGCGCTCGGCCAGCCGAGGCCTTCGCGGCTGATGCCGGTCGCTTCGGTCAGGATCATGCCTGCGCCTGCGCGCTGACGGTAGTAGGTCGCCATCAACTCGTTGGGGACGAACATCGGCTCGGCGGCGCGCCCGCGGGTGAGCGGGGCCATGTGGATGCGGTTCTTGGGCTTGAGCGCGCCCATCTGGAGCGGCTGGAACAGGGCATCATGCATATCTGAAGATATCCTCTCGAACAGGTTTCGATTGGCTATCCACTTGGCGACGAGGTGGCTAGGGCGCAAGCATGGAAAATGAGGGTGAGGGCCAAGAAGAAGTTGTTCCAGAGGCCGCGCGCCCCGCGGCGTGGCTGCTGCTGTTCGCGCTGTTCGGGGGCAATGTGGCGCTCGCCATCGGGCCGTGGTTCGTGCGCGTGGCCGACACCGGCCCGGTCGCGGCGGGGTTCTGGCGGCTGTTCCTCGCGCTGCCATTCCTTGTGCTGCTGGCGCGGGCGAACGGCCAGCGGCTGACAGGAATGGGGGCGAAGACCCTCGCGCTGGTGGCCTTGGGCGCGGTGACCTTCGCCTTGGATCTGGCAAGCTGGCATATCGGCATCGGCATGACGCGGCTCGGCAATGCAACGCTGTTCGGCAATGCCGGGTCGATCGTGCTGCTGTTCTGGGGCTTCATCGTCCACCGGGTGCTGCCCGGGCGGCTGGAGTGGCTGGCGATCGTCTTCGCGCTTGGCGGCGCGGCGATCCTGATGGGGCGAAGCCTCGAGATCTCCGACGAGACGCTGGTGGGCGACCTGTTCAGCGTGGCAGCGGGCTTGCTTTACGCGGTCTATCTGCTCACCCTTCAGGGCGCGCGGGGGCAGTTCGGATCATGGAGCCTGCTCGTCTGGGTGAGCCTGTTCGGTGCGCCGGTGCTGCTGGTGATCGCCTTGGCTCTGGGCGAGCCGGTGTGGCCGCAGGCGTGGGGGCCGATCATCGGACTGTTCGTCCTGAGCCAGCTGGTCGGGCAGGGGCTGATGGTGTTTGCGCTAAAATACTTCCCGCCGCTGGTGGTGGGCCTCGCGCTGCTCACCCAGCCCGCGGTCGCCTCGATCTACGGCTGGCTGGCGTTCGGCGAGGTTTTGTCGGGGCTGGATATTGCCGGGATGGTGCTGGTGGGGGCGGCGCTGGCGGTGAGTAGGGGGCGGGGGTAAGGGCAATGCCGCCGACCCACCCGCTGGCCGCGCGCATAGTCTATTCGGTGCCGGTGCAAGTGCTGGATGAGTATGTCGCCTTGGCCAAAGGGACCAATGTCGATCAAACGCGCAATCTGGTCAAAACCGTGATGGTGGCGTAACGCGGTCCCAGAGTGAATCCCTCTGTGAAGGCATTGATGATGGCGGGTCCGTTTCTATCACAATCAAAAATTGGCGACCTGTCCCGCGAACTGGCCAAAGCCAGTTCGATCAGAAAGCGCGAGGGTTTGGAGCGTCATCCAACCCGCGCGATTGTGTGCGGTTGCCCCGATCCACGATGCGGCGGCTGGCACGTGATTGACACGTCGCGTGTGATCCTAACCGACGATGACGCAGACGCAGCGCTCCGGCTTCACAATCAGGATCGCAAAAAGACAAAAGCCGCCAAGCGTGTCAAAGGCTGAACCCAATTCATCATTTTGCGGCATTTCCCAAGGGTTAGCATGATGGCGCGGGGTTAAGCGGCCTCGGCCTGCTGCGCGCTCCAGCCTTTGCAGGCGAGCAGGATCGCCTTTGGTACGGGGTGCGAGCCATTCGAGTAATTCGCGACCGTGCGCCGCGATATGCCCAGCTCCAGCGCCGCGCGCGAGAGCGAAAGCTCGTGCGCCATCCGCCATTCGAGAAAGCTGCGGGAATCCGCCCGCCCGATGGCGCTCAAAGTCGCGAGCCACAAGGCGTCCGCGCTGATCTCGCCGCCATCGGGCCAGACCAGCGAATGGCCCCAGTCGCCGATTGCGGGGGCACCAGCGGCGGTCGCCATAGCGGGCGGCAGAGCCACCTCCGCTGTGGTGCCATCCGACCACAGCACAGCAACCCGCCCGTCCCCGCGCGGCTCGGCCGAGGTGATGGTGCGCATCCAGTCAGCGTTCATGGCCGGTCACCTTTCATGGATTGAGTTCCTCCCACTTGGCCTGCAATTCGCCTTGGTGCGCCAGCGCCCATGTGAGCGCGGCTACCAACACCCGGCGCGGCACTGAGCCGACAATCACCTCCAGCATCGCAATTGCCACCGAGGCGCGAAAACCCGGCCCCTCGATATGGAAATGCGGCACGCCGTGGTCACCGGCATAGACCGCGATCTTCCAGTTCGGCCCGCGATGGAGGGTGACCATAGGGTGAGGTATAGTGCAATGGTTGCACTAGGGCAAGGTGAGGTGTTCGCCGCCTCGCTCTACGGCTGGCTGGCGTTTGGCGAGGTGCTGTCGGGGCTGGATATTGCCGGGATGGTGCTGGTGGGGGCGGCGCTGGCGGTGAGTAGGGAGCGGGGTCAATCTTTAGAATGGAATGTCACCGTCCAAGTCTTCATAAGTGCTCGTCGGTGGATTGCACTGTGCGTAACGAACCTTAGTGCGTTCATCAGCCTGTAAAAGATCGATGATTTCCTTTGCTACGTCTTCTGCTTTCTTAGTCCCTCGAGAAATTGCCTGATGCTTTGAAATAAAGCCGGTCGGGTCTTCACCCATCCTAAGGGCTATGATTTTCGTTCCGCGCCCGACTGCAAATCCAGTTTCTTGCTGGCACCAAGTACTTTGTCTATATCCCTCTGTGTGGATGGAAACATATGCCTCCATTGAGTGAAGGGCTCTTTCGATTTGAACTTGCCACTCCAACGTTGGCTCGATGTCGTCGTGCGCTACAAAGGCAGCGATATTGTAAGCAGATAGTGCTTCGCGCGTCCGGTGAGCCTTATCTTTGTCCTTCGAGAGATGACTCAGGAACAGCCTGAATTTGTCAGTGTTTTCCCAAACCCGTGGTCTTTGAATGGTTGAAGAAATGTAGGCAACAGATTCAATTCCCAGGTCGTCAATCATCTCTCCGAGGACAGATATGTCAACCTGTGCAAGATTTTCTGCCGCCATATCGAAGATCGAATCATAGTCGTTCTGGTAAGTGTGAGCATCTTTGAAAAATGCTCGCAGGAAAATGCTCGCCTCTGACCAATTATACCTCGCATTAATTTCTTCAGCGACGCGGCGTATTGTGGCCAATTTTTCCGATACCTTCATCGAACTTATCCGCTCCCCTCAATCCCTGCTGAACGCGACCTTCCCCAGATCCCCCATCCCCACAGTCCCGCTCGCCATTTCCAGCATCCGGTCGAGGCTGCGCTTGGCCTTCAGGCGGATGCCTTCCTCGATTTCGATCTGGGGTGAGAGGTCGCGCAGGGCGGTGTACATCTTTTCCATCGTGTTGAGTGCCATGTAGGGGCAGATGTTGCACGAGCAGTTCCCGTCCGCGCCGGGCGCGCCGATGAAGGTCTTTTCGGGCAGGGCCTTTTCCATCTGGTGGATGATGTGCGGCTCGGTCGCGACGATCAGGGTGTCGCCTTCGAATTCTTGGGCAAATCTTAGGATGCCGCTGGTCGAGCCGACATAGTCCGCGTGGTCGATGATCGTCGGCGGGCATTCGGGGTGCGCGGCTATCGGCGCGCCGGGGTATTGCTCCTTGAGCTTCAGAAGCTCGGTCTCGGAGAAAGCCTCGTGGACGATGCAGACGCCGGGCCACAGCAGCATCTCGCGGTTGAACTTGCGCGCGAGATAGCCGCCAAGGTGCCGGTCGGGGCCGAAGATGATCTTCTGTTCGGGCGGGATCTGGGCGAGGATCGTCTCGGCGCTGGAACTGGTCACGATCACGTCACTGAGCGCCTTCACCTCGGTCGAGCAGTTGATGTAGGTCAGTGCGATGTGATCGGGGTGGGCTTCGCGGAAGGCGCGGAATTTCTCAGGGGGACAGGAGTCCTCGAGGCTGCATCCGGCGTCCATGTCGGGCAGGATCACGGTCTTCTGAGGGCTGAGGATCTTGGCGGTATCGGCCATGAACTTGACACCGCAGAACAGGATCACTTCCGCATCGGTCGCCGCCGCCTTGCGCGACAGCTCCAGTGAATCGCCCACAAAGTCGGCAATGTCCTGAATATCCGGCGTCTGGTAATAATGCGCGAGGATCACCGCGTTGCGCTCTTTGCGCAGGCGATCAATCTCGGCGAGCAAGTCGGCGCCGGTGGGGTTGCGGGTCAGCAGGCTCATTGGTCAATCCCCGTAATCTCAGGAGAGGCCGATATAGGGCTTGGCCCGCGTTTTTCGAGCGAAAAGGGCGCGCTCCCTACATCGCGAAGCCCGGCGGCAGGAACGGCCCCATCGGCCGCTCGCCCCCCGGGGTGCCGGCGATCACCGCCTCGGTGATGGCATAGCCCAGCGGCGAATAGGCCAGCGCTATCGAGGCGAGGAAGCCTCCGACATTGATCCCCATGCCCCACCAATAGGCCGGATGCACCCGGCCATTGCTGCGCCAATCGACTGCAATCGCGATCACTCCGAACACGAAGCTCGCCGACACCGCGATCGGCCAGGCGTAGGGGA
The DNA here is from genome assembly GCA_013822695.1 of Erythrobacter sp. Lineage (GTDB taxonomy): Bacteria > Pseudomonadota > Alphaproteobacteria > Sphingomonadales > Sphingomonadaceae > Erythrobacter. Next base: position 4,355 of record PNKW01000064.1, on the reverse strand, counting down.
TCAGCAGCGGCATCGGCAGCAGGCGGCCAAGGCCCGGCCCGGTGAGCGCGCTCATCGCCACCAGCATCAGCCGCCGGTGCCAGCCGGAGTAACGCCGCGCCCGCAAGGCCCACAGCGCCAGCACGCCGAACACCGCGAGCCCGGCCATGTTGCTGATCAGGAATTCGTTCTGGGCAAAGAAGAACGGCCCGCCGCTGCCGCGCACCGAGACGAGAATGATCATCGCCCCGGCTGCGATCATGGCGGGGACCCAGAGATAGGCGATCCTGCCAAGCTGTCGGTGGAGCGCGATATGGCCGCTGGCGATCGTCATCACTTGCGCCAGCGCCAGCCCCAGCCAGCCCATGAAGATCAGCCCGTGGACATGGAAGGCGAGCGGCGCTGCAAAGCTCGACCGGCCCATCGCCAGATTGAGCGAGAACCCGGCGATGATCACGCTCGCCATCGCGAACGTCATGATCACGAAAAAGCGCGTGCCTTCAACCGGCGTGCGCTGCGGCTGTGCTGCCGTGGTAGCCATTGGCTTGATCTCCCCCAAAAGAAACAAGCGCCCTGCGAAGGGGGTACCCGGCAAGCCCAGTCTGCGTCAATCTATCCGGTGGATTGTCAGGTGACGATAATCAGGCTTTCGTCTTCCTCTTCAACCCGTGGGCAGGCCGTCCTTAAGTCGCCCATCGAGCGTTGCCATTCTTCGACTGCCAGGCGAACCTTTGTGGCGGTTTCAGCCAGCGGCGAGGGGTCGAGCCTGTAAGCCAAGACGATGCGGTTCGGGCCGGGGGCGTTGGGAAAACTGTTCCGCTTGAATTTGCGCCGGGCAACGCGCGTCTCGTAAACCGTCAGCACCTTGGCCCCATCGCCCCACGCCACCAGATCACGCAGCGGCACGCGCAAGCCTGATGAATAACCAGACATAAGCGGACTCGCCAAAGACAATTGGGAGACAGGGAAGATGAAGCGCTGGCCCTCGATTTCGCGAACGATCAACCGATCGTCGCGATCGATCAGGACCTGCCACCAAGGCTCCTTCCGCTCCAGCTTCTTGTCGTAGCGTCCTTGGCCGCCGTAAAGGGTCAGGCCCGCCTCGGGGTTGTCCCAATCGAGCCGGGTCGCCTGCGGGTAGCCTTGGTTCGGCCACGTCATAGTCACGCCGCCATCCAGTCTGCCGCCATACAAAGGCGTGACGCCGCGATTGCCGCCAAAGCGCGGGTCGTCGTTGATCGTGCCATACCAGTCGACCCGCATTCGCAGGATCGATCCGTCTTCTGCGAAGTCCATGCTCGCGTTCAGCGAGCCCCCGGCTTCGGTCTCTGAGCCGAAGTGCTTGTTGCAGTGATAGTAGATTCGCCCGGGGACATTCTGGGTGCCCATGAGCTCGATTTGCGCGCTTGCGGCTCCGGGCACTCCCAGAGCGGCGATCAGAACAGCGGCGAAGCGACAGTTCAGTTCAACGCCCATATGTTGTCTCTCCGCGTCGCCATCGCGCGCTTCTCGAGGTCGATGAGGTGCGCGGTGCCGCTCATATCTGGCGCCGGGATCAGCCCTTTGTCCAGCCCGCTTGTCCAGTTCCGCCGCTCAGTAGCGGCACAGGCCCTCGCAGGTGGTGTCCGCCAGCGCCGCCTTCACCAGCTCGGTGGTTGCCAGCACCTCGGCGTCCTGCGTCGGCGGCAGGTTGGCGAGCGCGGCTGCAAGCTCTGCGCGCATTGGCGGCGTCAGGACGGCAGCCAGCGGCGCGGCCACCTCGGCGACATAGGCATTGAGCCGCGCCTTGTTGGCCTGACTGGTGGTGGGATCGCGCAGCGAGATCATGAAGCCCACCAGTGCCTGCGTGCCGCCGCGCCGCATCCCGTCGGCGCCCTTGAGGCGGGTGGGCGTGAGCTCGGCTTCGGGCAGATCGGCGACGAAGGCGGTCAGCGCCGGAAGGTGCTTGACCATGCAGCGCATCACCCCGCCCGAGAGCACGGTTATTTCATCCGGATAGCGCGCGGCATTGCGCAATTGCAGCACCTGCACCTTGCTCATCAACACGCTCATTTCTTCGGGCGTCGGCGGCGGGGAGCCGGGCGGGCGGGCCATCGCGGAAAGCCCGTCGAGCCCGTGGCGCACCGACAGGCGGTTGACGGGCTCGCACACGCTTTCAAAGGTTGCGAACCCGTCGAGCGGGAAGGCGGGGGTGCCGAGCATGCCGAGCGACTGCTCGATCACCGCAAGGTCGGCGGCATTGGCGGCGGCATCGGTGGTCTCGATGTCCGGCCCGGTCTCGATCGTGCCGAGCCGTTCGGTCAGTGAGGCGAGCGCCTTGGCGAAGGCCGTCGGGGTGGAGTCCTGCGCCAACCCCGGCGCAGTGGCGAAGGCGATCAGCGCTGCGGCAAGCACTGCCTTGGCGACCCGTGCGATCATCACGCTTGCGCTCCGATCTGCCAGACGGCCCCGGACAACCGCGCGAGGCCGCGCTTCTCGAGGTCGATGAGGTGTGCGGTCACGCTCATCTCGGCGGCGGGGATCAGGCGCGGGTCGAGGCCCTTGTACATCTCCGGGATGAAGCCGCTGACCGGGCGCGCGGCCTCGCCCAGCAGGCGCAGGATCTGCGCCTCGCGCTGGCGGCGGTGGCCGATCATGCCGCGCACCAGCTGCTGCGGCTTCTCGATTGCTGCGCCGTGGGCCGAGTGGTACCGCACGTCATCGCGCGCCATCAGCTTGTCGAGGCTCGCCATGTAATCGCCCATGTCGCCATCGGGCGGGATGACGACGCTGGTCGACCAGCCCATCACGTGATCGCCGGTGAACAGCGCGCCGCTCTCCTCCAGCGCGAAGCACAGGTGGTTTGAGGTATGCCCCGGCGTGGCGACCGCGGTGAGCGTCCATCCGGTGCCGCGCATCGCCTCGCCATCAAGCAGCACGCGGTCGGGGGCATAGGTGGGATCGAAAGCCTCGTCCGAGCGCGGGCCTGCCACTTGCAGCATCAGCGGCGCGCAGCCGACGATGGGTGCTCCGGTCGCGGCGGCGAGCGGCGCGGCGGCGGGCGAGTGGTCACGGTGGGTATGGGTGCACATGATCGCGAGAATCTTGCGCGAACCCACGGCGGCGAGGATCGCCGCGATGTGCTCGGGCTCGTCCGGGCCGGGATCGATCACCGCGCAATCCGGCCCGTCCGCCATCCCCACAACATAGGTCTGGGTGCCGGTGAAGGTATAGGGCGAGGGGTTGGGCGCGAGCACGCGCTTGACCAGCGGCTCGACGTCCTCGGCAAGGCCGGTGGGCCATGGTTGTGGGGGGATGGTGACCATGCCCTTGCATATGGCGGGCGGCATGGCAGATGTCACGCGAGAGAGAGGAGAGGGTACCGATGGGGGCGCAGTCAGCGCAGACAGGCAAGACATGGCTCAGCCAGTTCTGGGCTGGCCATTTCGCAAGCGACGCGGCGTTCGAGGCGTTCGTGAAGGAAAACCACGAAGCCTATTACTCCGACGCCAATGACGAAGGCGATGGCCCGCTGCCACTGTCGCAATTCGCCGGGTCGCAAGGGGAACGCTGGTACGATCACGATTTCATGGAGGTTGGCAAAGTCGGCACGAGCGCTGTGCCGACCAAGGCAATTTGCGCCTCCTATAGCGAGCAATGGGCTGAGGAATTTGTTCGCCGCGCCGCTGCTGCTGCGATCACTCCGACCCATTTCATCATGGTCGGCGTCGACTGCCCGACGGGCGGGCCGAAGTACCGACAATTTTCGCATCCCGCATCCTTCACCGGCCCAGACTTCGCGCTGATCTATCTCGGTGAGATCGAGTACGAGGATGACCAATGAGCGATTACATTCTGGTGCTCGATGAAGGCACGACCTCCACCCGCGCGATGCTGTTCGCGAGCGATGGCGTGCTGGTCGCCTCAGCGCAAGAGCCGCTGACGCAGCATTACCCCCAGAGCGGCTGGGTCGAACATGATCCGCGCGAGATCTGGGACAAGACGCTGGCCTGTGCGCAGGGCCTGATCCCCAAGGCGGGCGGGGCGGCGATGATCGCCTGCATCGGCATCACCAACCAGCGCGAGACCGTGGTGGCGTGGGACCGCCAGACGGGCGAGCCGCTGACCAACGCCATCGTCTGGCAGGACCGCCGCACCGAGCCGTTCTGCGCAGAATTGCGCGAGGCGGGTCATGAGGCGGGGGTGCAGGAGCGCACCGGCTTGCTGCTCGACCCCTATTTCTCGGGCACCAAGATGCGCTGGATGCTCGACAATGTGCCGGAAGTGCGCGCGGCGGCGGAGAAGGGCACGCTCGCCTTCGGGACGGTCGAGAGCTGGCTCACTTACAAGCTCACCGGCGGCGCGGCGCATATCTCGGACGCGACCAACGCCAGCCG
>PNKW01000063.1 GCA_013822695.1 Erythrobacter sp. | reverse complement strand
TTGCGGGTCTTGGGGGGCTGCGCACTTGGCAGGGCGGGCAAACGAATATAGCGCCGGGGCATGAGCGGCAAGAACGTTACGGAAGTGCGGCTGGCAGACGCCGAGGGGATCGCGAAAGCGGCGCGAATCCTCGAATCGGGCGGGCTGGTGGCCGTGCCGACCGAGACGGTCTATGGGCTTGCCGCGCGGGCGGATTCGGCCGAGGCGGTGGCAAGGATCTATGCCGCGAAGGGCAGGCCGGATTTCAACCCGCTGATCGTGCATGTGCGCGGGGTGGAGCAGGCGGCGCGCTATGCCGAATGGCTCCCTGATGCCGAGCTGCTTGCGGAACTGGTCTGGCCGGGGCCTTTGACCTTCGTTCTGCCGAGGAAGGTTCACGCTGGTCTTTCCGAAGCGGTTACGGCTGGCTTGCCGACGGTCGCCTTGCGGTGCCCTGCGCATCCGGTGATGCGTGCGTTGTTGGAGCGGCTGGACTTCCCGCTTGCCGCACCTTCGGCCAACCGCAGCGGGTTCATCAGCCCCACCACCGCTGAGCACGTGATCGCCTCGCTCGATGGCCGGATCGACATGGTGCTCGATGCCGGTCCGACCGAAGCGGGGGTGGAATCGACGATTCTCGCCATCGGGCGAGATGGCAGTTGGCGAGAGCTGAGGCCAGGGCCGGTCGATCTGGACGCGTTGCACCGACATTATTGGGACACGCCATACGAGCGGTGCTCCGAGGCTGCCGGGTCGAAGATCGAAGCCCCCGGTCAACTCGCCAGCCACTATGCCCCCGGCAAGCCGGTGCGGCTGAATGCCGCTTGGGCCGAGCCGGACGAGTTCCTGATCGGGTTCGGAGCGGTTGAGGGCGACAACACCCTGTCAGCAGGCGGCAACCTCGCCGAAGCCGCGTCCCGCCTCTATGCCGCCCTTCACGAAGCCGCCCGCGCCCCTGAGCCGCGCATCGCGGTGGCGCCTGTGCCGGAGGAGGGCGTGGGGCGGGCGATCAATGATCGGTTGAGAAGGGCGGCGGCTTAGGTTTCGTGCCCACCCCCAGCCCCTCCCGCAGGCGGGAGGGGAGTCTTCAGCGTAACCTGTCCCCCTCCCGCCTGCGGGAGGGGTTAGGGGTGGGAAATCAATCCTCTTCCGGCTCCACCGGTATCCCCGGCGCGAGCGCCTTCATTTCGGCGCGGATTGCCTGGGCGCGCTCGCAGGCCTCGTCGTCACCCTCGCCGCAGCGCTCCATCGCCTTGGCGTAGGCGCGGTCGAGCTCGCCCAGCCGCTCTTCGTACTCGCGAATTTCGCGGCCGCGTTTCTCGTCGGCTTCGGACTGGCTGGTGGTGGCAAGGTCCACGCCCTTGCTCACCACGCGCACCGGCGCGGTGACCACGCCGACTGCGGCCTTGGCAAGGCATCCTTGCAGGGCAAGCGCGGCGCAGCTGATCGCGAGGAGTCGGAGCGGGGCCATGGCCCGCACAGTCTCGCTCACGGGTTACGATCTGGCAAATCCTATTCCGCGGGCTTTGCCGGGGCGGGCGGTGCCGGGATCGCGCCGCTCGCGCCGCTGCCGCTTCCGGGCGAGCAGGTCAGCGTGCCCGAACCGAAGGCGTTGACGGTGCACTTGGCGCTGCCGCTCACCTTGATGTCGCCCGCGCCGCCGATGGTGGCCTCGACCGTCCCGTCCGAGGCGAAGGCGACATCGCCGGTGCCGCCGATGGTGACTTCGGCCTGGTCGGCCTTGAACGCGGGCATGTCCACCTCGCCCGCGCCGCCGATCAGCACTTCGAGCTCCTTCGCCGTGCCCGCGCCGCGTACCGTGCCGCTGCCGCCGATGTTGATGCCGAGCGTCTGGCCGTTGAACTTCTCGAACTCCACCGTGCCGCTGCCGCCGATATTGATCGCGGCCTCATTGGCGAGGCCCTGCGCCTTGACCGTGCCTGCGCCGCCGATGATGATTTCCTTGGGGGCGGGCATGGTGATGCGGATGGTGGCGGTGCTGTTGCCGTTCCACCCCTCGACGCGGGTGATGCCGATCACCTCCTCGTCGCGCACGAAGCGCAAGCTGTCGGTGTCCTGCCCTTCGACCTTGATCGCGAAGGTGTTGCCTTCGGTGACAATCACGTTGTCGCCCGAGGCGAGGAACACCTTGGGGGGCGCCTCGCCCGCTATTTCGAGCTCGGAGAGCGGCACGCCCTTCTGGCCGTTGATCTCGACATCGGCGCCGTCGCAGGCGGCAAGGGCGGCGGTGCCGGCAAGCAGCAGTGCAAGGCGTGCGTGGATCATGAGTCTCTCTCCCGTTAGCGTATTGCTGATGTAATACACCAAGGGGCGGGGTGCAAGGGGGGCGTCGACCGTCGCGCGGGCCCACCCCGCTGCGACTAGCCAGCAAGCTGGCAAGTCTCGCTCCCCTCTCGCAGGCGGGTGGGGGGATGGTTGGCGCTGATACACCCCTCCCGCTTGCGGGAGGGGCTGGGGGTGGGCCTGCGCCAACCTTCACAAACGAAAAGGGCCGCCCCATCGGACGGCCCTTTCACATTCGCCCGCAGCGCGCGAAGCTTACGCTTCTTCGGCGGTGTCGTAGTACTGCGGCGCGTGTTCGCGCAGCACGTCGAGGATCTTGCCGAGCGCGGTGGGCTCGTCGGTCTCTTCCATCGCCGCCAGTTCACGCGCGAGGCGGCTGGAGGCCGCTTCGAAGATCTGGCGTTCCGAATAGGACTGCTCGGGCTGGTCTTCGGGGCGGAACAGATCGCGGGTCACTTCGGCGATCGACACGAGGTCGCCCGAATTGATCTTGGCTTCATATTCCTGCGCGCGGCGCGACCACATGGTGCGCTTGACCTTGGGCTTGCCCTTGAGGGTTTCCATCGCCTGCTTGAGGGTCTTGTCCGACGAAAGCTTGCGCATCCCGATGGCTTCGACCTTGTTGGTCGGCACCCGCAGCGTCATGCGCTCTTTCTCGAAGCGCAGCACGTAAAGTTCGAGCTGCATCCCGGCGATCTCCTCCTTCTGGAGTTCGATCACCCGGCCCACGCCGTGCTTCGGGTAGACAACATAATCGCCGACGGTGAATGCGTTCGCGGTGCTCGCCATGCACGTTCCTTTCAATCGGCCCACCTGGCAACGGGAGGGGGAACGAAACGGTCCGGCGGCGCGACCCGACCCCTCACGGGGTGAGCGCCGGGTGCGGATCGTCCGTTTACGGGGTTGCTGGTGTCGGGCCTTCCTGGTTTCTGGACGCCTGCGCAGACAAGGGTCTGTCGCGGTCACGACATTATATAGCACGTCCGCAACAAAATTGCGAGTCGGCGTTTGCGCAGACCTGCCAAGCTTTGCAAATAGGGCAAAAGCCCGAGCGAAATCAGTCCCCGTCGCCCGGGGCGTCGCTGAAGTACTTCTCGAACTTGCCCTTTTCGCCCTTGTGCGCGTCGGCATCCTCGGGCGGGGCCTTCTGGCTGGTGATGTTGGGCCACACCGCCGAGAACTGGGTGTTGAGTTCGAGCCACTTTTCCAGCCCGTCCTCGGTGTCCGGGAGAATCGCCTCGGCCGGGCATTCCGGCTCGCACACGCCGCAATCGATGCATTCGCTGGGGTTGATCACCAGCATGTTCTCGCCTTCGTAGAAACAGTCGACCGGGCACACTTCCACGCAATCGGTGTACTTGCACTTGATGCAGTCTTCGGTGACGACGTAAGTCATTGCGGCTCTTTCACGAGAAGTCTTCGGGATCGCCGGACAGAACGCCCGACGTTGGCGGGGACGCGCCTATGGTGTTTTGCCCCATACGGTCAAGCCCGCCAGAATCAACCTCACGATAATGCGATGCTGCCTGAGCGGGTGAGCCGCGCCGCTCGGGCAGGGCGAGGAGCTCGATCACCCGCACGCCGCCGCCCAGCGCAAGCGTCAGCACATCCCCGATACGCGCTTGCTCGGAGCCGCGCAGCACATGCTTTCTGTTGCGGCGCAAAGCGTGGGTATCGATCAGGCCTTGCGCGGCGGAGCGGGTGCGGGCGAAGCGCAGATAGACCAGCAGGCGGTCGACACGGATCGACCCCTTGCTTGCGCCATCGCCCGCTGCGCTCATCCCTTGAGCAGGTCCGCCAGCTTGTCGAAAGCCCCCCCGGCGCGCGCCGGGCCGGTATCGGGTTTGGGCAGGGGCGGACGGTTGTCGCCCTTGGGACGGCCACCCGGCTTGCCTCCGGGCCGGTCACGCCGCTCGCCCCTGGGGCGATCGTCGCGCTTCTCGCCGCGGGGCTTGCCCTCATGCCGTGGCTTGGCTTCGGCGGGCTGACCTTCCTTGCGATCCGAATTGCGATCCGGCTTGCGCTCGGGCCGGCGGCCCTCACTGCGCTTGGCATCCTTGCGCGCCTCGCGTTCCTCGGGGCGGCGCGGGCGCCAGTACCAGCGGTCAGGAGCGGGAGCGCCGTGCGCGCCCTCGGGCAGCGCGCGGGCCTTGTCGCAGCGAAAGCCTGCGCTGCCGAGCAAGCGGCGGGCGTTCTCGGCCTCGAGCCCGACCGACACGGCGAGCGCCAGATCGACGCGGAACGGCCGGTTGCGCTCCTTGGGATGGGCCGCGACGACCTTGCCCCGGGCATCGAAGGCCGCGCGAAAGATCTTCTCGGCCAGATCGACCCGGATCGCCTGGCTACCGGCATAGCGATAGCCTGCGGGCAGGCGTCCCCTGGCCCAGCTCCCTTCGGCCAGCACCGGCTGCATCCCCTCCTGCACCGCGCGCGGATCAAGCCCCAGCGCGTTCAGCAGGCGGCGCGGGGCGGGCTTCAGCAGCGGCGCATCGAAGATGTCGAGCGCGCCGAAGTTGATGCCGAGCTTGCGCAGGTAGGGGCGCGTCTCCTTGGGCAGGTTCTCGAGCCCTGCCTCCTCGCGGCTGATGACCCCGCGCGCCTCGATCAGGGTGATCACCAGCGCGCGCGCCTGCGACCCCGCAGCGGGATCGCGTGCGGCTTCGGCAAGCTTGCGCAGCGGCGCGAGCGGTTCGAGCTGTTTCTCCAGCCACCCGGCAAGGCCTGCCTCGAGCTTGGCCTTCGCCGAATCGGGCAGCAGCACCACATCGCGGGTCAGGGTGAGTTTGGGCGTGCCGAAATTGCCCGAGCCGGGGTGGCCGGGGAAGCTGATCTCCGCCAGCGCGCGGCCCTGCCACTTGATCGCGCCGCCGCTGATCTCCAGCTCGGCAAAGCCTTGCGACAATAGCCACTCGGCGCGCTTTTCCAGCAGCGCCGGGAGCGCCTTTTCGCCCGCCGCGAGCAGCATCCGCCGGTCGGCGACGCCCGCCGAGGGGTCGACGTGGAAGCGGAAGCCCTCGAGCCGCCCGATGCTCTCGCCCTCCACGGTAAGGTGCCCGTCGGGTTCGAGGGTGACGGGCAGCGCACTGGCATCCTGCCCCAGCGATTTCATCAAGAGAGTCGTCCTTCGGTTCACGAAACGCTCGGTCAGCCGCGCGTGCAGCGCATCCGAGAGCTTCGCCTCGACCGCGCGCGCCCGCGCAGCCATTTCGTCGCGCGCCAGCACCCAATCGGGGCGCTGGCAGATATAGGCCCAGCTGCGAATCGCCGCGATTCGCCCCTGCAGCGTGTCGATGTCGCCCTGCATCCGGTCAAGCTCGGCGATGCGTGCGGCGACGAAATCCGCGCCGAGATAACCGCCGCGCAGGTCGTCCCACAGGCGCGCGACGAAGCGGGCGTGCTGCTCGACGCCGAGATTGCGGAAGTCGGGGAGCGAGCAGGCCTCCCAGAAGCGCCGCACGCTCCCGGCTCCGCGCACGGTATCGGCGATGGGATCGCTGGCGAGGCGGCGCAGCACCGCCATGTCGATCGCTTCGGGCGCTGCCTTCAGCACGGGATTGTCAGGCCGCGCTTCAAGATCGGCGATCAGCGCCCCCAGCGAATCGAAGCGCGGATCGGCCTCGCGCCAGAACAGGTGGGTGAGGGGGGCGAACTTGTGCTCCTCGATCGCGTAGACTTCCTCATCGGTGAAGGCGAGCGGCTCGCCGTCGCCCTTGCCCGTCCCCGACAGCGTCCCGAACGTCCCGTCGCGCTGGTGCCGCCCGGCGCGCCCGGCGATCTGCGCCATTTCCGAAGGGGTGAGGCGGCGCTTCCTGCGCCCGTCGAATTTGCTGAGCGCCGCGAAGGCGACATGGTCGAGATCGAGGTTGAGCCCCATGCCGATGGCGTCGGTGGCGACGATGTAATCGACCTCGCCCGCCTGGAACATCGCGACCTGCTTGTTGCGGGTTTCGGGCGAGAGCGCGCCCATGACGACCGCCGCGCCGCCGCGGAACCGCCGTAAGGCCTCGGCCATCGCGTAGACTTGTTCCACGCTGAAGGCGACCACGGCGCTTCGTTTGGGCAGTCGCGACAATTTGCACACGCCTGCATGGCTGAGGGTCGAGAAACGCGGGCGGCTGGTGATCTCCGCCCTGGGGATCAGCGCCTTGACCATCGGTTCCAATGTGGCGCTGCCGAGGATCATCGTCTCCTCGCGCCCGCGCATGCGCATCAGGCGGTCGGTGAAGATGTGCCCGCGCTCGGGGTCCGCGCCCAGTTGTGCCTCGTCCAGTGCGACGAAGGCGTGCTGGCCCGCCGTTCGCGGCATGGCCTCGGCGGTGCAGAGGAAATAGCGGGCCTCGGGCGGTTCGATCCGCTCCTCGCCGGTGATCAGCGCGACCTGCCTGTCCCCCTTGATCGCGCGGACCCGGTCATAGACCTCGCGCGCCAGCAGGCGCAGCGGGAAGCCCATCATGCCGGAGGAATGGCCGCACATCCGCTCGATCGCGAGATGCGTCTTACCGGTGTTGGTCGGCCCGAGCACGGCACGGACCTGAGCGTCCTCGGCGGGACGGGGGGTGAGGGACTGGGGCACGGCTTCGCGGTCATCGCAGGCTTGCCGCAGGGGGGCAAGGCCATGGGCGAGACCCGCGCGGCGATACGCACAACACCTTATCGCACGCGTGGCCCGACTGGTCGCTGGTTAACGCCGCATTTACTTTGATCTGGCAGAGAAATGCCCCAAGGCTCCGCCTGAGGGTGGCGGAAGGCTCGCCCCGGCAAGGGCACCGTTCGGGGCAGAGATGTTGGATCATGCGCGCAAACTGACCGACCCCGGGGAGGGTGACGAGACCTCGCCCGAGGGCGAGGGCCGCGCGCTGGCGATCATCCCCCCGCCGGATCATGAGCGCATCGACCTCGAAGATGCGCGCGATCTCATCCCCTTCATCCGCAACGCCGAAAAGCTCGCCCCGCCGACCTTCACCCAGCGCATGCGCCGCAAGCTGGCGAAACGCTGGGCCGCGCGGGCCGCGCGTTACGAAGCGTGGCGGCTTGACGCCTCGCAGTGGTTCGACCGGCTCGATCTCGCCCCCGATCTCGCCGAGGATATCGGCAGCCGCCGCTGGCTTCGCGGCCTGGGCACGATGGTCGGGCTCGGCGCGGTGGCGCTCGCCTGCTGGCCCGATCTCACTCCGCTCGAAGCCCGCCCCGCGATGCCGCGCGGCGAGGCCGTCGACAGCGAGATGCGCAGCCAGATGATCCTGCCGCTCGCGCTCGGTGCTGACAGCGGCCGCCGCATGGGGCCGACGCAGGCGGTGATTCCGCTGAAGAGCGCGCCCGAGCGGCCGCAGATCCAGATGGTGGTGACGCTCGCCCCCGGAGACAGCTTCGCCTCGATGCTGCGCCGCGCCGGCGTGGCGGGCGAGGATATTGACCGCGCCGCGGCGCTCGTCGGGCAGGCGGTGGCGGTCGGCGATATCCAGCCGGGCACGCAGATGGACCTCATCCTTGGTCGCCGCACCGCGCCCGGCCAGCCGCGCCCGCTCGACAGCCTCGCCTTCCGCGCGCGCTTCGATCTCGAGCTGGCGCTGACCCGCCCGGGCGTGGGCCAGAGCAACCCCGATGGCACCCCGGTCGTCCCTTCCGGGCCGCTCGCGCTGGTGCGCAATGTGATCCGCGTCGACGAGACTCCGCTGCGCGTGCGCGGCGTCGTGGGGTCAAGCCTTTACCGTTCGATGCGCGCTGCGGGCGTCCCGGCGAGCGCGGTGCAGGAATATCTCAAGACGCTCGACGCGCAGATCGACATGGACCGCGAAGTGCGGCCCACCGACGAATTCGACGTCATCCTCGCCTATCGCCGCGCCGCGACCGGCGAGCGCATGGCGGGGCAACTGCTCTATGCCGGGATCGACCGCAGCGGCAACCCGCGCACCCAGCTGATGCGCTGGGGGAGCGAGGGGCGCTTCTACGAGGCATCGGGCGTGGGCGAACAGCGCCGCGGGCTGCTGGCCCCGGTGCCGGGCGCGGTCACCTCCAACTTCGGGATGCGCCGCCACCCGATCCTCGGCTACACCCGGATGCACGCCGGGATCGACTTCAAGGCCGGCTACGGCACGCCGATCGTCGCGGTCAGCGATGGCCGCGTCACCAGCGCGGGCCGCTCGGGCGGGTGCGGCATTCAGGTGCGGCTGGAGCATGGCGGCGGCCTTGCGACCCGCTATTGCCACATGAGCCGCATGGCGGTCGCCCCCGGCATGTCGGTGCGGCGCGGGCAGGTGATCGGCTATGTCGGCTCGACCGGCCTTTCGACCGGCGCGCACCTCCACTACGAGATGTATCGCGGCGGGCGGGTGATCAATCCGGCCACCGTCCAGTTCGTCAGCCGCGCGCTGCTTTCGGGCACCGAGCTGATCGATTTCCGCCGCCAGCTGATCAAGCTGAAGGAGATCGAGGTCGGCGCCGCGCTCAAGGATCTCGCCCCCGCGCCGGGCGAGGTGAAGGAGCCGGTGCGCGAGATCGAGAAGGTCGCCGGGCCGACGCCTGCTCCGAAGAAGCCCTAAGCAGAGCTTGTCGTCGGGCGCGGATTGGGCGTAAGTCTCGCCTCCATGACCGGACATTACCCCAACACCCGCCTCCGCCGCACCCGCGCGAGCCAGTGGAGCCGCGCGCTGCACCGCGAGACCATCCTCACGCCCGCGGACCTGATCTGGCCGCTGTTCGTGACCTCGGGTGCGGGCGTGGAAGAGCCGATCGCGACGCTCCCGGGCGTCTCGCGCTGGTCGGTTGACCTGATCGTGGCGCGGGCGAAGGAGGCGGTGGCGCTCGGCATCCCGGTGATCGCGCTGTTCCCCAACACCCCGCGCGAGCTCCGCAGCGATGACGGGGGCGAGGCGCACAACCCGGACAACCTGATGTGCCGGGCGATCCGCGCGATCAAGGATGCCTGCGGGGACAGCATCGGCGTGCTGACCGACGTCGCGCTCGATCCCTATACCAGCCACGGGCAGGACGGGCTGGTCGATGATGCCGGCTATGTCGTCAATGACGATACCGTCGCCGCGCTGGTCGATCAGGCGGTCAATCAGGCCAATGCCGGTGCGGACATCATCGCGCCCAGCGACATGATGGACGGCCGCATCGGCGCGATCCGCCGCGCGCTCGAGATGAACGGGCACGTCAACGTCCAGATCATGAGCTACGCCGCCAAGTATGCGAGCGCCTTCTACGGCCCGTTCCGCGATGCGGTGGGTTCTGGCGGGTTGCTCAAGGGCGACAAGAAGACCTACCAGATGGACCCGGCGAACGGCGACGAGGCCCTGCGCGAAGTGGCGATGGATATTGCCGAGGGCGCGGATTCGGTGATGGTCAAGCCGGGGCTCGCCTATCTCGATATCGCCGCGCGGGTGAAGGCGGAATTCGGCGTGCCGGTCTTCGCCTATCAGGTCTCGGGCGAATACGCGATGATCGAGGCGGCGGCGGCGGCGGGCGCGGGGAATCGCGATGCGCTGGTGCTGGAGACGCTGCTGGCGTTCAAGCGCGCCGGGTGCAGCGGTGTCCTCACCTACCACGCCGCCCACGCCGCTCGCCTGCTGAATGGCTGAGGCGGGCACGCTCGAAACGCCGCGCCTGATCCTGCGCCCCCCGGTGGCGGAGGATCTGCCGTGGCTGCTCGCCGCCATGAACACTGAACCGGTGATGCGTCACCTCGCCGGGGTACGCACGGCGCAGGAGGTGGAAGAGGGCCTTGCCGCCGATATCGCCGCCTTCGCTGCGCCCGGCGGGCACCGCCGCTGGACGGTGTGGCTGCGTGACGGCGAGGAACGGGTGGGCCGCGTCGGCCTGTTCCATGTCCGCTCCCCCGCCGCGCCGCCCGCCTTGCAAGGCCAGCGCGAGATCGGCTGGACCTTTGCGCAAAGCCATTGGGGCAAGGGTTATGCCAGCGAAGCGGCGCGGGCGGTGATCGCCCTTGCCTTCGCTGGGCCCGCTCTGCCGGTGCTCTACTCGCAGACCAGCACATCCAACGCCGCCTCGACCCGGATGATGCGGCGCCTCGGCTTCACCTTCCGCCCCGAGCTCGGCTATGTCGATCCCGACTATCCGCCCGAGGACAACCCGACGACGGTGTGGTCGCTGGACGCCCCTGCATGACCGAGTTCCGCCACGACACCGCCCGCCTGACCCTGCGCGACTGGCGCGAGGACGACTGGCCCGAATTCTGGCGCATCACCAACACGCCCGCAGTGATGCGCTGGCTTGGCGGGGTGATGGATGAGGCCGGGCAAGCGGCAGCGCGGGCGCGGGTCGAGGGCTACAAGGCCGAGCACGGCCACACTTTCTGGGTGATCGAACGCCGCGAGGATGGCGCGCTGCTCGGCTTTTGCGGGCTCAAGCGTTCGAACCAGCCGGGCGGGCCGCAGGGCATGATGGAGGTCGGCTGGCGGCTGCGCGAGGATGCCTGGGGGCAGGGCTATGCCAAGGAGGCGGCTGCGGCCTCGCTGGCGCTCGCCTTTGATCGCTTCGGCGCGGACGAGGTGATCGCGCTGACGGTAGAGCGCAACACCGCCAGCTGGGGACTGATGCTGCGCCTCGGCATGGAGCGGCGCGAGGATCTCGACTTCGACAGCGCCGATTTCGACGCCGAAAACCCGCGCATCATCGCCTATGCCATCACGCGCGCAGACTGGGCGGCGGCGTGACGGCACCCGTGCTCACCACCGAGCGGCTGATCCTGCGCCAGATCGGCGTGGACGACCTCGATCCGCACATGGCGCTGCTCAACACGCCCGCAGTGATGGAGCATCTTGGCGGTGTGCAGCCGCGCGCTGTGATCGCCGCCAAGCACGAAGCCTCGCGCGAGGGGTTCCTTACGCATGGCTTCGGCTTCATGCTGATGGTCGAGCGCGACACGGGCGAGATCGTCGGCCATTGCGGGCTGCGCAAGGTCGCCCACCCGCTCGCGCCCAACCCGCAAGACTTCGAGATCGGCTGGCTGGTGCGCGAGGATCGCTGGCGGCGGGGCTATGCCCACGAGGCGATGCGCGCGGTTCTCGATTGGGGTTTTGCCACCCACCACGCCCCCCGGATCGTCGCCATCACCACCCAAATCAACGTCGGCAGTTGGCGGCTGATGGAGAAACTGGGCATGATTCGCGTGAGCGAGCTTGATTTCAACGATCCGGCAATGCCACCCGCGTATAAGCCGGCGCTCCAATACGCGATCACGCGGGCGCAATGGGGACCGAAGCCTTGACTGACGACATTTCTGCCGCGCCCGGTGCGTCCGTTGGGGGCCCGCGCCGCTGGCTGTTCGCGGTGACGATCCTCACCGGGAGCTTCCTGCTCTTCCTCGTCCAGCCGCTGGTCGCGCGCCTCGCGCTGCCGCGCCTTGGCGGGGCGCCCAATGTCTGGAACAGCGCGATGCTGGTCTATCAGGCGCTGCTGCTGGGGGGCTATGCCTATGCCCATGTGCTGTCGCGCCTCGCGGTCGGACGGCAGGCGCTGATCCACCTCGCGCTGCTGGTCGCTGCTGCCTTCACGCTGCCCATCGCGCTTCCGGCGATCGCTCCGCCCGAGGCGGGGCAGGAGGCCTTGTGGGTGCCCTACCTGTTCCTGCTGACCATCGGCCCGGTGTTCTTCGTCGTCTCGGCGCAGGCCCCGTTGATGCAGCAATGGTTCGCCGCGCATCCCAAGGCGGGCGACCCCTATCCGCTCTATGCCGCCTCCAACCTCGGGAGCTTTGCCGGGCTGCTCGCCTATCCGCTCGCGGTCGAGCCGCTGCTGCCGCTGGGCGAGCAGAGCCGCTATTGGGCGATGGGCTTCGGGGTGCTGGTGCTGCTGGTCGCGTGCGCCGGGTTCGCCCGCCGCGCCGCGCCCGCCCCGGCAGTGATCGCCGCCGCGTCCGAGACCGCCGCCGGCCCTGCCCCCGATGCCAAGCGCATCCTGATGTGGCTGGCGCTGTCGGCGGTGCCTTCGGGATTGATGCTCTCGACCACCACCCACCTCACCACCGACATCTTCGCGATGCCGCTGCTCTGGGTGATCCCGCTCGGGCTCTATCTGCTGTCCTTCTCGATCGCCTTTGCCGAGAAGCGCGGTCTTGCACGGGTGATGACAAGTGCCGCGCCGGTGGTGATCGTGGCTGCAGGGGCGCTGGCGATGATCGGGTCCTCGCGGCCGAGCCTGATCGCGGTGGCGGCGAGTCTCGCGCTGCTGTTCGTGGTTGCCGTCGCGCTCCACGCCCGGCTTTACGATGATCGGCCCGAGCCTGCACGCCTGACGCAATTCTACCTTGTGATGTCGGCGGGCGGTGTGCTCGGCGGGTTGTTCACTGCGCTGATCGCGCCGCTGGTGTTCGACTGGACGTGGGAACACCCGATCCTGATCCTCGCTGCGGCCGCGCTGCTGCCGCTGGCTGGGTGGTCAGGCCTGCTCGGCAAGGCGTTCCGCAGCCCTCAGACCTTGCGCATTGCGATCATCCTGCTGCTGTTCGTGGTGTTTGTCGGCGCGTTGCAGGTCAGCGCGGAGATGAGCGTGAACTCCGAGTGGAGCCTGCTCGACATTGTCCTGTTCGAGCTGCTGATCGGCGCTGCGGTGCTGCTGTCGGCGCAGCGCTGGGCTTTCGTCTCCGCCTGCGCCGCGCTGCTGGCGGCACTGGGGGTGCTGGTGCAGGCGCAGACCAGCTATGCGGGCCTGCGCAGCCGGAGCTATTTCGGGATCTATACCGTGCGGGATGGGACCGATGGCCTCAGGCAGCTGATCCACGGCACCACGCTCCACGGCGTGCAGCGTCTGGACGAAGGCGGCGTCACCGAGCCGACGACCTATTACGGGCGCGAGGCAGGCGTCGGCCTTGCCCTGACCAAGGCCCCGGCAATGTTCGGCGACAAGGCGCGGATCGGCGTGGTCGGCCTCGGCGTCGGCACGCTCGCCTGCTACAAACAGCCCGGGCAGAGCTGGACCTTCTTCGAGATCGACCCGGCGGTGCTGGCCTATTCGACCCGCGGGCAATTCACCTTCCTGAAGTCCTGCGCGCCCGACGCGCCGACGATCATCGGCGACGCGCGCCTGCAGCTCGAAAAGCTGCCGGCCAACAGCTTCGATGTGCTGGTGGTTGACGCTTTCTCCTCCGATGCAATCCCGTTGCACCTGATGACCGAAGAGGCGCAGGCGGGCTATTTCCGCACCCTCGCCCCCAATGGCCTGCTGCTGCTCCACATCAGCAATCGTTTCATCACGCTTGAGCCCGTGCTTGCGGCCCTTGCCAAGAAGGGCGGGCTTGCAGCAGCCCTGCGGGCCGACAATCCGCGAGGAGGGAACGGCAATCCCGACGCGACCGGTCTGACAACCTCGACCTGGGTGGCGCTTTCGCGCGATCCGACGCAGCTCAAGGCGCTGACCGCCGACGGCAAGTGGCGCCCGCTCGGCAAGCCCGCCAGCGAGGTGTGGCGTGACGACTATGCCTCGATCCTGCCGCATCTGATGTGGAAGAATATCTCCTGAGGGGAACCGCAATGACCGCAACGCCCGCACGTCCCGGCGTCAACATCATCCCGATCCACGGCAAAACGCCGCGCATCCATGAAACCGCCTTCATCGCGCCCGGCTGCACGATCATCGGCGATGTCGAAATCGGCGAGGGGAGCTCGGTCTGGTACAATTGCGTGCTGCGCGCCGACGTGTCGCGCATCGTGATCGGCAAGCGCAGCAATGTGCAGGACGGCAGCGTGCTCCACTGCGATCCGCCGCGCCCGGGCGACCCTGATGGCTCGCCGCTGATCATCGGCGATGATGTGCTGATCGGCCACATGGCGATGGTCCACGGCTGCCTCATCTACGACCGCGGCTTCGTCGGCCTTGGGGCGATCGTGATGAACAAGGCGGTGATCGGCTCTGACGCAATGTTGGCGGCGGGCGCGATGCTGACCGAGGGCAAGGTGATGGAGCCGCGCGAGCTGTGGGGCGGGCGTCCCGCGCGCAAGATGCGCGATCTCGATGATGCCGCGATCATGGGGATGCGGATCGGGACGGCGCATTATGCCGAGAACGCCAAGCATCACGCCGAGGCGGTGGCGGCGGCGCTCACGTAATGGCGCGGCCTCCGGCGCAGCTGCCGGATGCCGGGGAGTTGCGGGAACGGGTCGACGCGCAAGGGCGGCTGGCAGTGAAGGTCACCCCCGGTGCGCGCGAGGAATCGGTGACGCTCACCGAGGGGGCGGTCCTGGTGAAGGTCCGCGCTCCGGCCGACAAGGGCGCGGCCAACGCAGCGGTGCTGGCGGTGGTGGCGCGGGCGCTCGGACTGGCGCCGTCGCGGGTGCGATTGTTGCGCGGCGCGACTTCGCGTGAGAAGCTCTTGGCCGTCGAGCTCTAACGCTCGACCGCGAAGGCAAAGCCCCACAGCGTCAAGGCGGCGATTGCGGCAAGGGCAGCGGCCCACAGCGGGGCGACAAGGCACAGCCCCCCACCCGCCGCCGCGCCAAGTGCAAGCGCGCTCCACAAGTACCCGTAGCCGCGGGTGGATTCGAGCGGCGCGCCCGCCAGCCTCGCCGCAATCCCCTGCCCGAAGCGCACAAGCGCGCCGGTCATGTAGGTGACGCCGACCGTCACCTCGCCATCGCGGACGAAGACATTATTGGCGAGGCCCATTGCTATCGCCGCAAGCCCGAGGAAAGGCACCGGCAGCCCCGCCGCGAGCAATCCCGCTCCCGCCGTCAGCAGCAGGGCGACCAGTCCCAGCAGCACCCGCTTGTGCCGCCCCGCAAAGCGCCGGCCGATCATCGCGCCGCCGGTCACGCCTGCGAGGAACGCGCCGATCAGCGCCAGCGGGGCGAGTGCCAGCGCAGGGGAATGCACCAGCTCCACCCCCATCCGCGTGGTGTTGCCCGACATGAAGGAGGTGAAATAGCCTCCCGCCACCACGAACCCCGTCGCATCCACCAGCCCCGCGAGCGCAGCCAGCCCGAGGGCGAGGCGTTGGCGCGCGGGGTCGTAGCGGTGCATCTCAGGCAGACGGCGCGGGTTGCTTCATGTAGCGCATCATGTAGCCGACATAATCGATCTTGCCGAGCGCCACACCTTCGGCGCGCAGGATCGCATAGGTGGCCATGAGGTGGAAATAGAACTGCGGGCTCGCCCAGTCGCGGCAATATTCGTGCGCCTGCATCGCGAAGGCCATGCCGTTGGGGAGGGTGAACTCGACCATGTCGCCGCTCGCGGGCCAGGTGGCGGGATCGGTATTCGCGACCAAATCGCGCACCGCCTTGATGCGGGCATGGGCCTCGGCGAATGTGGCGATGTCGCTGTCGTCGGAGGCGGCGCCTGCATTCCCGAGGCGGTTGAGCGCGGTCACCACCTGATCGAGCGTGAAGCGGATCTGGGTGGAGAGAGGGAACATGTCCTCTGCCAGTCGCGCCTGGAGCAGCGCCTCGCCTTTTTCGTGGCTCTCGGCCTTTGTGACGATGTGGTCGAGCGTGCCGAGAATGTTGGCATAGGTGGCAAGGGCGGCGGTGGCGTAGGACATCGATTCTCTCTCCGGTTGCGATTTGCAACCTATTTGCGCGAGGCGGGGGCTTGCGTCAATCCTTGATCAACGCCCGCAGCGCATCCAACCGGTCCGCCTCGTGCGCGGGCTTGTCCCAGCGGATGCGGTGGATGCGCGGGAAGCGCATGGCGAGGCCGCTCTTGTGGCGCTTGCTGGCGTGGACCGAATCGAAGGCGACCTCGAACACCAACTGCCGCGCCACCTCGCGCACCGGACCGAACTTGTTCAGGGTGTTCTGGCGCACGAAGCGGTCGAGCTTCTTCAGCTCCTCGTCGGTGAAGCCCGAATAGGCCTTGCCGACGGGGAGCAGCTCGGCCCCCGCATCCGGATCGCCGTCCCAGCAGCCGAAAGTGTAGTCGCTGTAAAAACTCGAACGCTTGCCGCTGCCGCGCTGGGCATACATCACCACGCAATCGACCAGCAGCGGATCGCGCTTCCACTTGTACCACAGGGCGACCTTGCGACCCGCGACGTAGGGGCTCTCGCGGTGCTTGAGCATCAGGCCTTCGATCGCCTCGTCGCGCGCGGTATCGCGAATGCGGGCGAGGGCAGCGAAATCCTCGGCCTCGACCAGCTGCGAGAGGTCGAAATGGCTGGCGGGCAGGCGCGGCATCAGGCTTTCCAGAGTCGCGCGGCGCGACTTCCACGGGGCCTCGCGCCAGTCGCGCCCCTCGAGCAGCAGCACGTCATAGAGGCGCACGAAGGCGGGGTAATCGCGCAGCATCGCCTTCGCCACGGTCTTGCGCCCGAGCCGCTGCTGGAGCGCGTTGAAACTCGCTGCCCCGCCCGCTTCGCCGCCCTGAGTGACCCCGCGCACCAGCAACTCGCCGTCGAGCACCGCGTCGAACGGCAGCACCTCGAGCAATTCGGGGAAGGTCGCGGAAATATCGTCGCCCGAACGCGAATAGACCCGCGTCTCACCGCCTGCCCTGACCAACTGCACCCGGATGCCGTCCCACTTCCATTCGGCGGCATAGTCCTTGAGATCAACCACCCCGTCCTCGAGCGGATGGGCGAGCATGAAGGGGCGGAAGCGCGGCACGCCCGCAAGGTCGGGCGCCGGGCCGCCATCCGCCGCCCAGGCGAACAGCTCGGCATAGGGCGGGCGGAGCGCGTGCCAATATTCCTCGACCTCCTC
This sequence comes from Erythrobacter sp., assembly GCA_013822695.1. Taxonomy (GTDB): domain Bacteria; phylum Pseudomonadota; class Alphaproteobacteria; order Sphingomonadales; family Sphingomonadaceae; genus Erythrobacter. The sequence goes on along the minus strand of PNKW01000063.1, from coordinate 2,293 downwards.
GACCGCGACATCGAAGGCCTGCGCAAAGGCGGTCTTGGCGAGCCGCGCCGAGACGCCCACGCGCATGCCCCCGGTGGCGAGCTTGATCAGCGCATAGCGGCCCTTGGCATCGAGCCGGTCGAACAGCGCGGGGAGTGCTTTGGGCGCGCTGGCGCGGGTGAGGGCGGAGAGGCGCTCGACCACTTCGGCGAGCGAAAGATCGGGCTGCGGCTCCGCGTCCTGCGGCTCCGGCCACAAGAGGCTCGCGGTCTCTGCCGTGTCGCCGACGAAATCGCGGGAAAGCGCCCACAGCACCGGATCGACCCGCTCCATCATCAGATTGCGGATCGTCGAAGACTTGACCGCCGGAAAATCGAGCCCGTCGGTCAGCGCGGCAAGCGCCCAGCCCCGGTCGGGATCGGGCGCGGCGCGCAGGTAGGCCGCAATCAGCGCCAGCTTGCGGTTGCGGCTGGTGGTGTAGACCAGCGCATCGAGCAGGGCGGCGAATGCCTCCATCAGCCGAGGCCCCCGAAACCGGCAACACATTCATTGCGCAGCCATATGAATGCGCTAGAGCGCGGTGCTGACATCCGTGTCAGCCTGAATAGCCACAAGGAATCCGCTCCATGAAGTTTGCGCCTCTCGCTGCCCTCGGCCTTGCCGTGATCGCCATCGCCGCCCCCGCTGTTGCCGACGAAATGGCGACCACTGCCACCACCGCCGCGATGTTCACGATCGACACCCCGATCGAGACCCTGATGGCCGACGAGCGCGCCAAGGCTGTGGTGATCGCCAATTTCGGCGGGCAAGACCTGACCCAGCACCCCGCCTATGAGCAGTTCAAGAGCCTTAGCCTCAAGGCGGTCGCACCCTTTTCGCAGGGGCTGATCACCGAAGAGATGCTGACCAAGATCGCCGCCGAGCTGGCCGAGATCAAGTAAACACGCCGGATCAAGTCCCTCCCCGTTCGCTCGCGAATGGGGAGGTGGCAGCCCGCAGGGCTGACGGAGGGGTAGGGTGCCAGTGCAAGACCCCTCCGACCGCGCGTGCGCGCGGCCACCTCCCCATTCCTGCGGAACGGGGAGGGACTTGGAATTTCCCGCCCCCTCAATCATCCTCGTCCTCGTAACCCACCAGCGCGAGCGCACGGGCGCGGCGCTGGTTCAGTTCGCACCAGCGCAGCAGGGCCTCCTCGCGGCCGTGGGTGATCCAGGTCTCGGCGGGGTTTACCTCTGCGATGGTCCGGGTGAGTTCGTTCCAGTCGGCATGGTCGGAGATGACCAGCGGCAGTTCCACCCCGCGCTGCCGGGCGCGCTGGCGCACCCGCATCCAGCCTGAGGCCATCGCGGTGACGGGTTCGGGCAGGCGGCGGCTCCATCGGTCGCCCAGCGCCGAGGGCGGGGCGAGGATAATGCTCCCGCGCATCGCGTCCTTCGAAGGCGCATCGCTGACCAGCCGGAGATCGCCCAGCGCGACGCCGTGTTCCTCGTAGAGCCGACACATCGCCTCCATCGCGCCGTGGAGCCAGATCGTCTCCGAGTGCCCGGCCGCGCGCAACTCCGCGATCACCCGCTGCGCCTTGCCCAGCGCATAGGCGCCGACGAGAATGCAGCTGTCGGGGTTCTGCGCGCGTGCTTCGAGCAGCTTGCCGACCTCCTCGGCGATGGGGGGATGGGTGAAGACGGGCAGGCCGAAGGTCGCCTCGGTGATGAAGATGTCGCAGGGGGTGACGGCGAAGGGCGCGCAGGTCGGATCTGCGCTGCGCTTGTAGTCGCCGGTGATGATGACCCGCTCGCCCGCGTGCTCGAGCAGGATCTGTGCCGAGCCGAGCACGTGGCCGGCGGGAAGGTAGGTCGCCGTCACGCCGCCGCCGATGTCGATGCTCTCGCCATACTCCACTGGCGAGGCGCCTTCGCGGGTCTGGTAGCGCAGCTCCATGATCGCGAGCGTCGCCGGGGTGGCAATGGTGATGCCGTGCCCGCCGCGCGCGTGATCGGCATGGCCGTGGGTGACCAACGCCCGCGCCACGGGGCGCGAGGGATCGACCCAGGCGTCGGCGGGGACGATGTGGATGCCGTGACGCTCGGGCCGGATCCAGGAGAAGGGGGCGGCGGTCATGGGGGAGATACGGTGCTCGGCTGGATTAGGTTCCGCTTCGTGCCCACCCCCAACCCCTCCCGCAAGCGGGAGGGGGACTTGTGGCGCTGATACTCCCCTCCCGCTTGCGGGAGGGGTTGGGGGTGGGAAAGTGGCTCAGCCCTTGGGCAGCGGCGCGAGCCGGCCCCAGCAGTTTTCCTCGCTCAGGATATGCGTG
>PNKW01000062.1 GCA_013822695.1 Erythrobacter sp. | reverse complement strand
ATTCGCCGATCGCCGACATCAAGAACGTCGGCCCGCGCGAGGCCGGTTCGATCACCGCTGCGCAATTCCTCCAGCGCTTCATCAAGGACGGCACCCCCTGGGCGCACCTCGATATCGCAGGCATGGTGTGGTCGCAGAAGCCGGGTCACACCTGGGAGAAGGGCGCGACCGGCTATGGTGTGCGCCTGCTCGACCAGTTTGTGCGGGATGTGGTGGAAGGCTAAAGGGGAGTTTCCGCCATCCCCAAGATGCGGAAAAAGAGTGACTTGCCCACCAAGACCTGCCTCGCCTGCGGGTTGCCGTTCGCGTGGCGCAAGAAGTGGGAGCGGGACTGGGACAATGTGAGATATTGTTCCGACAGGTGCCGCAGAGGGAAGGGGGGCACGCCTTGAAACTCGATTTCTGGCAGGTCACTGACGATCCGGTCGAGAAGGTTGTCGCACTCATCGCCCGGCGCGTGCTGGGCGAGGGGGAGCGGGTGCTGGTGGTTGCCGCCGATCCGCAGCAGCGCGCCGCCATCGCCCGCGCGCTGTGGGAGGCGGGGCCGGAGAGCTTTATGGCGAATGGCGAGTCCGATAGCCCCGGCGCGGATCGCCAGCCGGTCCTCCTCGCGGGCGAGCCGGTCGCGGCCAACGGCGCCAGCCACCTGATCCTTGCCGACGGCACCTTTCGCGAGACCGAGGGCTTTGTGCGCGTGTTCCTGCTCTTCCCTCCCTCGCTTGCCCCCGCAGCGCGGCAGGCATGGCGCGCGGTCGACGGGCGCGAAGGGCTGGAACGCGCCTATTTCACGCAGGAATCGGGGCGCTGGGTCAAGAAGGGTTGAGGGCTTGCGCCAGCGCCCACGATAGGTGATCCTCTTGCTTGCACTGACAAGGGGGAAATGGCGATGAAGCAGGCGGCACTTGTGATGGCAACCGGCGCGGCGCTGATGCTGGCGGCGTGCGGATCGGAAACCTCGGGCGAGTTCGAGACCGCCGATGGCAAGAACGCCGAATACACCATCGACAAGGAAACCGGCGAAACCAGCATGACGATCGAGGGCGAGGATGGCGAGGCATCCTTGCGGGCGGGCGCGAATGTGCCGGTCAGTCTGCCGGATGGCTTCACGCTGTTTCCCGGTTCCAAGGTCGTCCACAATGCGGTGGTCAACCAGCCCGACGGACAGGGAACGATGATCACCTTCGAGGCCGGAGCTCCCGCCGACAAGGTCGTCGCCCATTACCGCGACGCTGCCAAGGCTGCCGGGTTCGATATCCAGCTCGAAATGAACACCAACGGCACCCAGATGGTCGCCGGTGAGCGCAAGTCGGACAGCGCGACCGTGTCGGTCACCGCCAGCCCGGGCGAGGCACAAGACGGGGGCGGGAAGGTGACCACCGGCCAGATCATCATCGCCACCAAGAAGGGCGGCTGACGCTCAGCTCTCGCCCAGCACGATGTCCCAGCGGTAGCGGTCGGCCTCGGCCTGCTGCTGCGCCATCGCGGTCACCGCATCCTCGCCGAGCTGGTTGTAGAGCACGTCCGCCGAATTGGTGGCGTGATCCTCGGTGAAATACATCTGAGTGATGAGCCGCGCCTGCCGTCCCTTGATGTCGAATTGGATATGCGGCGTGCGGTGGCCGATCGGGCTGTCATAGCCCGAAGGCTTGATGGTGCGGATGCGCCACTCGCCGCTCGGCCCGGTCTTCAGCTTTGCAAAGCCCTGGAAGTTGGGATCGAGCGGGGCGGTCGCGACATCGCCCGGATGGGCATAGCGCCCCGCGGCGTTGCACTGCCACAGCTCGAGCGCGGCGCCGCGCACCGGATTGCCCTTGCGGTCGAGCACGCGGCCCGTGACCTCGATCACCCGGCCCAGCGCGCGGCCCTTGCGGCCCTTGATATGCGTCATGTCGAAATCGTCGTCGCCCGGGCGGAGGATCGGGTAGAACGGGCCGATTGGTCCATCCGCCGTCTGCGCCGGTGCCGCCGCGCGGGCGATCCCGCCGCCAACAACAAGCCCCGCCGCACCCAACGCCGCTCCGGCAAAGCGACGGCGCGAAATTCCGTGATCGTGGTCCATGCTTTCCCCCCTCAAGCGCCCCAGGCGTGGAAGATACCACGCCGCACTCCCGAGGGGAACCGCGCGCCGGCCACGTCGCTTGCGCGCACGCTTGCCATTTTGCACCGCAGCAACTAGGGGCGCGGCCAAAGATCCCCCACAACGAAAAAGCGTTCACAGGAGCATACCCATGGCGGTCACCCGCACCTTCTCGATCATCAAGCCCGACGCCACCCGCCGCAACCTCACCGGTGCGGTCACCAAGATGCTCGAAGAGGCCGGCCTGCGCGTCGTCGCCTCCAAGCGCATCCACATGACCCGCGAACAGGCCGAAGGCTTCTACGCGGTCCACAAGGAGCGCCCCTTCTTCGGCGAGCTCGTCGAATTCATGATGAGCGAGCCGGTGGTGGTGCAGGTGCTCGAAGGCGAAGACGCCGTGACCCGCAACCGCGACATCATGGGCGCGACCAACCCCGACAACGCCGAACCCGGCACGATCCGCAAGGAACTGGCGCTCTCGATCGGCGAGAACACCGTCCACGGTTCGGACTCGGAAGAAAACGCCGCGATCGAGATCGCGTTCTTCTTCAAGCCGGAAGAGATCGTCGGCTAAATCCTTGATGATTTGCCAATCGGAGAGGGCCGTCCCGCGAGGGGCGGCCCTTTTGCTATCCGGCTTCTGCGAACCGCGCCAGCTGCGCCGCGTGGGCGCGGTGGTGGCCGTCTTCGCTGGCGGCCATGACCTTGTGCATCGCCGCGCGGGCCTCAGGGGTGAGGGTGAGGCCAAGGTCGGCGTAGATGCCGGAAATGGCCGCCTCCCAGTCCTGGTTCAGCGCATCGAAGCAGGCGCGCGCCTGCGGTCCTTGCCAGCCTTCGAGCGCGGCCGCCATGCGCGCCTCGCGCAAGCCGATCTTGTGCCGCCAGCGCGCTTCGATCTGGTCGAGACAGCAGGTGTCCGACTGTATCGCCATCTGGTTGGCCGCAAGGCTGATCGCGCTCTTGAGCACCGCCCTATGCTCGCGTGTCGCCAGCACCAGCCGCGCGTCGGGGAACAGCGCGAGCAGGGTCGACAAGTCCTCGGCAAAGGCTGGGACTTTCAGCACGCGGGGCTTGTCGGCGAGGCCCCGGTGCGCGGCGTCGGTCTGGAGGATCCGCCGGAACTCGCGGTAGATCGGCGCAGGATCACGCGCCTCGCTCCACGCCGAATAGGCCGGGATGTGCCACTGGCTCTCGTAGATCGAATGGTGGAGCGCGGCGGAAAGCCATGCCAGCTCTTCCTCCACCGCCGCCGGGGCCATCGGGTGGATCGACTGCATCCACGGATTGAGCAGCCCGAGCATCGCCAGTTCCATTGCCGCCTTGACGCGGTTCATGCCCAGCCTTGCGGGGACGGGGTGATAGGCGTCGCAATAGCGGGTGTGCGCGTGGGCTGGATCGGCGGCGAGCAGGGTGTGGATGCGCGTGGTGCCGCTGCGCATATGGCCGATGACGATCACCGGCGGGACGAGGGGGGTTTCGAGCAGTTCGGGCCGGTCCAGCCACAGCGCCCCGAAGGCGAGCCGGTTCTTCACCGCACGCGACAATTGCCCCCAGGCCATCGCGCGGCCCAGGGGGTTGAGATCGGCCTCGTCGTCGATACTGGCGATGAGGCGGGCGAGCCGCTCGCGGAAATCGGCGACGTCTTGTTCGGAGCGCCCGCCATGCTCGGCCGCCTCGGCGCGTGGGCCATGGGGCTTGGCGGCAAGCGCCCAAAGCGCGTCCGGATTGAGCGTGGGCGGGGGCAGCCAGCCCTTGGCCCACGCCTTGCCGAGGAAGTCGTTGGCCTTCTCGGCGAGCGGGCCGCGGGCGAGAAGGTGATCGCGAATTGGCGGGGCCATCAGAATGCGATCCCGCGTGATCGAAGCCATGTGCTCAGTCCTTGCACGGACAGGACAAAGGCCAGCACGGCGAAGCACCAGGGGATCGGGGCGAGGATCGCTTCACGAATGATCCTGGGCCGGTTTTCGATCTGGTGCCTGACCGATGCTTCGCATTCGCGCGTGCCGGGGTCAGGGCCGTGCCCCTCGCTGTCGGCGCAATCGATGGGCGCAGAATAGGTCTGCCATCCTGACAGCGCGGACAAACCGAGCGTCAGCAGCAGGCCGAACGCCAGGGTGAGCAGCATTGTCTTCAAAATTCGTCCGCCACATCCAGCAGCCGGGTCAGGCGCTTGGGCGCAGCGCCGCGCCAGCTGCGCTCCAGCCATTCGCGCACCGCGTCCCAGTCCACGCCGGGGCGGTTGAGGATGATCCCCACCCAGCCGCTCGCGCCGTAATAGGCGGGCTTGAAATAGACCTCGGGCTGATCTTCCACGAGGCTCAGCAACTCGTCCATCCCGCCGGTGCGCACCAGCAGCGCGATGTGCGGCGTGCCGTGGTGCTGATCGGCGAAATAGGCGAAATACTTGCCGGTCTTCTCGCCCCCGACGCGGAAGCCGGGGCTGCCGTGGCTCTCGCGCTCGTCGGTTTCGGGAAGCGCGAGGGCTAGGCTGCGCACCCGCGCCAGCAACGCCGCCGGATCGCGCCAGCGGCTGACGTAATCGGCGAGCGCGCGGGGGTAGAGCTGGTGCTCGGCGAGCTTGACGCGGGCGGCGAGGTTTTCCGGGGTGTCATCGGGCGTGATCGGCACTGCGATCTGGGCCAGCACCTCGCCTGCGTCGAGTTCCGGCGTGACCAGATGCACGCTGGTGCCCGCATGGCTGTCGCCCGCTGCGATGGCGCGGGCGTGGGTGTCGAGGCCCTTGTACTTGGGCAGCAGCGAGGGGTGGATATTGAGCATCCGTCCCGCCCAACGCTCGACGAACCCGTCCGAGAGGATGCGCATGTAGCCCGCCAGCACGATGTATTCCGCGCCCGCCTCCAGCACGGCGGCTTCCATCGCGGCGTCGTGCGCTTCGCGGGTCATGCCCTTGTGAGGCAGGGCGAAGGTGGCGATCCCCTCGGCAACAGCCAGCGCAAGGCCTGCCGCGTCAGGATTGTTGCTGGCGACCAGCACCACCTCGTAGGGGCTCTCCGCCATGCGGCTGGCATAGACCAGCGCGGCCATATTGGTGCCCGCGCCGGAGATAAGGACGGCGATGCGGGCCTTCTCAGCCAAGGTGCGTTGCGCTCCAGTCGCTCTTGGCGGACCATGTGCCCCGGCAGCCTTTGACCGTGCAACCGCGCTGGCCTTCGATTACGTTTCCAACGACGCCGAACGCCTCTGGCGTGTCGTGGAGACGATCCATGACAGTCGCAAAATTATCTGATGACACGGCCAGAACCATTCCGACATCGCAGTTGAAAGTGCGCGCCATCTCCTCAGGCTCGATGGCACCTTGCGCCTGCAAGAAGGCCATGAGGCCGGACTGATCCCATGCCTCGGCATCGATGACCGCGTGTGACCCTGCCGGCAGGATCCGCGGGATATTCTCGAGCAGCCCGCCGCCGGTGATGTGGGCGAGGCCGTTGATCAGGCCATCACGAATGAGCGGCAGCAGGCTCGCCACATAGATGCGCGTGGGTGCCATCAGCGCGTCGATCAGCAATTGCTCCTGATCGAACAGGGCAGGGCGGTTCAGCTTCCAGCCCTTGTCGGCTGCCAGCCTGCGGACCAGCGAATAGCCGTTGGAATGGACGCCGGAAGACGCCAGACCCAGCAGCACATCGCCGGGTGCAACCTTGTCCCCGGTCAGCTGCTCGCCGCGTTCGACCGCGCCGACGCAGAAGCCTGCAAGGTCGTAGTCGCCCGCAGCATACATCCCCGGCATCTCCGCCGTCTCGCCGCCGATCAGCGCGCAGCCCGCCATCTTGCAGCCCTCGGCGATCCCCGCGATCACGCGTTCCGCCACCCCGTTCTCCAGCTTGCCGGTGGCGAAATAGTCGAGGAAGAACAGCGGCTCTGCGCCCTGCACGATCAGATCGTTGACGCACATCGCGACCAGATCGATGCCCACCGTGTCGTGCCGGTCATGCTCGATCGCGAGCTTGAGCTTGGTGCCCACGCCATCATTGGCGGCGACCAGCAGCGGGTCGGTGTAACCTGCGGCTTTGGGATCGAAGAACCCGCCGAACCCGCCCAGCTCGCTCGTCGCACCCGGACGCGCAGTGGCCTTCGCCAGCGGGGCGATCGCCTTCACCAGCGCATTGCCCGCGGCGATCGACACGCCCGCGTCGGCATAGGTGTAGCCCGAGCCCTGCGGCTTGCTCTCGTCTGTCCCCGAAGTCATGCACGCCGCCATAGCCTTTCGCGCTTGGAATTCCACCCGCCTTTGGGCAAAGGGGGCGGGCTTTCCCCATGCGCGCGACGCTTTCCCTTTCCGGCCCTGCGGCGGCCCCATCGCAAGCGTTGCGGCGCTGGCTGGCAGGCGCGCTGCTGACGCTCGGCCTGCTCGGCGGCGGCTATGCCCTCGTCGCGCAGGTCGCAGGCGAGCGCGGGATCGCCCCCACCGCCGCCAGCACCGATATCGAGGTCAAGGGCATCAGCGTCGATGTTCAGGGCAAGAGCGCCGAGGACGCGCGCACCAATGGCTGGCGCGAGGCGCAGAGGAAGGCGTGGGAGAAGCTCAAGGGCCCCAAGCTCTCCGACAGCCAGCTTCAAGGGCTGGTCTCGGGGGTGGTGATCGAGCGCGAACAGCTCGGGCCGCGTCGCTATATCGCGACTTTGGGCGTGGTGTTCGACCGCCAGCGCGCGGGCGCCTATCTCGGCGGGGCGGCACAGGCGAGCCGCTCCGCGCCGCTGCTGCTGATCCCGGTGCAGGAGAGCGGCGGCGCCTACATCACCTACGAACAGCGCAACCCCTGGCAGCGCGCCTGGGCCGAGTTCAACCCGGGCGCGAGCCGGATCGATTACCTGCGCCTCTCGGGCGGCGGCGGCGATTCGCTGCTGGTCAATTTCGGCCAGACCGGACGCCACAGCCGCGGCTGGTGGCGCTCGACCCTCGACCAATATGGCGCGACCGATGTGCTCATGGCTTTCGCCCGGCTCGATCACCAGTTCCCCGGCGGGCCGGTCAGCGGCACCTTCACCGCGCGCTACGGCCCCGACAGCCGCCCGCTCGATACCTTCACCCTCAAGGCCGACAGCCCCGAGGCGGTGCCTGCAATGCTGGCGCAGGCGGTCGAGCGGATGGACCAGATCTTCACCGGCGCGCTGGCCTCGGGCAAGCTGCGTCCCGACCCGAGCCTCCGGCTGGGGGCGGGGGGCGCGATCGATCCGGCAATCCAGCGGCTGATCGAGATCGGCCGCGCGGCCCAGGCGAGGAAGTCGGCCGCGGCGGCAGCGGCTGCGGGCGAAGTGCCGCAGATCGAGGCCCAGACCGTCACCGGCGCCGAGCCCGGCGAGGCTCCGGTGCGCAACATCACCGTTCAGTTCGCCAGCCCCGATGCCGGCGCTTTCGATGCCGCGATCGGTGCGGTGCGTACCACGGGCGGCGTGCGCGGGATTGGCGTCACCAGCACCGCGATCGGCGGCACCTCGGTGATGAGCGTGAGCTTTGCGGGATCGCTCGACGAACTGGCCGCCGCTCTGGAAGCGCGCGGGTTCAACGTGCGGCGCGGGGCGAACGCGCTCGCCATCAGCCGCTAGGCCGCGCGCGCCGCGATGGGCGAGCCGTCCCAGATAGCCCTTCCCCTGTCCGCCCGCGGCACCGTGCAGCGGATCGTGGTGGGGGAGGCCAATGCTGCGGTGATCGAGGCCTTGCAGGCACCCGAACGCTGGCCGTTCCGCGTCGCCGTGCTTACCGGGCCTGCGCGGTCGGGCAAATCGCTGCTGGCGCGCTGGGCGGCAGGGCTGCATGGCGATGCCCTTGAGGTGATCGACGATGCGCAAACGGTCGACGAGACCGCGCTGTTCCACCGCTGGAACGCGGTGCAACAGGGCGGGACAAGAGAAGGCGGGGCGCTGCTGCTGGTCGCGACCGCAGGCCCGGACGGCTGGCGCATCGCGCTTCCCGATCTTGCCTCGCGCATCGGCGGTTCGCTCCAGTTGGAAATCGGCGCGCCCGATGATGCCTTTGCCGCCGATCTGATCCTCGCCCAGGCCGAAGCGCGGGGGCTCTCCCTGCCCGAGGGCGCCGCGGATTACCTCGTCCCCCGCACGGAGCGCAGTTTCGCCGCGATCGAGGCGCTGGTGGCGACAATCGACCGCATCTCCCTTGAACGCCAGACGCCCGCCACCATGTCTGTGTGGCGCGCCGCGCTTGAGGCCCTCCACGGCCCCGAACAGCAGCGCCTGCTCTAACGGTCGCGCGCTCGCTGATTGCATCGGGCGCGCTTTGGTGGGAAAAGCGAGGCCATGTTTGACCGGCTAATCAGCTATCTGGACTCCATCCGCGCCCGCGACCCCGCGCCGCGCTCGCGCTGGGAAATCCTGCTCTACCCCGGGGTCTGGGCATTGGGCTTCCACCGAATCGCGCACTGGCTGTTTGAGGCGCGGATGTTCTTCCTCGCCCGGGTGGTGAACCACATCTCGCGGCTTCTGACCGCGATCGACATCCATCCGGGTGCCAGGATTGGGAAGAACTTCTTCATCGACCACGGCTTCACCGTGATCGGCGAAACCGTCGAGATCGGCGACAATGTGACGATCTACCAATGCGTCACGCTGGGCGGCACCAATCCCACCAACGGCAAGGGCGGCAAGCGCCACCCGACGCTTCAGGACAATGTCATCATCGGCTCGGGCGCGCAGATCATCGGCCCGATCGTGGTAGGCGAGCGCGCCCGCGTCGGGGCCAATGCGGTCGTCACCGACGATGTGCCGGCAGGCGCGACGATGATCGGCCTCAAGGCCCGCTCGACGCTGGTTCCGGCCGAGGAATGGATTAAGGAATTCATCCCCTATGGCACGCCCTGCGACGATCCGCCCTGCGACGAACAGGGTCGCCCGCGCCGTGACTGTGTCGAGAAGCTCGAAGCCGAGATGGCGGCCATGCGCGAGGAAATGGCGCTGCTGAAGGCGATGCTCGCCGAGCGCGAGGCTCCGGTCCCGTCGCCCGCGCCCGCGCGGCTGCGCAAGAGCGGCACCAAGGACTGAGGGCGAGGATGGCCGCACCACAATCGCCGGGGGGAAGCCCCGGACAGGTGGTTCCCTTCCCCGGCCGCGGCGGTGCCGATCAGGTCGGCTTCGAACGGCCCGAGCTGATGCGCATTCTCGACCTCTATGGCCGGATGGTCGCCGCCGGAGAATGGCGCGACTACGCGATGGACTTCACCCGCCACGCCGCCACCTTCGCCGCCTTCCGCCGCGCCGCCGAGCGCCCGCAGGCGCGGGTGGAGAAACGCCCGGCGCTGCGCGGCAAGCAGGGCATGTGGACGCTGTTCGGCGAGCATGGGCAGGTGCTCAAGCGCGGGCATGATCTGGCGAACGTGCTTGCGCCGATGGAGCGGCGGCTGTTGAAGGCGGTCGAGGAGTAGTTCAGATCTTGTCGAAGAAGCCTTCGTTGACAGTCACTTCTTCGGTTCGAATTTCCCGAACATCCACGCCGAGCTTCAAGTCCTTGAGGAGGTAGCAAAGCGCTTCACCATCAATCAGGTCGATGGCAGGTGCGCCGTCGCGGGTCGCCTCTTTGCGGGCATCCGGTGTGAACGTCCCAGTTGTGATTACGAGCCCCTTGTCGGCACGCCCTTGCATGGCACCGCGAAAGTCACGAACCGCGCCTGATCCCACAGACCCAGAGTAGCGCTTGCACTGGAAGAGGACTTGGAATGAGATCAGGTTCATTCTGAGCACACCCGTTCCGTCGATCCCACCGTCGCCAGACTTGCCAGTTACCTCGACCTTCACGAATCCACTTTCGCGCAAGATGCGCTGGGCCAATCTTTCGAAGGCGGAGGGTTCGATATTCTTCAGACGTGTGAGGAGCGTATCGGTCCAATCCGTCTCTATGGCTTCCTCAGCGACTTCAATTTCTGTCTGGCTCGCAGCTTTTTCAGCCTGTTTCGCCTTGAACTCTGCCTGGCAACGGGCGCGAATTTGGCTCGGCGACCAAGAAAGTGCCTCGCGGCCAAGATCGGTCAGTAGCCAAACAGCTCTTCCACCGCTCGCGACAAAGCCTCCGTGCTTCATCCAGCTTCGTGCCCACGACATTCGATCCGCTGCGATTGCTGCTCCGCTTGTTGGATAGGTCAACTCCAGCTGCTCGGATGTCAGGCCGGTATAGCCAATCACTCGGTCTTGAATCTCGTCAACGGAGCCTGAGCCGCCAAGGTCATCGAGTGCCCGCAAAGTTGGAAGCATGAATTCATGATATTTCGGAAGCGGATCGGACATCAGCAGGCCCCAAAGAAAAACCCCGCGCCAAACTGACGCGGGGTTCGATTTTTGCAAGGTATTTGAAGTGTTGAGCGGCTTAGCCGCGTGCCGAGCTCGGCCCGGTGCCGGTGACCTTCTGCATCGCGCGCAGGATATTGCCCGATTGCTCGCTGCCCGATTGCGGGGCGATGAGGTTGGTGAAGGAGTTGATCTCCTCCCAGCGCGCGGCGAAGCCTTCGAGCGTGCGCTCTTCTTCCGGCAGCCACACGGCGTCGTTCATCACCGTCCACGAGGAGTGATACCCGCCCGCACCCGCGCCAACGATGGCGTTGGTCGGCGCGTCTTCGCTGACGAGGAACAGCGCGGCCGGGACCACGTTTTCGGGCGCGAAGAGCTTGAAGGCTTCCTCGGGGAAGAGGTCCTCGGTCATGCGGGTGCCCGCGACCGGCGAGAGGGTGTTGACGCGCACATTATACTTCGCGCCTTCCAGCGCCAGCGTCTTGGTCAGGCCCGCGATGCCGAGCTTGGCCGCGCCGTAGTTCGCCTGGCCGAAGTTGCCGAACAGCCCGGTCGAGGAGGCGGTCATCAGGATGCGGCCATAGCCCTGCTCGCGCATGGTTTCCCATGCCGCCTTGGTGGCGAAGGCGCTGCCGGTGAGGTGGACCTTGACGACGAATTCGAAGTCGGCCGGCTCCATTTTCGCAAAAGTCTTGTCGCGCAGCACGCCCGCGTTGTTGATCAGCACGTGGACGCCGCCCCACTTCTGCTTGGCGTCGGCGATCATCTTTTCCATCTGCTCATATTCGGTGACCGACGCGCCGTTGGCGATCGCCTCGCCGCCCATCGCCTCGATCTCGGCGACGACCTGCGCGGCGGCGTCCGAGGTACCGGTGCCGTCACGCGATCCGCCAAGATCGTTGACGACGACCTTCGCGCCGCGGCGGGCGAGTTCCAATGCGTAGGCCTTGCCGAGCCCGCCGCCTGCCCCTGTGACGATGGCGACCTTGTCCTTGAAGCTGATGGTCATGGGTGTTCCTCCTGTAGATGAGAAAGGGCGGCGCGCTGTTGCGCTTTACGCCCGCGTAAACCGATTTGCGGCGCGCTGCGTGGCACTTTCACGCGCCCCTTGCAACAGGCGAACTGACAGGGGGCGATGCCGTAGGGTCAGACGGGTCGGCCAAGGCTTTCGAGCGCGGGAATCAGCTCCCCAAACGAATCGATCACCGCCGCCGCGCCCATCTGCTCCACCGGCGCATCGCAATATCCATAGGCGGCTGCCACGAAGGGAATCATCGCGTCTTTCGCAGCACGCGCGTCATAGGTGGAATCGCCGAGGAACACGAAGCTCCCGCCCCCCAGCACTTCGCGCGCCTTCAGGACGGGGGCAGGGTGGGGCTTGGCGAGGAACTGACCATCCGGCCCCTTGCCCATGGAATCGCCGCCGATCACGGTTTCGAACTGGTCGATCAGATCGAGCTGGGTGAGCACGTTGCGCGCGAAGGCTTCGAACTTGTTGGTGACCACCGCCATGCGGATGCCCTGCGCCGCCAGCTCCGCAAGCGTCTCGCGCACGCCGGGATAGGGCACGGTGTGGACCGCATTATGCGCCTCGTAGTAGCCGAGCATCGCCTTGTAGAGCCGTTTGAACTCCGGCTCGGGCAAGCCGCCCTGCGCCTCGACCGCGCGGGCGAGCATGATCTTCGCGCCGCCGCCGATCAGGTCCTTCGAGGTCTCGACCGACACCTCGGCAAAGCCCCCCAGCACCAGCGCATGGTTCACCGCCGCGCCAAGATCGCGGAAGGTGTCGAGCAGCGTGCCGTCAAGGTCGAAGCCGATGGCACTGAAAGGAATCTCTGTCATCGGCCCGGTCGGTGGCGCAACCTACTTCAATCTGCAAGCATTTGCTGGCAAGCGCGCCTTTCCCTAAGGACATGCGCATGACGACCACGACCCAACCCTTCGCCGCCATCATCCTTGCCGCAGGGCGCGGCACCCGCATGAAGAGCGACACGCACAAGGTGCTGCACAAGATTGCCGGGCTTCCCATGCTCGACCACCTGATGGCGAGCGTGGCCGAGCTCGGTCCGGAGCGGACCGCGGTGGTGGTGGGCGCGGGGCGCGAGCAGATCGAGAAAGCGGTCGGCACGCGCGCGGCGACCTGCCTGCAGGAACCGCAGCTCGGCACCGGCCATGCGGTGCAGCAGGCAGAGGGCGCGCTTAAAGGTTTCACGGGCGATGTGCTGGTGCTCTATGGCGATGTGCCCTTCGTAAAGGCGAGCACCATGCGCGCCATGCTCGCGCGGCTCCACGCCGCCCCCGCTCCCGCTGCGGTGGTGCTCGGCTTCGAGCCCGAAGACCCGCTCGCCTATGGCCGGGTGATCGCGGATGACGATGGCCGCATCCTCAAGATGGTCGAATTCAAGGACGCCGACGAGGGCGAGCGCGCCTGCCGGCTGTGCAATTCGGGGCTGCTCGCGGCGCGCAGTGATGACCTGTTCGGCCTGCTGGCGCGGGTCGGCAACGACAATGCACAGGGCGAATATTACCTCCCCGACATCGTCAACATCGCGATTGCCGATGGGCGGGCTTGCGCGGTGATCGTGGCCGACAGCGCCGACGAGGTGGCGGGCATCAACAGCCGCACCGAACTCGCGGCGGCAGAAGCGCGCTGGCAGGCCGCGCGGCGGCTCAGAGCGATGGACGAGGGCGCAACCCTGATCGCGCCCGACACGGTGTTCTTCGCCCATGACACGGTGTTGGGCCGCGATGTCACGATCGAGCCCAATGTCTTCTTCGGCCCCGGGGTGCAGGTCGCCGACAAGGTGCTGATCCGCGCCAACAGCCATATCGAGGGCGCCAGCCTCGCCAGCGGCGTCAAGGTCGGGCCGTTCGCCCGCCTGCGCCCCGGCGCAGTGCTGGAAGAGGACAGCTTCGTCGGCAATTTCGTCGAGGTGAAGAACGCGGTGCTGGGGCAGGGCGCGAAGGCGAGCCACCTCACCTATCTGGGCGATGCCACCGTGGGCGCGGGCGCCAATATCGGCGCGGGCACGATCACCTGCAACTATGATGGCTACTTCAAGTACAAGACGGTGATCGGCCCGGGTGCCTTCATCGGCTCGAACTCGTCGCTGATTGCGCCGGTCACCATCGGCGCGGACGCGATTGTCGCGGCAGGTTCGGCGGTCAGCCGCGATGTGGCTCCGGGCGAGCTGCGGATGGTGCGTGCCGAACAGCTGGTGAAGGACGGCTGGGCCGACCGTTTCCACGACGCAATGAAGAAGAAGAAGGCGGCGGAGAAGAAGGGGTGAGGGATCGAATTATGGCGTTGAGACCAATTCTGCTGTGCTTGGCCATTGCATGGGGCCTGCCGCTCGCGGCGAGCGCGCAGGTTATCTCGGGGATTGACACGGCTCCGCCCCAGACCCTTGCCGCAGCCAGGGCCGGGCAGACGGCCAACCCAGCGCTATCCTATCGCCAGAAGCGCAAGCCGGAAAAGCCGCCAGTGGCATGGATGAGGCTGGTCACCTATCCCGGCCCTCTGGGTGATATGCATGGCTATCTTGCCACTGTTCCCGAACAAAAGTCCCGGGTCCCGGCGATTATCTGGATCAGCGGTGGCGATACGGCGATTGGCAATTTCTGGTCGCCGCAGCCGCGCTCCAATGACCAGTCCGCTGCTGCTTTCCGCGAGGCTGGCATGGCGGTCTTCTACCCGGCGGTGCGCGGCTTGAACGGCAATCCCGGGCAGGTTGAAAGCTATTTCGGGGAGCTTGACGATCTGGTCGCGGCGACCCGCTGGCTCAAGTCGCAGCCCTATATCGATCCTGAGCGCGTTTACCTCGGCGGGCACAGTAGTGGCGGCACTATGGCGTTGCTGGCGGCTGAATATGCCTCCGAGTGGGCGGCGGTCTTTGCCTTCGGCCCGGTGACCGACCCGCAGCTTTACGGCAACGGGCTGTGGGGCGTGCAGCCGGTCGCGGCAACCGACAACGCGGGGCAGCGATTGCGGGCGCCCTACCTTTGGCTGGATTCGATCACGATCCCGACGCTGGTGCTTGAGGGAGATGATGGCAACGCTATCGACATTGCCGAATTTCGGAAGGTGAACCACAACCCTAAGGCGCGTTTCCATGTGATCGAAGGCTGCTCGCATTTCTCGATCCTGCGCCCAGGCAGCGAAATGATCGTGCGGGCAATCCAGGATGGGGCGGTGAACGATCTGATGCTCAAAGACCGATTCGAGCTTGCCTGTGAGTGACGATCCCTCAACTCGCACCTGCTGGCTCTGCGCGCGCCCGCTGGGCGACATCGTCCAGTGGCATCACCCGGTACCCAAGGCGAAGAAGGGCAAGGTCAAGGTGCCGATCCACTCGATCTGCCACAAGACGATCCACGCCAACTTCACCAATAACGAGTTGGCACGGATCGGCGAGGATGCGGAGACGATCCGCGCCAACCCCGCCATCGCCAAGTTCGTCGCCTGGATCGCGAACAAGCCCGCCGATTTCGACGCGCCGACGCGCTAGGCGTGAGCCTCAGGCGTCATGCTCGATCCGGGCGTCGTCTCCGCTGGTCGCGAGGTAGTCCGCCTCCCACTGGTCGAACTCGGCACGGCTCAGCAGGTAACGGGTCCGCGCCTCGTGGAAGCTCAACGCTCGCTCGCGCACCGCGCGCACGACCTCGTCCTTTCTGGCCTTGGACCAGTGGACACGGTGGTGCTTGGGCAGGGCGTTGTAGCTCTTGATCGCATCGGCAATCGAGATGTTCCGGTCATAGGCCATCGGTGATGCTCCTGTCGTTATGTCATCGCCCCCGATGGCCTGACTGTTGACGCGCGGCCCTAACCAGACCTTGCCAGAGATGGTTAGCGAGGCGTTGATGAAACGCTCCGTGCTGTGTGCGCGACGAACGGAAGGCCAAGTGTCGGGCGCCTTTACAGGCAGCCGCGTTGCCTGTCGGCGTTAACGAGAAAGGGGCGACTCCACCTGCGTGGAGCCGCCCCTTTTCGTGGCCGCGAAGGCGTGCCTACTTGGCGGGTTTCTCGTCCATCAGACGCTTCATCAGGTAGATGAATTGCAGCGCCTGGAGCTTGGCGCGCTGGTCGTTGTCGACCCCGCCCGAGTGGCCCCCGGTGGTGTCCTCGAAGTAGTAATAGGGCTGGCCGAGCGCCTTCAGTTTGGCCGCTCCCTTGCGCGCGTGGGCGGGGTGGGTGCGGTCATCGGCGGTCGAGGCCCAAAGGAACGGTTCGGGATAATCGACGCCCGAAGAGATCTTCTGATAGGGCGAATAGTCCTCGATCCAGGCGCGCTGTTCGGGGATGCGCGGATCGCCATATTCGCCGATCCACGAGGCCCCGCGCCCGATCACGTGATAGCGCAGCATGTCGAACAGCGGGATCTGCACGATCGCCGCGCCGAACAGGTCGGGCCGCTGGGTGAAGGCGGTGCCCACCAGCAGGCCCCCCTGCGAGCCGCCCTGGATGCCGAGGTGCTCCGGGCTCGTGAAGCCGCGCTTCACCAGATCCTCGGCCACGGCGATGAAGTCATCCCAGGTGCGCTGCTTGTTCTCGCGGATCGCGGTCTGGTGCCACTGCGGCCCGAACTCCCCGCCGCCGCGCATGTTGGCGAGCACATAGGCGCCGCCCTTCTCGACCCACAGCTTGCCGGTTGAGCCGAGATAGGCGGGCAGGCGCGGGACCTGGAAGCCGCCGTAACCGGTCAGCAGCGTCGCGGTGCTGCCGTCGGCCTTCATCCCCTTGGGCTTGACGATGAAGTAGGGGATCTTGGTCCCGTCCTTGCTGACCGCCTCGTATTGCTCGACCGAGGCGCCGGCCGGGTCGAAATAGGTGGGGCTGGTCTTGAGCACGCTCGGTGCGGTGGTGCCGTCGGTGTAGTAGAGGGTGGTCGGCTCGAGGAAGCCGCTCACCGTGTACATGATCTGGTCGCTGTCGTCCGAGGAGGCGGCGATGCCGATGGTCGCGTTGTCGGGCAGGTCGACCTGCGTGCTCGCCCACTTGCCATCGGCGAAGTTGAACTTGAGCACCTTGCCGACGACATTGTCGAGCATCGCGACATAGAGCCCGCCCGCGGTGACGGTGCTGCCCTGCTTGGTCTGGCGATAGCCCGGCGCCCACACCAGCGCCTTCTTCGCGCCGTTGGGATTGGCCTTCCATTCCTCCAGATCGACCGCGACGAGGCTGTCGGCGAGGAAGGTCTGGCCATCGACAGTCCAGTCGACATCGGGCGAAAACAGCATGTGCCCATCGACGATACCGACCGGGTTGGCCTTGGTGGGCAGCTCAAGCTGGAGCCACTGGCCGTCCTTCCAGACATACCACAGCCGCTCGTGGAAGCTGATCCCGCGATAGGCGATGCGGGCGTGGATCACGTCCTCATTGTCGCGCAGCAGCGCCGCGCCGGAGGAGACGTCCTTGGCATCGCCGCGGAAGATTTCGGGCGCGTCTTCGATCTTCGTGCCGCGCTTCCATTCGCGGGTGGTGAAGGGATATTCGCTTTCGGTCAGGGTGCCTTCGCCGAAGTTGCGGCTGACCAGCAGGGTGTTCTCGTCAACCCACTCGACCCCGCCCTGGCTCTTCTGGTCGAGCACGAAGCCGCCCTCGATGAACTGCTTGGACTTGGTGTCGAACTCGCGCAGGATCGTGGCGTCCTCGCCGCCGTCGGACAGCGCGATCATGCAGCGGTTCAATGCGGGTGGCAGGCAGGTCGAGCCTTGATAGACCCACTCCTTGCCTTCCGCCTTGGCGAGCGCGTCGACGTCAAGGATGATCTCCCACTCCGGCGTCGCGGTGCGGTAGCTTTCCAGCGTCGTGCGGCGCAGCACCCCCTTGGGGTTCGCCTTGTCCTGCCAGAAATTATACAGGCCATCGGGACGGAAGCTGACGAAGGGGATGCGGTCAGTGCTGTCGAAGATCGCCAGCGCCTCGGCCTTCAGCTGCGCATAGCGCGGATCGGCTTCGAAGGCGGCGAGGGTACGGGCGTTTTCCTTGGCGACCCAGTCGAGGGCCTCCGGGCTGCGCGCCTCTTCGAGGAAGATGTAGGGATCCTGCTCGGGCCCCGGGATGCCGTCATCGGCAAGGGCAATGGTTGATGTGCTCATGGCAAGTGCCATGGCCAGCCTCGATGCGAGTTTCAAGTGCGTCTCTCCCTTTGGCGGATGCTGCGTTGGCCCATGGGGCCCTGCGCGAAGCATCAGAATTGCAGGGAGTTGGCACGCAATGCAAGCGCGGACAGCCTCAGGGAGCGCGGCGCACCCAGGCGTAGATTTCGCGGTGGTGGAGTTCTTGCCTAGCCAGCAGGCGATAGTCGCGCGCGATCGCCGCATCGACCTGGTCCTTGGCCGCGAAATTCTGCGGCGTGAGCGGCAGGTCGGCGGTGACGATCACCGGCGGGCGGGTGGCCAGAATGCGGCGCACCTCGTCCTCCTGCCGCATCTCCAGCGCATCCATCTCGAGCGCGTTGTTGAGGTGATCGGGATAGATCAGCTTGGTCGGCAGGCAGCTATTGGTGAGGCCGTAGAGCGAGGTCGGCCCGTCGAAGATCAGCAGGCACTTGCCCGCTTGTCGGTCGAGATGGGGCGTGATCGCCTCCGCGAGCCGGAAGGTCGCCGAACGGTTCTCGTGGCTGACCCAGTACTGGTAGGGCACGATCAGCAGGAACACCGCGACCGGCAGCAGCGCCGCACGGTTGATCCGGTCGCTCGGCTCGCGGTGGAACAGCGGTAGGGCAAGCAGCGCTGTCGCCGGGATCAAGGCGGCGAGGTAGTGGCGGTAGACCGTGGCGGGGAGATAAGCCGTCGCCACCGCTGCTACCAGCCACAGGATCACGAACACGTAATGGCGCGGCAGCCCCTCGGGCCAGACGCGCTGCGCCGCACGGATGCCGAGCCAGCTCAGCGACAATTGCAGGCCGAGATAGGCAAGCATCAGCGGATGCACGCGCCCCGTGTCAGCGGGCAGGCGGTCGAAGAAGGAGATGAAATTGGCAAATACGTAGGCGTCCCAGTGCCCCGCCGCCCAATAGCCCGCACTGACGAGTGCGGTCGGAAGGACGCCGAGCACGCCGAAACCTGCGGCGAGCACTGCCAGCCGCCACAGCTTCATGCCGCGCTGCCACTGGCCCCACAGCGCCCACAGGCCGAAGAACAGGCACAGCGGGATCACGGTATATTTGATCTGGAGCGCGATGCCCCCGATCAGCATGGCGAAGAGCGCGCGGGACAAGGCGCGGTGGTGGTCGGTGTCGCGCACCAGCACGGCCATCGCGATCATCAGCGGGATGAAGAAGACTTCCGAATTGCCCGAATGCGCATCGTTGATTGTGCACAGCACAACGTAGAGCGCGGCCCCCGCAGCGGCGGTCATCCGGTCGGCCTGCGCGCGGGCGAGGTGGAACACCATCACCGCGCCGCCCAGCGTGAACAGAGCGCCCGCCACCTGATAGGCCGCCGAGCCCGGGCCGCCGATGGCGTGGAAGGCCGCGAACAGCGCGAACAGGCCCCAGGGCTTGCGGTCCCACAGGTCGACAAACGGCACCGCGCCGACAAGCATCTGGTTGCCGATCAGCGAATAGAGCTGCTCGTCGACATCGGCGTTGGGATCGCCGATCCAAGCGCCGCGCACGAAGAAGGTGAACAGCGCGAGCGCCAGCACGATGGCAAGGTCGCTGCGCGCGAGTAACGTGGGGGCGTTTGCAGGGGCGGGGCGGATATCCGAAGACATGAACATGGCCGCAAGGCTCTGCCACGGACATGGTTAATTTTCCGCGAGCGCAGACGCAAAAAGGGCGAGCCTTCCGGCCCGCCCTCTTGGGTGATCGCGCGGATGCGAGGATTTACCCTTCGACGTGTTCGGCGAGAACCGTGAGGCCCTTCTCGTTGACCTCGGCAAAGCCGCCGCGGACCTGAATGATCTCGGGGGCCGCGCCCTCCTTGGCAAAGACCTGCACCGCGCCGTCGCGGATCGTGCTCATGAAGGGCGCATGGCCCTCGAGCAC
>PNKW01000061.1 GCA_013822695.1 Erythrobacter sp. | reverse complement strand
TTTGCGAACGGCGGCTTTCAAGCCAAGCAAAGGGCTAAGTGGAATGTCAGCACGGCGTATCAGCAAATGGATAGGCCACCACCTGATACTGGTCTTCGAACACAATGTAGCCAGGGCGTTGAGTGCGGAGCATCGACACTTGCAGCCCATATTTCTCTAGAATCCGCTGATACTCCCGCATCTGGCCAATATGCTCGGTCGATGCGTCACGAAACCAGCTTAATGCTTGAGCCTTCGCATGGGGCTTTGAAGAAACCGCAAATCGGGTTGGCACCGGCAGGTGAACTTTGAACCAAGCGTATAGCGATTCCAGATATTTCAGGTCATCCGCATCCATCTCACCGCTCAAAGCAAGAACTTCCCCTGCTTGGAAGAGCCCCTGCCGCCGACCTGAATCTTCATCCAGCGCATCGATTACAAACCTGACAAACATCCGACAGCTTTTAGCGACATTCCGCTCTGGCGTTAACGGCGACTTCGGGGTCGATTGTTGAATTTCCGCTTTCGGCACAATTCACTGCTAAGCGGACAGGTTCCTTCCATAAATGGTCATCCCAGCGAAAGCTGGGTCCCAGGGCAGCAACCATCGCACGTCGATCCCCTAGGCCCCAGCATTCGCTGGGGTGACGGTTAGGGGTGAGGGGATATGTCCGGCCCCGCCCTTGCTCCGCGGCCTTCCATCGGGAATCACAGCGGTATGGCGATTCTCTCCGACAAATGGATCCGTACGCAGGCGCTCGAAAATGGCATGATCGAGCCTTTCGTCGAGGCGCAGCGGCGCGACGGGGTGATCTCCTACGGGCTCTCGTCCTACGGCTATGACGCGCGGGTCGCGCCGGAATTCAAGATCTTCACCAATGTCGATAGTTCGGTGGTCGATCCCAAGCAGTTCGATCCCAAAAGCTTCGTCGATCGCGAGACCGACGTCTGCATCATCCCGCCCAATTCCTTCGCGCTCGCCCGCACGGTCGAATATTTCCGCGTGCCGGAGGATGTGCTGGTGATCTGCCTCGGCAAGAGCACCTATGCGCGCTGCGGGATCATCGTGAACGTCACCCCGCTGGAGCCGGGCTGGGAAGGCCATGTGACGCTCGAATTCAGCAACACCACGCCGCTGCCTGCGAAGATCTACGCCAATGAAGGCGCGTGCCAGTTCCTGTTCCTGCAGGGCAACGAGCGCTGCGAGACCAGCTACAAGGACCGCGCGGGCAAATATATGGGCCAGCGCGGGGTGACGCTGCCGCGGCTTTAGAGCTGCGGCTTCAGGGCGCTTTCCTACAGCACGCGGATCGCGGTAGGCTCCTCGGATTGGCCCGATGGAGCCCCATGCATGACAAACAGCCCCCATACCCCTGTCCGTCCGCTGCGCAATTTGCGGGCAATGCTCTGTTCAACAAGGATAAATGCGCGTGTTGGGAAGTTGACGCGGTGTAACCCTTGTCACCTTTCCAACACGCGCAGCGATGGCCTTTGACACCCGCGCCGCGTGATTGCATGGCATGGGCAAAACCTAGGGAGACCCCATATGAGCACCCGCGAACTCGACATCATCGTCTACGGCGCCACCGGCTACACCGGGCGGCTAGTGGCGGAATATCTCGCCCACCACTACGGTGCGCGGGATGACGGCCCCAAGTGGGCGATGGCCGGGCGCAGCCTTGCCAAGCTCGAGGAAGTGCGTGACCTCATCGGCGCGCCTGCCTCGACCCCGCTGGTGGTCGCCAATGCCGATGACGACGCCGACCTTGAAGCCATGTGCCAGCGCACCCGCGTGGTGCTGACCACTGTCGGCCCGTATCAACTCTATGGCGACAAGCTGGTCGCGGCCTGCGTCAAGACCGGCACCGACTATGCCGACCTGTGCGGCGAGCCCGCGTGGATGGCGGCCAAGATCGCCGAGCATCAGGCCGCCGCCGAAGCCAGCGGCGCGCGCATCTGTTTTTCGAGCGGGTTCGATTCGATCCCCTTCGATCTCGGCGTGATGATGACTCAGAAGGCCTGCGTCGAAAAGTTCGGCAAGCCTGCCCCGCGCATCCGGGGCCGTGTCCGCGCGATGCAGGGGACATTCTCGGGCGGGACCGCGGCGAGCCTCGGGGCGACGATGAAGGCGGCGGCCAAGGACGTCTCGGTGATCGGCGTGCTGCGCAATCCCTTTGCGCTGACGCCGGGCTTCGAGGGGCCGGATCAGCCTTCGGGCATGATCCCCTCGTATGAGGACGATCTCGGCAAGTGGTCGGCACCCTTCGTGATGGCGCCGATCAACACCAAGAACGTCCACCGCACCAACTTCCTGCTCGGCCACCCCTATGGCGCCGATTTCAAGTATGACGAGATGATGCTGACCAGCCCCGGCGAGGCGGGCAAGGCGGCAGCCAATGCGGCGCTCGAATTCATGAAGAACCCGTTCGGCGCCAAGCCTCCCAAGCCGGGCGAGGGGCCAACCAAGGAAGAGCGCGAGAACGGGTTCTACGACGTGGTGTTCGTTGCCGACATGGCGGACGGGGGCCGGCTGCAATTCGGGGTCAAGGGCCGGTATGATCCAGGCTATGGCTCGACCAGCCGGATGTTGTCGGAGACGGGAATCGCGCTGCTCGCTTGCGACAAGCCCGGCGGGATCGGCACCCCGGGCGCGTTCCTCGGCGAGGATCTGGTCAAGCGGCTCGAGGAGCACGCCGAGCTGACCTTTGCGGTGGAGGACTGAACCCAAGGGGATATGAAAAAGGGCAGCCGATTGCGCGGCTGCCCTTCCTCCCCCCGAAGAACGAGCCGCCTCAGAAGCTGAGGCGAACACTGGCGCGGACGTTGCGGCCGATGAGCGGCACGAAGTCCTTGGTGAAGCTCGCGTGGCGGCGGCCAGTGACGTCGAACAGGTTGTCCGCGGCGAGCTGGACGGTGACATTGCCGTTGTCCTTGAGCGGACGCCAGGCGATGAGCGCATTGACCAGCGTGAAGCTGTCGGTTGCGGTCTCGAAGGTGGTGACACGGTCCTGCCCGTCGAACCACTGCACCTCGCCGCGCAGGTCTAGGGGTCCGGTCTGGGCTTCGAGCGCGCCGAGCAGGCTCAGCGGCGGGATGCGCGGGACGGCGGTGCCGTCGTCAAGCTCGGCCTCGACATAGGAGGCGCGTAGGTCGGTCAGCAGGCGGAAGCTGCCGGTGTCGATGACGGGGTAGCTGAGCTCGGCTTCGAAGCCCCAGAAGTCGGCGTCGGACTGGAGGTATTGGAAGACGGGCAGGTCGTCCTCTTCCTCGCCGGTTTCCTCGAGGAAGATGTAGTTGGAGAACCACTGGCGGTAGGCGGTGAGGCCGAAGGTGCCCTTGCCGATGCTACCGCGGGCATAGGCCTCGAGGCCCCAGGCGCGCTCGGTGTCAAGGTCGGCATCGCCGATCTCGAAGGCCTGCGTGGCGATGTGCGGGCCCTCGGAGAACAGCTCCTCTGCGCTCGGCGCGCGTTCGGCGCGCGAGCCGTTGATGCCGAGGCGAATGCCCTCGATGCCCTCGTAGACGAGGCCGAGCGCGCCCGAGAAGGTGTCGAAGTCGCGCTCGATCCCGAGGGTCTGGGCCTCGACCTTGGTGAACTCGGCGCGGGCGGCGGCCTCGATCTGGAACGGGCCGGTGCCCCATTCCTGCAGGGTGAAGAGCGCGACCTGATCGGTGAGGTTGGGCGGGACGTAGGCTTCCGCGCCCTCGGCGAAGAAATCGCGGTGGGTGTATTGCACCCCGGTCGCGCCGCGCAGCACGCCATCGGCGTTCTGCACCAGCTCGGCGCGGGCCTCGACGCTGGTCGAATCGAACACGGTGCCGACCTCGGCGCCCTCGAACTCGGTGTGGGTATAGTCGGAATAGCCGACGCGCAGCTTCAAGCGCTCGAAAGCGCCGTCACCCAGCGCGATGTCGCCCTTGAAGTCGGCGCGGAACTGGCGGAGGCCGATGGTGACGTTCTCTTCGCCTTCTTCCTCTGCTTCGGCCCCGCCCTCTTCCTCGCCTTCCGGGTGCGCGGCTCCGGGGCGGGTGGGGACGCCGTAATCGGTGTCGTACCAGCCGATCGAGGCGCCGAAGGTGCTCTCACCAAGGATCAGACCGAGGCCGGCGTTGATGGTCCAGCTTTCGACTGCACTGTTGGCCACGGTGCCGCGCACGCCGGCCGCCTCGCGCAGTTCAGCGGCTTCCTCAAGCTCGCCCTCTTCCTCTTCCTCGGCCGCGTCAGCGAGCAGGTCGGCGCGCAATTCGGGGGCAACCTGAAAGCCGCCGATGTCGATATCATCGGTCTCGCGCCACGAACCATCGACGTGGAAGACGAGGTTCGAGCCGATCCCGACGTCGAGCGATGCCGCGCCCGTACGCAGGTTGGTGGCGCTGTCGACCGCGCCGAAGGCGTCAAGGTGGAAGGCCTCGTCCGGCACCCGGGTCGGGATGCGCTTGTCGATCACGTTGACCGCGCCGCCGATCGCCTGGCTGCCGTAGAGCAGCACGGCGGGGCCGCGCAGCACCTCGATCCGCTCGATGGTGATCGGTTCGATCGAGGTCGCATGGTCGGCCGAGGTGTTGGAGACGTCCGCCGTGCCGACCCCGTCGATCAGCACGCGCACGCGCTCAGCCTGCTGGCCGCGCAGCACGGGGCGCGAGGCACCGGGGGAAAAGCTGGTGGCCGAGACGCCGGGGAGCTTGGCGAGCAGGTCGCCGATCTGGCCGGTCGCCGCATCGCGCTGGACGTCGGCGATGCCGAGGACGCTGGTTCCGGCGAGGAGATCGAGTTCCTTGAGGCCCGCCGTGCTGACGATGATTTCACCCCCGGCGCCGGTCTGGCGGTTGTGGAGGTCGTCCTCCGGCGCGGCCTCGGCCGCGGGCTGGGTGGCCTCGACAGTGGTGTCTTCGGCCAGCGCCGGGCTGGCGACGGCGGCAAGGCCCAGTGCGGCAACGAGCGCAAGGCGGGAGGAGGCAAGGGAGAGCTTGCTGGCGTTCATGGCGGTTCCCGTGACATGTATGTGATAACGTATCACGGACCTAGCGCGGCCCGCGCCCAATGCAAGCGCAAAATCGCACATCCGTGCTCACGGATCGACGAAGGGCACCGCGGCCCCAAAGAAAGTGGCCCGGCCGCGCGAGGCGACCGGGCCATGACTCGGATATCCGTTTCGATCAGAACGCGTAACGCGCAATCACCTGGAACACCGGCCCGGCGCGCTCGCTTTCGATTTCGAATTCATCGAAAACGCGATTTTCCTGATCGGCGACGGTGTTGAACTTGTTGAAGTCTTCATCCTTGGTGCCGTCAAGCAGGTTTGAACCCACGGCGCGGATCGTGAAGGCATCGCCAATGCGTTTTTCGACGAAAACTTCGAGATCGCCCTTGAAGCGGGTGAAGACTTCCTCGCCCACAACGCGGCCAAAGGCCTCACCCTGCTTGCGATAGGTCGCGCCGAAGGCCACGCCATAGTCGGGCAGGTTCTGGATCGCGCCGAAGTTGTAAACGAAGCGCGACTGGTCGTTGAACCGCCGCTCACCGAATTCATCGGTGATGGTGCTGTCGAGAAGCGCGAGGTTCCCGAACACCCCAGTATCGGGCAGGCCGAGGAAAGCAAGGCTGAACGAGGCGTCGAATTCGATCCCGTAGACTTCGCCATCGCCGGTGTTGCGCGGGGTGAAGATGAAGGTGCGCGAACCCTCACCCGGAATTGGCACGCCGTTTTCGTCAAGCACAGGCTCGTCCGCCGATCCCGGAACCGGCACACCATTCGCATCCAGTTCGGTCGTCAGTTCGATCAGGTTCTGCACGCTGCGGTAGAACAGGTTGACCCCGATCACTCCGGTCTTGCCGATCTTGTGTTCGTAACCCAGATCGCCGCCCCAGGCGGTTTCGGGCGCGAGCAGCGGGTTGCCGCGGAAGTCGTTGTCACCCAGCTCCTCTCGGAGCAGACCGGGGGTAAGGAAGTCGAACTGCGGACGGCGCAGCGTGCGCGCGCCCGACAGCGTGATGCGCCCTTCGCCGATCTCGTATTTGAGCGAGGCCGAGGGCAGGAATTCGTCGTAATCATTGGTGATCGCAGGCGCGCCCGGCCCGGCCAGACCATCGATGACGGTGACATCGGTGCTTTCCCAGCGGACCCCGGCCTCGAAGGTCAGGTTATCGAACTCGCCTTCGATCAGGGCATAGAGATCGCGCCGATCTTCGGCGATGGAGTTGTCAGCCGTCGCTTCGAGCGGATTGAAGGTCGCTGGCACGAATTCAAGCGGGCTCTGCGAAAACTGGTCATAGTCGCGCGCGGCTGCCGTCAGGTTGAAACGGCTGCGCACTTCGCCCAGAAAGAAATCGCGGTCCTTGTTCTGGAGGAAGCCGCCGATCGCGAATTCAATGTTTTCGCCGAGGTCGAATTCCTGTTCGAGATTGACGAAGAACTCCACGTCCCTGGTGTCCTGCAGGAACAGCTCACCGGTGAAACGCGGGGTGCCGCGGTCGAAGTCGATCTCGTGTTCGAATTCGTCCTGCACATCGTCAAAGCTGGCATAGCCAACCCGCAGCTTGGTTTCGCCGAAGCCCCATTCATGGTCGAGCTTGCCGATCACCGACCAGCTTTCGGTGGTGATATCATTGACGTTGATGTTGTCGGTCAGCAGGCCCACTTCTTCCGTTTCATCATCACCATCGACCGGCCCGGCGATGGTTGTCAGGTCGTTGTATTCGAACGAGCGTTCGTCCTCGACCCGTTCGGTGCGGACATAGTTGCCGAGGATTTCAAACCTTGTCGTCTCGCTCTCGATCCCCCAGCTGGCGTTGAAGGCGTAATCGGTGCCGTCGCGGATATCCGACTGGTCTTCGCGGTTCTCGAAATCCTCGGTGAAGAAATCGGGGTTGTTTTCCGGGCTGTCGCTGAAGCGCAGGCTGGTCTTTTCCTTGGGGTTGTAACGGCCCTGAATATTGGCGCCGATCAGCACCCGGCCGCCGGCCAGAGCGCCGCCGTAATAGAAGCCCCCGGTGCCCTTGACCTCGCCGTCATCGAACAGCAGCCCGCCCGCGCGGACATAGCCGCCATCGAGCGAGAAGCCGTCACGCAGCTTGAAGTTGAGCGATCCCGCCACCGCATCGCCGGTGCGGCGGGCGGAGGATGAGCGGACGATTTCGACCTGCTCGATCAGTTCGGCCGGGATGCGGTCAAGGAAGAAGGAGCGGTCGGCCTGCCCGCCGGGCACGCGCTCGCCGTTGATGAGGATCTGGGTATAGCCCGGATCAAGCCCGCGCAGCCGCGCACCGTCGCTTTCGATGACGTCAGAGAGGAAAGTGACGCCCGGCACGCGCTTCAGTGCGTCGCCCGCGGTCAGCGGCTCGAAGCGTTGGAAGTATTCCTCGTCATAGATCAGGATCGGTTCGGCCGAATCGGAGCGGTTGCGAAAGCCGATCGAGCCCTGGACCACGATTTCCTTGGCCGACTGAATATCTTCCTCGCTCGGCTGCTCATCGGCCACCGCCGCGCTTTCGCCGGCGCCCTGTGCGGCGGCGAGATCTTCGGCCAGAGCCGCCTGCGGGATCGCGGCGGCGGCGGCGAGCATGATGGCCTTGCGCGAGAGGCGCAGGCCGTGGGAATTGGTTTTCAGCATTGAAGCCCCCTTTGGCTTTGGTGATTGGGGGGCGCGCTATGGGGGGCGGATGACAGTTTGCCGACAGGCGCGGGCCGCTCTCTACGTCACTGAAATGCAACAAATATCACGGGCGCGGGGCGATCATGATAAGATTTGGAAAAAGAACCGCTTAACGCCGAATGCGACAGCAATGGCGCATGTCTTCCAAACAATGCTGGAAGTTTTTCGTCACCCCGTGTTGCCATTTTGCAGCACTTGCGCGGCTGTCCTCCCAGGCGTGCCGGCACGGGCGCAGGGCGCGCAACAGCGCGTGCCGCCGATCCGGGGCTGATGCCGAGATGTCTGCGAAAAATGGAGCGGGCGAAGGGATTCGAACCCTCGACCCCAACCTTGGCAAGGTTGTGCTCTACCCCTGAGCTACGCCCGCTCACTGGCGCTGACAGAAACCGCCGAAGCGCGTCATTCCTGCCGGAGAGGCGGCGCGATTAGCAGCGAGCTTGGCTGGCTGCAAGCGCAAAATCGCCTGCAATTTTGGCTTGATCGACAGGTGGCGAGCGGCCAGCACGTGGCGGCGCTTCACAAGCGCAACAAGGCATCCCACATGGGGACCGGACAGGCGCACAACGCGCAGACGGGCAGCAGGAGCAGATATCTTGGCCAGCATGGGACTGAGCATCGAGGAACAGAAGGCCGTCGACCGTTTCCGCAAGGCGGTGGTCGAGCCTTCGCAGACCAAGCTGGTGATCCTCGACTTCTGGGCCGAGTGGTGCGGGCCGTGCAAGGCGCTCACCCCGGTGCTCGAGAAGGTCGCGGGCGAATATGCCGACAAGGGCGTGGTGCTCGCCAAGATCAATGTCGACGAGGAACAGTTCATCGCCGCGCAGTTCCAGGTGCGCTCGATCCCGACGGTCTATGCGATGTTCCAGAGCCAGCCGATCGCCGACCTGACCAGCGCGCGCAGCGAATCGCAGCTGAAGGCGATTATCGACCAGCTGCTGACCCAGCTGCCGGTCGAGGGCGGGGCGGGCGAGCCGGGCGCGCCGCAGGGGCCTTCTCCCGAGGAGCTCGCGCAGTTCGTGAAGATGGGCGAGGAGGCGCTCGCTGCTGGCGATCCGCAGCGCGCCGCGTCGATCTTCGCCCAGATCACCGAATTCGCCCCCGATAACGCCCCCGCCCATGCGGGCCTCGTGCGCGCGCTGGTGCAACTGGGTGAGGTCGATCAGGCCAAGCAGGTCATGGAAGTGATCGACTCCGATCCGCGCCTTGCCGGCGATGCCGCGATTGCCCCTGCTCGCAGCGCCCTGGAACTGGCGGGCGAGCGGGTCGATGATGGCGAACTGGCATCCTTGCGCGCCGCTGCCGAGGCCGCGCCGACCGACATGGACGCGCAGCTCGTCTATGCCGAGGCCGCCTTTGCCGCGGGCCAGCGCGATGCCGCGGCCGATACCCTCCTTGCCATGATCACGGCCGACCGCGAGTGGAACGAGGGTGCGGCGCGCGCGAAGCTGCTCAAGATTTTTGAGGCGACGGGCTTGGAAGACGAATGGGTGGTCGGCGTCCGCCGGCGGCTTTCGCGCGTATTGTTCGGATGAACAAGAGGCTTCCCATCTTCCCCCTGACGGGCGCGGTGCTGTTTCCCGGCATGCAGCTGCCGCTCCACATCTTCGAGCCGCGCTACCGCGCGATGGTCGGCGATGCGCTGATCCGCGACCGGCTGATCGCGATGATCCAGCCGCAGCGCTCGGTCGAGGGTGCGCCGCTTTATGCGGTCGGCTGTGTCGGGCGGATCGGCGAGATTCAGGCGATGGACGACGGGCGCTACAACCTCATCCTCGAAGGCACGGCGCGCTTTCGCGTGGTGCGCGAGCTCGACGTCACCACCGCCTATCGCCAGGTCGAGGCGGAGATTTTCACCGAGGATGAGGACGAAACCCTCACCCACGCCCAGCGCGGCGGGTTCGAGCGCGAGGCGCGGCACTTTGCGGATTCGCAGGGCTACAGCGTCGATTGGGACTCGGTCGAAAGGCTCGATGATCGTTCGCTGATCAACGGCGTTTCGCAGATCGCGCCCTTCGATCCGGCCAGCAAGCAGGCGCTGCTCGAGGCCGAGACGCTGACGCTGCGGTGCGAATTGCTGGTCCAGTTGATGCAGTTCTACGGCCGCCACGATGGCGGAGAGGATATCGTCACGCTGCAATAGCGGGCGCTGGAACGGGACGTCCGTCCCCCTGACCCTCACGCGGGCATGCGTCATTTGCCCCATGTTGCAGTGCGACAATTCGCTTGGAGTCGCATCCGGCACGGCTATTCTCGTCGCCGATGGATGCTCTTGCCACCCTCGCCTTCGCACTCCCGGCCCTGCTGCTTGCAGGGGCCGGAGCGGGCTTTGCAGGCGGGCTGTTCGGGATCGGTGGGGGTTTCGTGGTGGTTCCGGCGCTGCTGCTGCTGCTGCCGTTGCTGGGGGTCGCGCTCGATCAGACGGCGCATGTCGCGGTGGGAACCTCGCTCGCTTCGATTATCTTCACCTCGATCCGCTCGACCATCAGCCACGCGCGGCGCGGCGCGGTCGATTTCGATCTGCTGCGGGGCTGGGCTGTCTGGGTGGTGCTTGGGACGGGGGTCGGCACGCTGTTCGCCGACATGGTTTCGGGCGCGCTGCTGGCGCTGATCTTCGGCCTGGGGGTGCTGTCCTTTGCGGCCTATTTCCTGCTGCCCGCCCGGAAGGGCGCGCCGCTGTTCGCCGCCTTGCCATCGGGTCTGCCGCGCGCCGGAATCGCCAGCGCACTGGGCGCCTTCTCGACGCTGCTCGGCATCGGCGGCGGTACGCTCACCACCCTGACAATGACTGTCTGCGGCACCCCCATCCACCGCGCCATCGGCACCGCAGCGGGAATGGGCGCGGTGATCGCGATCCCGGCGACGATTGGCTTCATCCTGATCGGGCTTGGGGAAAGTGGCCTCGGCTGGGGCGCGCTGGGCTATGTCCACCTGCCCGCTGCCATCGTGCTGATCGCCACCTCGGTGCTGTGTGCGCCGTTCGGCGTGGCGGCGGCGCATACCTTGTCTCCGGCGATCCTGCGCCGGGTGTTCGGCCTCTACCTCACGGTCATCGGCGTGCTGATGATCGCCAAGTTCTGACCCCTCGCCATCCTGATCCGAAGGAGCTTTGCCATGCAGACCAACCGCCGATCCTTTCTCGCCGGGGCCGGACTTGCCGGCGGCCTTGGTGCCCTGCCGCTGACCGGGCTGAGCGCGGCGGCGACGAGCGCGGCGGCAGAACCCGATTTCGGTCCCAAGATCGGACAGGCGCTGCTGAGCCGCAACGAAAATCCCTATGGCCCCGCGCCCTCGGCGCTGCGGGCGATTGCCGACACGGCGAAGATGGGCTGCTACTACGCCGACCGCGGCCAGCAACGCCTCACCGCGATGATTGCCGAACGGCATGGGGTCTCGCCCGAACAGGTCGTGGTCGGGGAAGGATCGACCGAGATCCTGTGCGCCATCGCGCTTGCCTGGGGGCGCGCGGGGGCGATCCTGTGCCCCGATCTGTTCTGGGACACGACCGCGCTCTATGGCGAGCGGCAGGGGGTCACCTTGCTCCGGGTCCCGTTGGCATCGGACATGAACGTCGATCTTGCCGCGATGCAGGCCAAGGTGGCCGATGGCGTGGCGCTGGTGCAGGTCTGCAATCCCAACAATCCCACCGGAATGCTGATCGCCCCCGCTGCGCTGCGCAGCTTTGCCGCCGCCGTAACACCTAGGGCGACCCTGCTGGTGGACGAGGCCTATAACGAGCTGACCGATCGGCCCGAGGACAACTCGATGATCGATCTGGTGCGCAGCGGTGCCGACGTGATCGTGTGCCGCACCTTCTCCAAGATCTACGGCATGGCCGGGCTGCGGGTCGGCTATGCCATCACCAGCGAGGCCAACGCCCGCCGCATCCAGTCGCACATGATGAGCTTCGGCGGCAATCTCGCCGGGCTGGCGGCGGCGATTGCGAGCTATGACGATACGCCCTTCCTCGATCAGTCGCGCGCCGCCGTGCTGGAAGGGCGTGCGATGATCGTCGATGCGGTGGCGAAGGCAGGGCTGACCGCGCTGCCCTCGCAGACCAATTTCGTCTTCGTGAAGGTGCCCGACGCCAACAGCTTGCGCGATGCCATGAACGAACGCGGGATCGCCATCCGGGGCGCCTATGGGCCCTGGGAGGGCTATTCGCGGGTGAGCACGGGCAGGCTCGAGGATGTCTCGCGCTATGCCGCGGCGCTGCCCGAACTGGCGCAGCGCCTCTGGGCCTGAGGCGGCGTCAGACGAACAGACGCCCGGCGACCGCGTCGAGCCTGGCCAGCAGCGCCGGATCATGCTCTTCCGGCGCGGTGATCACCGCGTCGTCGAGCGCGGTGTCGATCGGCGAAGGCTCGCGGGTTTCGGGCAGGGCGGCGATGAAGTTCAGGACCGTCGCCCGCGCGAGCGCGCCGTTGGCCTGCATCTGCTGCACGACCTGCGCGACATCGACCGAATCGCCTTCGCGCCAGCAATCGTAATCTGTGACCATGCCGACCAGCGCATAGGGAAGCTCGGCTTCGCGGGCGAGCTTGGCTTCGGGCATGGCCGTCATCCCGATCACGTCGGCGCCCCATGACCGGTACATCCGGCTTTCGGCGCGGGTCGAGAATTGCGGGCCTTCCATGGCGAGATAGGTCGCGCCGACCGCAACCTTGCCCTTGGCGGCGACCACCGCCTGCGCGGCCATGTCCGACAGGCGCGGGCAGACCGGATCGGCCATCGAGACATGGGTGACGAAGCCGCTGGTGTAGAAGGTGCTGGGGCGGTGCTGGGTGCGGTCGATGAACTGCTCGACCACGGCGAAGCGCCCGGGCTCGAGCTCTTCGCGCAAGGATCCGACCGCACTGATCGCAAGGATGTCGGTGCAGCCTGCACGCTTCAGCGCGTCGATATTGGCGCGCGAATTGAGCTCGGTGGGCGTGATCGGGTGCCCGCGTCCATGGCGCGGGAGGAAGCGCACCTTCACCCCCGCGATGGTGCCGCACAGGATCTCGTCCGAGGGATCACCCCACGGGGTCTCGATCGCGATCCACTGCGCGTCCTCCAGCCCGTCGATGGCATAGAGGCCCGATCCGCCGATGATCCCGATGCACCATTCACTTGCCATGTGTGGCACTGCCCTCTCTCTTGCTCGCAGAAGGCCTTAGGTCAGGTCGAAGCGGCTGGGCAAGGCCTTGCGGATGATCGCGTCGGCTGCGGCATAGGGCGCGGCGATTTCGGGACGCGCGAACATCGCGGCAAAATGGCGTTCGAGCGCCGGCCAGCCCCCCAGCGGCATCTCGGCCACCAGCCCGATCTGGAGCATCACCTGCGTGACTGTGATGTCGGCAATCGACAGCGCGTCGCCCGCGAAGAACTCCGCGCCAGAAAGCCGCGTCTCGAGCACGTCGAACAGCGGCGGCAACTGCTGGGCCCAGGTCTCGCGCGCCTTGTCGAGCCCGGGTTCCTCGCCCTTGGAGACCGCAAAGAAGATCGGCCGGAAAATCCCGAGCCCCCCGGCCGCGGCCAGCGAGGTGTCGGCGAATTCCTCGATGAACAGCGCCTCGGCATAGGCCATCGGCTCGGCCGGGTAGAGCGCAGGCGCGGGGTGCTTCTTTTCGATATAGGCGCAGATCGCGCTAGAATCGGGGATCGTCCCGCCGGTGCCCACTTCCGCCACCGAACGGTCGCGCAGCACCGGGATGCGCTTCATCGGCGAGATGTCGGTGAACCATTGCGGGGGGGCAAAGACATTGACCGCCTCGACCGCGTAGGGGACGCCCTTCAGCAGGCACAGGCTCGCCACCTTGCGCACGAAGGGCGATACGGGGCTGCCATAGATCACCAGATCGGGGCGGGGTTCGGTCATCGTGAGTCCTCTCGTCTTGTGGCTGTTGCAGCGTCACATATCGCGGCGCGGGAATAGCGCAATCGTCAGGTGAACGCTGCTCCCTGCCGCGCTACCCATAGCCTCAACGCGAGCGTTGCGTTTTTCAATGCAACGCGCCAACCTGACGCGGAGAGAGACGACTCCCCCCTTCGTTTGAGAGGACAGAAAGATGGTCACCCAGTACAAGAACCTTATCGGCGGCGAGATGGTGGCGACCGACCGCTGGCTCGATGTCGTGAACCCCGCGAACGAGCAGGTCATCGGCCAGGTCCCCGCCTGCGGCAAGGCCGAGCTTGACCGTGCCGTCGCCGCCGCGCGCACCGCGTTCAAGACGTGGAAGAACACCCCCATCGAAGAACGCCGCGCTGCGATCATGGCGATCTCGGGCGCGATCAAGGCCAATGCCGAGGAGCTCTACCGCCTGCTCACCAGCGAACAGGGCAAGCCTCACGATCAGGCGCGCGGCGAAATCTACGGCGCTGCGGGCATGAGCGCGGCGCAATCGACCCTCAGCCTCGATGACGAGATCAACGAGGATAGCGACACCCGCCTCAGCCGCACGCGCCGCGTGCCGGTGGGCGTGGTGGCAGGCATCGTGCCGTGGAACTTCCCGGTCATGATGGCGATCCAGAAGATCGCGCCCGCGATGCTTTCGGGCTGCACCATCGTCTTGAAGCC
This sequence comes from Erythrobacter sp., assembly GCA_013822695.1. Taxonomy (GTDB): domain Bacteria; phylum Pseudomonadota; class Alphaproteobacteria; order Sphingomonadales; family Sphingomonadaceae; genus Erythrobacter. The sequence continues at coordinate 5,887 of PNKW01000061.1, read as the reverse complement.
CTCGCCCTTCACCCCGCTGACCACGCTGCGCATCGCCGAGCTGATCGCCGACAAGGTGCCGGCGGGCGTCGTCAACATCATCACCGGGGAGGACGACCTCGGCCCGCTGATGACCAGCCACCCCGATATCGACAAGATCACCTTCACCGGCTCCACTGCGACCGGCAAGAAGATCATGGAAGGTGCCTCGGCTGACCTCAAGCGGATCACGCTGGAGCTGGGCGGCAACGACGCTTCGATCGTGCTGCCCGATGCCGATCCCAAGAAGGTCGCCGAACAGCTGTTCTGGTCGAGCTTCTCGAATGCCGGGCAGATCTGCGTGGCGGCCAAGCGCGTCTATATCCACGAGGATATCTATGACGAGCTGAGCGCCGCCATCGTCGAATATGCCAAGACCGTGACTGTCGGTGATGGCGCACAGCAGGGCACCGGGGTCGGCCCGATCCAGAACAAGAAGCAGTATGACCGCGTGCTCGAGCTGATCGAGGACGCCAAGGACAACGGCTACAAGTTCCTGCTCGGCGGCAATGTCGATCCGAGCGGCACGGGCTACTTCGTGCCGCTGACCATCCTCGACAACCCGCCCGAGGATGCGCGGATCGTGGCCGAGGAACAGTTCGGCCCGGTCATGCCGCTGATGAAGTTCTCCTCGGAAGAGGAAGTCATCCAGCGCGCCAACAACTCGGATTACGGGCTTGCCGGCGCCGTGTGGACCGGCAACCCGGAGAAGGGCGTGGAGATCGCCGAGCAGCTCGAAACCGGCACGGTGTGGGTCAACGAATACCTCCACCTCTCGCCCTTCGCGCCTTTCGGCGGACACAAGCAGTCGGGCTTCGGCGCCGAATACGGCAAGGAAGGCCTCAAGGAGTTCACCTACGCACAGGTGATCACCGTGAAGAAGGACAATGTCCCCGCCTGAACCGTGGGGATGTCTGCTGACGAGTTGAGCGCCGGGCTGGCGCGGGTTTGCGCCCGCGTCGGCCTCGGCGCTTTGTCGTCGGAGCCGCAGCGCCTGACCGGCGGGGCGGTGATGGAGAGTTGGCGGTTTGGCGCTGGCAGCTCCGATTACGTGTTGCGCCGCGCGCCGAGCCTCGCCTTCATGGACGGGCGGCCCTATGGCCACGCCGTCGAGGCGGCGCTGATCGAAGCGGCGCGCGCCAAGGGTGTCACCGCGCCGGAGGTGGTAGCGGTGCTGGAGGAAGCGGACGGGCTCGGCAGCGGCTTCGTGATGCGCGCGCTGCCTGGGACGGCGGACCCCAAGGTCATTTTGCAATGTGACGATCCGACGGGCCTGCTGCGCGATGCGGCGCGGGACTTGGCGCGCATCCATCGACTGCGGCCCGGCGATGTGCCCGAGGGCGTGCCGGTGATGGATTACCGCGCGGCCATCGCTGACCTCAAAGAGCAATTCATGGAGGCGGGCGGGGATCGCCCGATCATCGCGCTCGGGTTGAAGTGGCTGGAGGATAACTGCCCCGCGGAGGTCGAGACTGTCCTCAACCACGGCGACTACCGGATGGGCAATCTGTTGGTCGAGGGCTCTCGCCTGACTGGCGTGCTCGACTGGGAGATCGCCCATTTCGGCGACCGCCACGAGGACCTCGCCTTCGGTTGCATGGCGGTGTGGCGCTTCGCCCGCCACGACCGGCCCGCGCTGGGGCTGGGCTCGATTGAAGATTACATCATCGCCTACGAGGCCGAGGCGGGCGTCACCATCGACCCAGCGCGCTTCCGCTTCTGGACGATCTACCGCACCGTGTGGTGGGCGCTCGGGTGCCTCAAGATGGCGGCGCAATGGCGCTCGGGCGCGGACCGGATGCTGGAGCGCGTGGTAATCTCGCGCCGGACGAGCGAGCAGGAACTCGACCTGCTGCTGCTGCTGGAGGAGGATGCGCCGGAGGAGGAGCGGGCGCTGACGGTGTGCACCAAAACACCGGGCGAGGATCGCGGGGAAGCCTGCAACGGAGAACTTGCCGCTGCCGTTTCAGAATGGCTCGAAACGATCAAGCCGCTGATGGAAGGCCATAATCGCTTTCAGTGGGCGGTTGCCCGCAACGCGCTGGGCATGATCGCGCGGGACGATGCTATCATGCCGGAGTCGCTCGACCGGGCACTGGCCGAAGATTTTCTGGAAGGTCGCGCATCGCTTACCACCAGCGGCGTGCTGGCAGGCTTGCGGGAAGCGGCTCTCGACAAGCTAAGCGCCGATGTTCCCAGATATCCCGCGCTCAGCGCAGCGCGCAAGAAATGGACCGGAGAGGAATAACCCATGGACTTCGCCATCCCCGCCGACCTGCAAGCCTATCTCGATGAACTCGACGCCTTCATCGCCGCCGAGATCAAGCCTCTGGAGCAGCAGGACGACAACATCCGCTTCTTCGACCACCGCCGCGAACACGCGCGCACCGATTGGGAGGCGGGCGGGTTGCCACGGCACGAGTGGGAGGAACTGCTCAAGGAAGCCACCCGCCGCTCGGACAAGGCGGGCCATTGGCGCTTCTCCGCGCCCAAGCGCTATGGCGGGAAGGACGGCAGCAACCTCTGGATGGCGGTGATCCGCGAGCATTTTGCGCGCCAAGGCCTTGGCCTGCACAATGATCTCCAGAACGAGCACTCGATTGTCGGCAACTTCCCCTTCGTCGCCATGTTCGACCAATGGGGGACGGAAGAACAGAAGCAGGAATTCATCCTCGGCGGGTTTGAACGCACCCGCCGCGTCGCCTTCGGCCTCACCGAACCGCACCACGGCTCAGACGCCACCCACATGGAGACGGTCGCCGTCCGCGAGACCCGTGACGGCATCGATGGCTGGCGGATCGACGGCGCAAAGATGTGGATCACCGGCATGCACGTCGCCACACACTGCGCGATGTTCGCGCGCACCGCGGGCAAGGCGGGGGACGCGAGCGGGATCACCTGCTTCCTCGTCCCCAACCCTACCGAAGGCCTGAAGATCGAGGAGTGGATGTGGACCTTCAACATGCCCACCGACCACCCGCGCCTCAGCGTCACCAATGTCTGGGTGCCGGATTCGGCGATCCTCGGCGTCGAAGGCCGCGGCCTCGCGCTGGCGCAGAGCTTCGTCCACCAGAACCGCATCCGGCAGGCGGCATCAAGCTGCGGCGCGGCGCTCTATTGCATCGATGAGAGCGTGAAATATGCGCGGGAGCGCAAACCCTTCGGCGAGGAATTGGCGCGCAATCAGGCGATCCAGTTCCCGCTGGTGGAGCTGGCGACGCAGGCGGAAATGCTGCGGCTGCTGATCTTCAAGACCGCGTGGGAAATGGACAACATGCCCCACGAGGCGATCGAGAAGACCATCAGCGACAAGGTCTCGATGTGCAATTACTGGGCGAACCGGCTGGTGTGCGAGGCGGCGGACCGCGCGATGCAGGTCCACGGCGGCATCGGCTATTCGCGCCACAAGCCCTTCGAGCATATCTATCGGCATCATCGGCGGTATCGGATCACCGAGGGCAGCGAGGAGATCCAGATGCGGAAGGTGGGGGCCTACCTGTTCGGCTATCTCGGGCCGAAGCGGGGGATGTACGGGTGAGCAAGGGCGCGCACACCTACGCGGTGCTTGCAATTATCGCTGCTGCAATCGCTTGGGTGGTGGCCCTTTCGTCGTCGCAATTCGTGGGACCTCGGCGGGAATACAGCGGGGTCTACCGGCTCACCTGGGAAAGCTCGACCTTCATCGAGGGCGCAAAAGCTGGAACAGCGCCCGTCTACAATGAAGACAACCACGGGTATCTGAGTGAGGAGAGCATCACACTGCCACCGGACCCCTGCGGCGAAATTGCCGGAGGCTCTTTCCCGACGCGCATGGAAAGCTTCGAAATTCGATTCATCGGCCGTCGCAAACCGGGCCCTGCCGGACATCTGAGTGCGGACCGGGCAGAATATCTCGTCGAACGGGTGATCGAAATCCGCTCGATCGAGCACATGTGCTAATTCCGCCCCCCGTCTGTCCGCCGCCAAATCCCCGCCAGCAGGCTGCCGATCACCACGTGCCACAGGCCCGAGATCACCGCCGGGACCGGGGCGAGCGCGGCCTGGGTCGCATCGGCGAATTGCGCGGCGAAGGCGGGGGTCTTGGCCAGCCCTGAACCGAGGCCGGAATTCTGCATCCCGACCTCGATGCTGATCGTCCGCGCCACCACCTCGTCAAGCCCGAGCGCCTTCGCGAGCGCATAGCCGAGGCCGAACCCCAAGGCATGAAGCAGGAAGGTCGCCAGCACCAGCACTCCGGCGTGCGCGGCGATTTGGCTCTTGGCCCCGGCCAGAACCCCGCCGAGGATCAGGAGGATCAGCCCGATCGCCACCACCGGCAGCAGCGCGTTCACCCGCGCGACCGCGCGCGGCATCAGGCGGTTGAGCAGAGTCCCCAGCACCACCGGCAGCAGCACGATGGCGATCATGTTGACCAGCAGGTTCACCCGGTCGATCTCCACGTAAGCCCCAGCCAGCCACCCCGTCAGCAACGGGGTCAGCACCACAGCGGCCAACGTCGAAGTCATCGTCATCGCCACCGACAAGGCCACGTTTCCGCGCGCGATATAGGTGACGATGTTCGAGGCCGTGCCGCCCGGACAGCAGGCCACCAGAATAAGGCCCACCGCCAGCCCCGACTCCAGTTCGAGCGCGTTGGCAATGAGGTAGCCCGACAGTGGCATGATCGCGAATTGCAGACCCACACCGGCGACCAGCGCCTTGGGCAGGGCGGCGAGGCTGCGGTAATCCTCGAAGGTAAGGGTCAGGCCCATCGCCAGCATCACCAGGCCGAGCGCGATGTTGACCGGCGATTGGCCGGCAATGGCGAACCGCCCGTCGGTCATCCAGGTGAAGGCTTCAGGGACAAACCACGCCAGCACCGCGCCCAGCAGCGTCAGCACGGCGAAATTGTTGGTGATCCGCTGCAGCATCCTCGAGGCCCCCCTGAGTCGCTGTCTGTAATCGACCAACGACATTGCCGCCCCTAGCAATATCCTTGCGCGCCGCTAGTCTTCCGCGCCGACAGAGGGAGACTTTCCATGCGCTATCTCGCCGCCGCCCTGCTTGCCGGGGCCGCCTGCCTTTCCGCCCCGCTCGCCGCCGCCCCCAAGAAGGACGCCAAGGCCGAGGAGAAGTGGAGCGTTGAGGCGCCGAAGGGCGCCACGATCAAGCAGGTCGCGATCAACACCGATGAAGGCACCTGGATGGATGTCGACGTCGCGCCCGACGGCAAGACCATCGCCTTCACGCTCTTGGGCGACATCTACACGCTGCCGATCGAGGGCGGCACGCCAAAGCGCATTTCGGAAGGCCTCTCGTGGGACGTGCAGCCGCGCTTCTCGCCCGATGGCGCGCGTATCGCCTTCACCTCCGACCGCGGCGGCGGGGACAATATCTGGGTGATGAACCTCGATGGCTCGGACAAGCGGCAGGTGACCAAGGAGGACTTCCGCCTGCTGAACCAGCCCTCATGGTCGCCCGACGGGCGCTTCATCGCCGCCAAGAAGCACTTCACCACCGAACGCAGCGCCGGGACGGGCGAGGTGTGGCTCTACCACGTCAGCGGCGGCGGCGGGGTGCAGGTGGTCGAGCGCGCCAATGAACGGCTCCAGAAGGAGCTGGGCGAGCCGGTGTTCGCGCCTGATGGCAGCGCGATCTACTACACCCGCAACACAACGCCCGGCCCGATCTTCGAATACGCGCAGGATTCGAACGCGGGCATCTTCGCGATCGAGCGCCATGATCTCGCCACCGGCGAAGTCACCACCGCGGTCAGCGGCTATGGCGGCGCGGTGCGCCCCGCGCCCTCGCCCGATGGCAAGGAGATCGCCTTCGTCCGGCGCGACAAGGATCAGACCCAGCTGTGGGTCAAGGACATCGCCAGCGGGCG
>PNKW01000060.1 GCA_013822695.1 Erythrobacter sp. | reverse complement strand
CTGAATTCACCACCAAGACCGCTGATGCGTAGCGCTTGAGCAACCTCAGCGCTGCATTAGCGCGTTGCTACCTAGAGAGCTACCTAGCACACAATCGATCTATGCCGCCCGATCTGACTAGGGAGATAACTTCTTGAAAAGTAAGGAGAAGGTGGTGGACGCACTAGGGCTCGAACCTAGGACCCGCTGATTAAGAGTCAGCTGCTCTACCAACTGAGCTATGCGTCCATTCCGATCTGGCCGGAACCGCGATTCCGGGGCGGCGAGGCCGTGTCCCGATTCGCGTGAGGCGCTGCATTTAGCGGGTCTCGCCTTGATGGCAAGACCCTTTTCGCCGGCGCGGGAAATCAGGCCCTCAGGCCCCGGCGCGGGGCCATGCGGTTCCAGCGATTGACCATCATCAACAGGCCGATGCAGATCATGTTGGTCATCATCGAGGACCCCCCGTGGCTCATCCACGGCAGCGGGATGCCCTTGGCCGGGGCCATGCCCATCACCATCAGCAGGTTGATGGCGATATAGAAGAAGATCGTTGCGGTTGCCCCGGCCGCGAGCAGGGCCGAGAAGCGATCTTGCGCTTCGGTCGCAACCTTCCAGCCCCATTTGAGGATCAGGGTGTACATCGCGAGCACGAACAGCCCGCCCATCAATCCCCATTCCTCCGCCATCGACGAGAACACGAAATCGGTATGCGGCTCGGGCAGGTAGTCGAGATGGCTCTGGGTTCCGTTGTTGAAGCCTTTTCCGAAGATTCCGCCAGAACCAATTGCAATCTTTGACTGCGCGATATGGTAGCCCGCGCCCAGCGGGTCGCTTTCGGGATCGAGGAAGGTGGTCACGCGCGCGCGCTGGTAATCGTGGAGCGCGAAGAAATAGACGAGCGGCATGGCCGCAATTCCGAGGCCGCCCGCCGTCAGAAACCACCACAAGGGCAGCCCCGCCAGAAACATCACCACCACGCCGCCGAAGGCGATCGCCACCGAGGTGCCGAGGTCGGGCTGCATCAGCACCAGGCCGATCGGCAGCAGGATCAGCATTCCCGCCGGCAGCACCGAGCGCCAGGACCCGATCATGCCGGCCGGCAGCGTCGCATAGAAGCGCGCCATTGCCAGCACGACCGCGGGCTTCATGATCTCGGATGGCTGGATGCGGATCGGCCCGGCCTCGAGCCAGCGCTGGCTGCCGCCGCCCACCTGGCCGACGATCTCGACCGCCAGCAGCAGCAGCAGGACGGCAAGATAGGCCGGATAGGTCAGCAGTTCGACCGCATCGCGCGGGAGCGAGGCGATGATCGCGGTCATCACCGCCAACACCCCGAAGCGGACGAAGTGCGACAGCGCAAACGGCTCCATCGCCCCGCCGCCCGCCGAAAAAAGCACGAGCCCGCCAAAACAGGTCAGCAGCACCAGCGGGATCAGCATCTCCCAGGGCTGGCGGGCGATCGGCTCGGGCACGATGCCGCGGCGTGCGGTAAGGGTGTTCATGGTGTGGTCTCGGGCACAACGGGAGCGGGACTGGGAGCCGTGATCGGCGAAGCTTGCACCTCGATCGGGGGCGATGCAACCGGGCCGGGCGGGGGAGCGGCCGAACTGGTTTCGCCGCGTGGCTTGATCGCATCGGTGGCAATGGCCTCCGACTGGCGTGCAGCGAGCCGCGCTTCGGCCTCGACCTGATCGAAGATTTCCTCTTCGCGCCGGGGCGGCGGCTTCACTGATGCTCCGCGCGCTACGGCATAGGCGGCATAGCGTTGCTCGAGCCGTTGCTGCGCCGAACCACCCCATTGCTGTTCCAGCGCGCGCAGGGCGTCGAGCCCTTTTTGCGGGTCGAACAGGAACGTCATCACATCGCGCGCAATCGGATAGGCCGAACCCGAACCACCGCCATGCTCGATCACCACAGCACCGGCATAGCGCGGGTTGTCGAAAGGAGCGAAAAACACGAACAGGCCATGATCGCGGTATTTCCACGGGCCGCTGCGCCCATCGGAAATACTCAGCGAAACGACCTGCGCGGTGCCGGTCTTGCCCGCCATCTTGACATCGGGCAGCGGCAATTGCGCCCGGCGTGCCGTGCCTGCACCATTGACCACATCGCTCATTGCCTGCCGGATAAAGGCAATATCGTCGGGCCTGAAATCATAGGCCACCGGGTCCTTGGCAGGACCATTCAACACAAGCCGAGGATTGAGCACCTTGCCGGTTGCCAGACGTGCGCTCAATACAGCGAGTTGCAGCGGGCTGGCGAGATAATAGCCCTGCCCGATGGATGCATTGACCGTATCAAACGGCTCCCAAGGACGTCCGAACTTCTTTTCCTTCCAGGCGGCATTGGGCACTGTGCCGAAAAACTGGCTGTTCACGGGCAGTTCGAATTGCTTGCCCATGCCGAACAGGCTGGCCATGTCCGCCACCTGATCAAAGCCCACTGCCTGCGAGAAATGGTAGAAATAGCTGTCGCAGCTCTGCGCGATCGCCTTGTTCATATCGACCACGCCATGGCTGGAGTGGCAGTTGAAGAAGCGGTTGCCGATCCTTCGTCCGCCGCCGCAGACGATTGTATCGGTGGGTTTTACCCCTGCGCGCAGGAACGCCATGCAGTGCATCGGCTTGATGGTCGAACCGGGAGGGTAGAGCCCCTGCAACACCTTGTTGCGCAGCGGCACGCGCTCGTCTTCGCGCAGCATCGCATATTCGACCCCGCCAATCCCGTCGGAGAAGGAATTGGGATCGAAACTCGGCATTGATGCCATGCACAGCAGATCGCCCGTCCGGCAATCCATCACCACCACCGAGCCGCTTTCCAGGCCGATGCGGCGCGCGGCGTAATCTTGCAGCGGGCCGTCGATGGTGAGCTTGACCGGCTGCCCTTGCACATCCTCGCGCATCTCCAGATCGCGCACGATGCGGCCGCCTGCGGTCACCTCGACCCGGCGCGCGCCGGGCACGCCGCGCAGCTCTTTTTCGAATTGCTTTTCAAGTCCGTCCTTGCCGATCTTGTAACCCGGTGTGATCAGCAGCGGGTTGGGGTCCTTCTCGTATTCCTCGGCAGACGCAGGCCCGACGTAGCCGACCAGGTGACCGACGCTCGAGGCGGTCGGGTAGAACCGCGAGAAGCCGCGCTGGGGGAGGACGCCGGGAAATTCGGGAAGGCGCACGCTCAAGGCGGCGAAATCCTCGTAGCGCAGGCCGCTTGCGACCTCGACGGGCTGGAACCCGCGCGCGGTTTCAACCTTGTCCTTGATATCGGCAATCCGCGCCGGCTCGAGCCTGAGCAATTCGCCCAACCGGTCGATGGTGGCCTGGGGATCGACCAGACGCTCGGGGATCAGGTCGACCCGGAAATCCGCGCGGTTGGAGGCGAGCGGTGCGCCGTCGCGGTCGAGGATCCAGCCGCGGCGCGGTGGAATGAGGGTGAGGTTGACGCGGTTGCTCTCGGATTCGAGACGATATTTCTCGTTCTCCGCGACCGAGAGATAGCCCAGCCGCAGCGCCAGCAGCATCCCGATCCCGCCTTGGACCGCGCCGATCATCACCGCGCGCCGCTCGAAAGAGGAGCGCAACAGCGAGGCGTTGATCATCTTGGCCGGTTTCTGGGGCCCGCGCTGGAGGAAGGGGATCTTCATCAGTCGATCCTCCGCGCACGCGAAAGGCGGAAGCGGTCGAGCCCGGCGACGATCCGCGCGATCATGGGATAGAGCAGCACGCTCGCCAATGCCTGCGGTGCGGCCACAAGCAGCATTTCGGGCGTGAGGCTCGCGCCGGAAACGACGAGGCTCGCCAGCCAGCAGACCGCCGCGATCACGCTGGCAGTGAACCAGTCCTGCCAGAAGCCGCGCCAGGGAAAGCGCGCCTCGATCGCCTCGATCGCGATCATTGCGAGCGACCACAGCAGGATCGCGCTGCCGAAAGGCTGGCCGCTGAACAGGTCGTCAAAGGCCCCGAGCGGCGCGCCGGCCCACAGCGGCAGCAGACCAGGGCGCACCATCCGCCAGCCGAGCAGCATCAGGAAACCGAAGGAGGGGAGCAGCGGCATCGTGTCGGCGATCAGCAGCACCGGCAGGGGCGAGGCGAGCATGATCGAGGCATAGGGCACGCTGCGCACCCGCCACGGATCGGGCGCGCGGTTGATGCGCAGCCCATAGATGTCCGAGCGGGCGCGGGGGTCGAGCCGTTCCATCACTCCTCCGCAGCCGCGCCGCCGGTCGTCGCAGCGGGCGTGGGCGAGGATGGCGGCGCAGGGGAGGGCGAAGCGCCCGGCGGCGCCGCGCCGCTTGGGGGCGCTTCCAGCTCGGCCACCGCCTCGGCCTCGTGGATCGGCAACACCGAGACGAAGTTCGTTGCCGCAGGCTCTGCCACCAGCCGCGCGATGCCGCCGTCCGGGGTGATCCGGGCGATGATCGCGACCGCAACGCCCGGGCGGTAGTAACCGCCTGCGCCGCTCGTCACCATCATGTCGCCAACCTTCAGCGGATTGACGCCGAGATTGACGAGGCGGATGCGCAAGAGGCCGTCACCGCGTCCCTCGGCGAAAGCGATGACATTATCCTTCGCGCGCCGCACCGGCAGCACGCTCTCGCTGTCCGTCAGCAGCAGCACGCGCGAGGAGAAGCGCCCGGTCTCGAGCACACGGCCGATCACCCCGCGTTCGGACAGCACCGGCATGCCCGGCTTGATCCCGCTCGCTGACCCGGCGCCGAGATAGGCATGGCGCCGCCCGCTGGTGGCGGTCGATCCGACCAGGCGCGCGGTCGCGACCGGCTTGCTTTCGGCATCGCGCAAGGCGAGCAGGCCCTTGAGGCGCAGGTTCTCGGCCTTGACCGCTTCGGCTTCGGCCAGGCGGATGCGCGCGATCTCGTTCTCGCGGCGCAGCTCGGCGTTCTGGCTGCCGGCGTTGAAATAGCCCGCGATGCTGGCGAAGATTCCCTGCGAGCCGGAGCGCACCGCCGCGGTGCCGGTGCCCGCGGGGGTGACGACATCGCTCGCAACGCCCCGCAAGGGGGCGAAGGCCGCAGGCTGCCACAGCGACAGGGCCAGCAAACCCGCCCCGAGCAATGCAGCAGCCCCGGCCAGCAGGTAGCCGGTGAACAGCGAGAATTGCGCTTTCTTCGAGAAGCCGGCGCGGCGCGAAGACGGAGGCGCCATGGCTCTAGAGTCCCTTCTGGCTTATGGCGCCGCGCGTCACGCGGTCATCAGCACGCCGCGATAGATCGGATCCTCCATCGCCCGGCCGGTGCCGATGGCGACGCAGGTCAGCGGATCCTCGGCGACCGAGACAGGCAGGCCCGTTTCCTCGCGCAAGTGCTCGTCCAGGCGGCGGATCAGCGCGCCGCCGCCGGTGAGCACGATGCCCTGGTCGACAATGTCGGCCGCAAGTTCGGGCGCGGTGTTCTCGAGCGCGATGCGCACACCTTCGACGATGGCGCCGATGGGTTCGCTCAAGGCTTCGGCGACATGCGCCTGGTTGATGGTGATTTCCTTGGGCACCCCGTTCACGAGGTCGCGGCCCTTCAGGGTGATGGTCTCGCCCACACCGTCCTCGGGGATCATGGCGATGCCGTAATCCTTCTTGATCCGCTCCGCCGTGGCGTCACCGATGAGGAGGTTGTGGTGGCGGCGCACGTAGCTGACGATGGCTTCGTCCATCTTGTCGCCCCCGGTGCGCACCGAGGTGGTGTAGGCCAGACCGCGCAGCGAAAGCACCGCGACTTCGGTCGTGCCGCCGCCGATGTCGACGACCATCGAACCGACGGGTTCGGTCACCGGCATGTCGGCGCCGATGGCGGCGGCCATCGGCTCGAGGATCAGGTGGACGTCCGAGGCCCCGGCGTTCGAGGCCGCGTCACGGATCGCGCGGCGTTCAACGGAAGTGGAGCCCGAGGGCACGCAGATCACGATCTCGGGATAGCGGAACATCGACTTCTTGCCGTGCACCTTCTGGATGAAGTGCTTGATCATCTGCTCGGCCACTTCGATGTCGGCGATCACGCCATCACGCAGAGGGCGGATCGCCTCGATGCTGTCGGGGGTCTTGCCCATCATCATCTTGGCATCATTGCCCACCGCCTTGACGCGGCGGATGCCGTTGATCGTCTCGATCGCGACCACCGAAGGCTCGTTCAGAACGATGCCCTGGTCCTGAACGTAGACCAGCGTGTTGGCGGTACCCAGATCGATCGCCATGTTCTGCGAGCGGAACTTGAAGAGGTCGGACAGGAAGCTCATGTTGGTTGTGTTTTCCGGTAATGACGGGCGTCTTGTCGCAAACCGCCTTTCGAACTGCGGCTGCGAGCGGTTACGGACCCGTTTATGACATGACAGCGCGCGCCTAGCGAATCCCCGCGCAAAAGGCCAAAATATTTGTCCACTATGGCGGTGATTTCGGCGCGGTTGCCCTCGAAATTGCGGCGGCTCGTCGCTAGCGTCGCGGGAAATGCCCGAAATTCGTCGCCTCCCCACCGATCTGGTCAACCGCATCGCCGCCGGCGAGGTGGTCGAGCGTCCGGCCGCGGCGCTGAAGGAACTGGTCGAGAACGCGGTTGATGCGGGCGCGCGGCGAATCGGGGTGGTGCTGGCCGAAGGCGGTCTTGCGCGGATCGAGGTGGTCGATGATGGCTGCGGGATGGGCGCGGGCGCAATGGCGCTGGCGCTGGAGCGGCACGCGACCTCCAAGCTCCCCGATTCGCTGATCGGCCCCGATGGCGCAATCGAGCTCGTCACCACATTGGGCTTCCGGGGCGAGGCTTTGCCGAGCATCGCCAGCGTTGCGCGTCTGACCATCGAAAGCCGGGAAGCGGGTGCGACCGAAGGCTGGCGGCGGGTGGTCGATCACGGCGCGCTGGTGGCGGACGAGCCCGCCGCGCTCCCGCCCGGCACGCGGGTCAGGGTCGAGGAGTTGTTCGCAAAGGTGCCAGCCCGGCGCAAATTCCTGCGCAGCGCCCGCAGCGAATATGCCGCCTGCCTCGATGTCGTCCGCCGCCTTGCGATGGCGCGGCCCGATATTGCCTTCACGCTGGAAACGCTGGGCGAGGGGAGCAAACGCACCGTCCTCAACCTGCAAGCGGACGAGGAACTGGCGACCCGCGTCGCGCGGATCATCGCGCATGAGCTCAAGGACAACTCGGTTCCGATCGACCTCACGCGCGACACGCCGCACGGGATGATGCGCCTGACCGGTGTGGCGGGCCTGCCAACCTGGAACCGGGGCGTGGCCGATCACCAGTATCTTTTCGTCAACGGCCGTCCGGTGAAGGACCGTCTGCTGGTCGGCGCGGTGCGCGGGGCCTATGCCGACATGCTGGCGCGCGATCGCCACGCGGTGCTCGCCCTGTTCCTCGAGCTGCCGCCGCAGGATGTCGATGTGAACGTCCATCCGGCCAAGACCGAGGTGCGCTTCCGGGATTCGGCGGGGGTGCGCGGGTTCATCGTCTCGGGCCTCCGGCAGGCGCTGGCCACGGGCGACCGGCGGAGTGCCCAAGGGCCCGACCGCGCGGCGATGGGGCGCTGGGTTAGCGAGCCGGTCATGGAGCAGCGCGAACTTCTCCCCTCCCGCTTGCGGGAGGGGCCGGGGGTGGGCGAGTCAAATACTCCGCTCTGGCCTGCACAGGCCCACCCCAACCCCTCCCGCGAGCGGGAGGGGCTATCACTGCGCGATGCCGCGCTCGCATGGGCACAGCCCCAAGGCCGCGCCGAAGAGGCCGCGCCCGTTTCTGCCGAAGCCCAGTCCTACCCACTCGGCATTGCGCGCGGGCAGGTCGCCAACACCTATATCGTTGCCGAAGCCGCCGACGGGTTGGTGCTGGTCGATCAGCACGCCGCGCACGAACGCCTCGTTCTCGAACGCCTGCGCGCTGCCGGGGCGGACGAGGGCGTGCGCCGCAGCCAGGCGCTGCTCGTCCCTGATGTGGTCGAGATGGACGAGGTCGATTGCGACCGGTTGGAAGACGCTGCCGAGGGCCTTGCGCGCTATGGCCTCGTGATCGAGCGTTTCGGCCCCGCCGCCATGCTGGTCCGCGCGCTCCCAGCCGCGCTCCCCAAGGCCGACAGCGCCGCGCTGCTGCGCGACCTTGCCGACGACATTGCCAAGCACGGCAAGCAGGAAGACTCGGGCGCGCTGCTGCTTGCCGAGCGGCTCGAGCTGGTGCTCGCCACCATGGCCTGCCACGGATCGGTGCGTGCCGGGCGCACGCTCAGTGTGGCGGAGATGAACGCGCTGCTGCGCGAGATGGAAGCGACGCCGCGCTCGGGCCAGTGCAACCACGGGCGGCCGACCTGGGTGAAGCTGAGCATGGAAGACGTTGAAAAGCTGTTCGGTCGTCACTGACCAGCGGGGCACAGCGACGCCAAAATCCGCTTGGAAAATGCACGCTCCCGGCTAAGTTGAGCCACGTTAAGCCAAGGGGTCGTTCATGCGTTTTGTTGCAGCCTTGCTCGCGGTTCTGGCCGCGTTTCTCGTCGTGCCCGCGGGGGCGCAGTCGCCGGCCGAGGGCGAGTTGCCGCCCGAGATCGTCAAGCTGCTCGACAGCCTCAAACCCGTCAACGGCAAGGTCGGTCTGCCCGAGGCGCGCGCCACCCTCGACCTGGGCGATGAGTACATCTTCTACGGCAAGGAGGATGCGGCCAAGATCCTCGTTAATCTGTGGGGCAACCCGCCGCAGGCGGCCGAGGGCGTGCTCGGGCTGGTGATGCCCAAAGGGAGCACCCCGGCGAGCGATGCCTGGGGCGCGGTCGTGACCTTCGAGGAGACCGGCTATGTCTCCGATGAGGACGCCGCCACCACCGATTACGACGAGCTGCTCAGCCAGATGCAGGAAGGCACCAACGAGGCCAACACTGCGCGCGCCGAGGCAGGCTATCCGACCATAGCGCTGGTGGGCTGGGCCGAGAGCCCGGCCTATGACAAGGCGAACCATTCGGTGGTCTGGGCGCAAAACCTGCGCTTCAGCGATTCCGACAAGAACGGCCTCAACTACGACGTGCGCACGCTTGGGCGCTATGGTGTGCTCAGCCTCAACCTGATCTCCAGCATGGACAAGCTCGGCGAAGTGCGCCTCGCCGCCAAGCAGTTCGCGCAGCATGCCAGCTTCGATGCAGGCGCGCGCTACGGCGATTTCGACCCGGCAACCGACGCGGTGGCCGAATACGGCATCGGCGGGCTGATCGCTGCGGGCGCAGGCGTTGCGGTGGCCAAGAAGCTCGGCCTGTTCGGCACGATCGGGGTGTTCCTGCTGAAGTTCCTCAAGCCCATCCTCGTCGGCGTTGCGCTGCTCGGCGCGGGGCTGTGGCAGGCCTTCAAGAGCCGCCTGTTTGGCCGAAAGGAGGAAGAGGAGCCCTATTTCGGCGAGCCCGACTATGCCGAGACCGGCCCGGAGGCTGGCGCGGATGCAGCGGCCGAGGGGCAGGGCACTTTCAGCCTCGCCAAGACCGAAGAGACGCATGGCGAGGATGAGCGGAGGGATGCGAGCTAGGATGACACGCCGGGCAGCCGTCGCAGCCCTGTCGGCGCTTTGCCTTGTCGTCTCCGCTTCTGCCGGGACCGCGAAGACGGCTCCCGACGTTTTCTTTTGCGGTGGCGAAACCACCCGCGCCAAAGCGCAGGCCTATTTCGCGCGGCTGAAACTGGCCGTGAACGCCACTTCGCCCAAAAGCCGCTTCAATGAATTCGTCGCTACAAAGTTCATGATCACCGACGCACGCGGGCGGACGCTTAGCTTCAAGCGTTCGGATTTCAATTCGATCACCCCGGGCCGCATCAAGCTGGAGGAATGGCGGGAGATCAGTGCAAGGGGGCTCGCGGCCGTTGGAAGCGTAGGGTGGCGCGGCTGCATGGTGAGCCACGGCAAGGTCTGGTTCGATTCCAGCGAAACGCATGGGCTCGAGTTGAAGGGGTTCAACCGGACAATGGCATGGCAGCCAATCGAACCCTAATTGCCAGCGTAAACCTACGTCACCCCAGCGAACGCTGGGGCTTGGGGCCGTTTGGTGAGGCGCTTGCCGCTCCAGGTCCCAGCTTCCGCTGGGATGACGTTTATTTGAGCGCCCCCCGCACATCCGCCAGCTTCCCATCCGCATCGGCATCCTCCGGCAACCCCAGCACTGCGCGCAGCAGCGCGGCGACCGCGACATTGTCGAACACCTCCAGCTGCACGGCGCGCGCGAAGGCAGGGCCGCTCGCAATGAACAGCGCGAGCATCTCGGGGTCGGCATTGTCGTAGCCGTGCGCGCCGCCGGTGACGGGGTAGGGCGCGGGGCCTGACAGGATCGTCCAGCCTGCTTCCGCGATGCAGATGATCGCCGCGACGCGGGGGTTCTTGCCGTAGTGGAGGCGTTCGGGGAGGTCTTCCTTGCGCGCGCAGGTCATGTGCGGGTGCGGCTTCAGCAGCGCCTCGGCGACCCGATTGTCGGTGCCGACGGCAGGCTCGATCGCGGCATAGGGTCCGGCTTCCACCACGACAGTGCTCGCCCGGTCGATCAGATCGTCCAATTGGATCACCCGCGCCTCGTCCGTTGCGCGCATCCCGTGGTCAGCGACAATCACCCAGTTGACCGCCACGCCGAGCTTCGCCGCCCCGTCGACCAGCTCGCCGATCCGTGCATCGACCTCGGCCAGCGCGGCGTTCACTTCGGCGCTGTCGGGGCCGAAGCGGTGGCCGGCGGTGTCAACCGTGTCGAAATAGACCGTGGTGAAGGCGGGGCGGATGCTGGCGGGGCGCCGCAGCCAGTCGAGCAGCGTGTTGACGCGCTGCACATTGGTGACGTTCAGGTCGAAGCGCATCCAGTCGGACGGGCGGCGCCCTTGAATCGCGACCTCGCTGCCCGGCCAGAACATTGTCGCGGTGCGGAGGCCGGCCTTTTCCGCGGTGATCCAGACCGGCTCGGCCTCGTTCCACCAGAAGGGATCCAATGCCTGCGCCGCGTTGCCGAGGCTGAACACCACTCCCGGACGGCGCGGGTCGATCATGGCGTTGCCGACGATCCCGTTGCGGTCGGGGCGGTAGCCGGTGACAAGCGCGAAGTGGTTGGGGAAGGTCTTGGTGGGAAAGCTCGGGCGCATCGGCCCGGTGGCGCCTGCCTTGGCCAGCGCGGCGAGACGGGGCGTGTGCCCGCGCGCCAGATAATCGGCGCGGAACCCGTCGATCCCGACGAGGACGGTGACGGGGCGGGGGGCCTCCTTCGCGGCAAGGCCTGCGGGGAGGAACAGGAGAGCGAGCAGGACGAGGAGTGTGCGCATGAGGCGGCGCTCTAGCCGGGCTGCAAGACAAAGGCGAGACGCGCGCCTCGGCGGGGCGGGCGCAATTGCCGCTTTCCTACAGATGGTCTGCGGGGTTACGACCGACTTATGGACGCAAACCCCGCCACCCCTTGCGATCAACCCGGTCAGGGACAGGCGGAGGGGGCGGAGACAGTTTTTTACTTATACAGTGTCTCATTGTCTCCAACAGGCGGGGTCGCCGCCTGCCGGTTCAGGCTTCAGACGTTGAACTTGAACAGCAGCACGTCGCCGTCCTGCACCACGTATTCCTTGCCTTCCTGCCTGAGCTTGCCCGCTTCCTTCGCGCCTGCTTCGCCGCCCAGCGCGACGTAGTCCTCATAGGCGATGGTCTCGGCGCGGATGAAGCCGCGTTCGAAATCGGAGTGGATTTCGCCTGCGGCCTGCGGGGCCTTGGCGCCATCGGGGAATGTCCAGGCGCGGGCTTCCTTGGGGCCGCAGGTGAAGAAGGTCTTGAGGCCCAGCAACTTGTAACCCGCCCGGATCACGCGGGCGAGGCCGCTTTCACTGAGGCCCAAGGCTTCGAGGAATTCGCCCCGATCTTCCTCCGGCATGGCAACCAGCTCGGCCTCGATTGCGGCGGAAACGACCACGGCTTCGGCACCCTCGGCGGCGGCTTTCGCAAAAACCTTGGCGGAGAGTTCGTTGCCTTCTGCTGCGTCCTCTTCGGCGACGTTGCAGACATAGAGGACAGGCTTGGCGGTGAGCAGCTGGGCCTGCTTGAACAGGCGCGCTTCCTCGTCGTCGCCCGGCACGGTGAGGCGCGCGGGCTTGCCTTCGCGCAGCAGTTCGAGCGCCTGGCCGAGCACGCTCGCCATCGCCTTGGCCTCCTTGTCGCCCGCAGCCCCGCGCTTGGCGGCAGCCGGGACGCGCTTTTCGAGGCTCTCGAGGTCCGAGAGCATCAGTTCGGTCTCGACCACTTCGGCGTCAGCGATGGGATCGACCTTGTTGGCGACGTGCTGGATGTCGTCATCCTCGAAGCAGCGCAGCACGTGGACGATGGCGTCGACCTCGCGGATATTGCCGAGGAACTGGTTGCCGAGGCCCTCGCCCTTGCTGGCGCCCTTCACCAGGCCAGCGATATCGACGAAGCCCAATTGGGTCTCGATGATCTTGGCGCTCTTGGCGATGGCGGCGATCTTCTGGAGGCGCGCGTCAGGGACGGCAACCTGTCCGACATTGGGCTCGATGGTGCAGAAGGGATAATTCGCCGCCTGCGCCGCCTGCGTCTCGGTCAGCGCATTGAACAGAGTGGACTTGCCCACGTTGGGCAGGCCAACGATCCCGCAACGGAAACCCATGATGAAAATGCCTTGGCTAGCTGGAAAGCGCCGCCCTTAGCCGCGTGGCCTGCGGATGGCTAGAGCCTCACCGCCCGTGGACTGCCTTAACCAGCGGGCCATAGGGCGAATTGCCGAGCCAGCCGGTCTGCACCTCGGCGGTCACGCGATTGATCGGGGTCTGCGGGATCGCCCCGCCGCTCACCGGCAGGCGCAGCGGGCGCGTGCCGGGGGGCTGGGCGATGAGGCTGGCGATGGCGCGGGCCACGTCCATCGGATCATTGGTGCGGCCCGATCCGTCCTCCTTGCCCATCTGCTCGACCTGCTCGGGGTAGCCGTCACTATGCGACTTGAGCGAGCGCGTCCTGAGCTCCGCCGAATAGGCATTGCGGTTGACCCACACCTTGGTGGGATAGCCGCCGGGCTCGATGATGCTGACGTCGATCCCGTGCGGCACCAGCTCGTAGGCGAGTTGCTCGCTCATCGCCTCCAGGGCAAACTTGGTGGCCGAGTAATGGCCCGAATGGGGCACGATCACGCGGCCGAGCTGGCTCGAGATCTGGATGATCAGGCCGCTCTTCGCCTTGCGCATCCCCGGCAGCACCGCGCGCGCCATGCGGTGCGGGCCGAAAACATTGGTGTCGAAGATCAGGCGGGTGGCGGTCATGTCCTGCACCTCGACGGGCGAGGTGATGCCGATCCCGGCATTGTTGACCAGCACGTCGATCGGGCCGCCATTGATACGCTCGGCCTCCATCACCCCGGCATTGACCTGCGGAAGCTCGGTCACATCGATGCCTATGACATGGAGATCGAGGTTTTCCGCCTTGGCGAGCGCGGTCAGTTCGTCGGCCTCGGGACGGGGCAGGGCACGCATGGTGGCGAACACCCGCGCGCCTTGCCGCGCGAGCAACTCCGCCGTCAGCCGCCCGAAGCCCGAGGAGCAGCCGGTAATCAGGACGCTGGTGCCCTTGAAGCTGATGTCGGGGGTGTAGACCGGCTCGGCCGCACCAACCTGCCGCGTTGAAAGCGCGGCGGTGGCGGCGGCTCCGGCGAGCAGCGTGCGGCGGTCGAGGCTCATGGGGCAGTCCTTGGCTGATGCGGGTCAGACAAGGTTATTGGCTTTGCGCCAATCTGCAAGCATCGCGGGGCCAGTGAGGCGGATGACTGTCCCCGAATAGCCCTTGAGCTTCGCCTCGGTGCGCACGCGCGGGCCCGCGTTCCAGTTCATCACATACCAGAAAAAGGCCGCATCGAAGCGTTCGGGGCAGCCTTCGGGCATGTCGGGGCGCGACCGGCCGCGGTGGGTGATGATGCGCTTCACCAGCCGCCACAGGCACAGGCGGACCGGGAAATCGAGGTAGATGACGGTGTCCGCCCGCGCGAGGCGGGGGGCAAGGACGCTGCCGTAATTGCCCTCGATCAGCCATTCATCCTGCGCGACGACATCGGCGAGGCGGGCGTTGAGTTCCGCTTTCCCGGTCTCGACCCACCCCGCCTGCCAACCCAGCTGGTCCATGTGGACCAGCGGCAGGCCGAGGCGCGGCGCGAGTTCGCGGGCGAGGGTGCTCTTGCCCGACCCACAGGGCCCGATGATGAGGACGCGGCGCATCGGACGCGCGTCCTGCAATCGGGGCGCCGCGTCAAGCCCGGCGAAAGGGGGCTCAGCCCTTGGCGGCTTCGCGGCGGCGGCGCTTGGCGAGGAGGATCGCCGCCGCGCCCGCGCCGAACAGCGCGGCGGTGGCCGGCTCGGGAACGGCGGTGCCGCCGCTCGAGGAGCTGCTGCTGCCCGAGGTGCTGCCGCCCGAGCTCGAACTTGACGAGGAAGTGGGCTCCTTCGGCGGGTACTTCATTGCCTGGGCAGGCGCCGCGAGCGATACGGCCAGCGCTGCGAGCGCGAAGGTGTTGGTCAGAAGATCGGTCTTGCGCATGTTGCCTGTTCCCCGGTTTTTCCGCTGCACGGGTTTCTCCCCCGCGCTCTCGTGTCGGGCATAACCCATTGCCGCGCGCAAATCCCGCCGCGCGTCAGGCGCGTTTTGAAACGGGACAGGAATGCTTGCGAATCGTTAACCCTGCATCCTGAGCGCGACGTCGTTCATGAAGCGGACGTCATCGCCCGTCGCCAGCCACGCCGCTTCCGCGCCGATCGCGCCGAGCATGGCAGCAAGATCGTCCTCCTCGGCCTTGGCGAAATTGCCGAGGACGTAGCCATTGACCCGGTCCTTGTGCCCGGGGTGGCCGATCCCGAGCCGGATGCGGCGGAAGTCGGGGCCCAGATGCTGGTCGATCGATCGCAGGCCGTTGTGCCCCGCGTGCCCTCCGCCCTGCTTCACCTTGACCTTGAAGGGGGCAAGGTCGAGCTCGTCGTGGAACACGGTGAGCGCATCGGTGCCCAGCTTGTAGAAGCGCAGCGCCTCGCCCACCGCGCGGCCGCTTTCGTTCATGAAAGTGGCGGGCTTCAAGAGCAGCACCTTCTGCGTGCCGATCCGCCCCTCCTGCGCCCAGCCGGAGAACTTCTTCTGCACGGGGCCGAAATCATGCATGTCCGCGATCACGTCCACGGCCATGAAACCGACATTGTGCCGGTGGAGCGCATAGCGCGGTCCGGGATTTCCGAGGCCGACCCAGATCTGCATGACGTGTTCCCTATCGCTCCCTCGCAAAAAACGAAACGCCGGACTTCCCGCAAAGGAAGCCCGGCGTTCGACAAGCCGAAGCTGGCAGCGCGCTTACGCGGAAGCGGCTTCGCCTTCGCTGCTCTTGAGGCCCGAGGGGGCGATCACGGTGGCGATGGTGAAATCGCGGTCGGTGATCACGCTCGAGACGCCCTTGGGCAGGGTCACGCTGCTGATGTGGATCGAATCGCCGATTTCGCGGCCGGTGACGTCGATCTGGATTTCTTCCGGGATGTCCTCATTGGGGCACAGCAGGTCGAGCTCGTGACGCACGATGTTGAGCACGCCGCCCTTCTTGAGGCCGGGCGAGGCGTCTTCGTTGACGAACACCACCGGCACCGAGACTTCGACCTTGCTGTCGCCGGTCAGGCGCAGGAAATCGACATGGGTCGGACGGTCGGTCACCGGGTGGAAGGCGACATCCTTGGGGAGCGTGCGGACGGACTTGCCACCGATCTCGATGATGACGATCGAGTTCATGAAGTGGCCGGTGCCCAGCTGGCGCACCAACTCCTTCTGCTCGACGTGGATCATGGTGGGTTCTTCCTTGCCGCCATAGATGACAGCAGGGGTCCGACCTTCGCGGCGAAGTGATCGGGAGGCTCCCTTGCCAGCCCGTTCGCGCGCTTCGGCCGGCAGGGTAAGAGTCTCGCTCATACGGATGCCTTTCGAATGCGTGTTTGATTGATACAGTCACACGGCGCGACCGCCTCCAGGGATGACCGGAAGCACCGAAGCGCGGGCCCTTAGAGAGGGATTGCCCGAAAGGCAACCCGTTTAGGAAATCCGCCGGATCCGGTAGCCCTGCGCCTCGAGCAGCGCGGGAAGCCCGTCCGGCCCCACCAGATGCGCGGTGCCGACGGCAACCAGCGGGCGCGGTGCCTCGGCGAGCAGCGGCACCAGGGCTCCCGCCCAACGGCGGTTGCGCGCGGTCAGCAGTGCCTCGCGTAACCCCGGATCGGCGAGCACGCCCTCGCGGGTCGAGGCTTCGATGGTTGTCGCATCGCCCGCAAGCCAGGCACGCTGGAGGCGTTCGGGGTCCTTGGCGGCGGCCACGCTGCCTTGCACCACGGCGGCGAGCATAAGGCGCTGGGTCGCTTCGGGCAGGCGGTCGAAGATGGCCAGCTGCGCGCCCGCCCCTTCAAGCTCGCGCACGCGGCGGTCCTTGAAATCGGCAATCAGCGCGCGGTCGACGCCATTGGCCGGATCGCCCGCCGCATCGACGCGGGCAAGCGTGAGCGCGGCGGCCCATGTTTCGGTTTCGGCGAAGTCCCCTACGTCGAAATCACCGCGCAGCAGCAGCGCGGCAAGCTGCGGGCGCAGGTCTGCAGGAAGGCGCTGCTCGATCGGGGGCAGGTCGGGGGAGGTGGCAAGGGCCGCGAAGGTGCGGGCGATTGCGGCGCCATTATCCAGCGCGGCGATCTCGACTACCAGCAGGTCGGCATTTGTGACGGCGGTTTCGATGGCGGGCGTGCGCCAACGCGCAGACGCGGGGAGGGCATGGATGGTGCCGACCATCCAGCCCTCCACCGATCCATCGGCCGAAGCGATTTCGTAGACCAGCGGGGCGGGCGGTGCCGCGCCCTCTGTCTGGCCGCCGGGGGCATCGCTGCACCCGGACACCACAAGGAGGAGCAGGAGGGGGGCGATGATCCCCGCGGCGCAGCGCAAGACTATCGCCCCGAAGTCTTGCGCCATTACTTGACCCGGCTCACCGTGATGCCCTTCTGGGCAAGGTAGTCCTGCACGCTCTTGGCGCCCGCAAGGTGGCCGGCGCCGACCGCGATGAACACCGTGCCGGGCTGGTCAAGGCGGGTGTCGATCCACTCGGCCCAGTTGCGGTTGCGGGCATAGAGCAGCGCATCGGCGACCGCGGGATCGTCCATGCCCTCGTTCATCACCGCGGCGAGCGCGTCCGGATCACCTTCGACCCACTCGGCGACCATGCGGTCGAGCATCGGCTTGGTCCTGTCGAGGCCGTTGGCGGCTTCCATCAGGAAGGCGATCTGCGCATCCTGCGGCATCCCGTCGAAGATGCCGAGCTGGAACTCGGCGGTCTCGAGGGCGCCGGTGTTCTTGCCGGGGACCTTGGAGAGCAGCACCTTTTCGACGCCGCTGTTGGGGTCATAGCCTTCGAGGGTGAGCGGCAGGATCGACATGGAGAGGCCTACCATCCACGGCTTCAGGCCGTCGAACTGGCCCGCGAGCGCATCGCCCGGATTGGGAACGAGGCCCTTGGCCTTGGCGTCTTCATACTGGGCGCGGGCTTCGGCCGGCACCTGCGCAAGCTGCGCGGCTTCGATTTTCCCGCCCAGTTGATTGAGCGCGGCGGTGTACTGGGCCTTCTGCTCTTCGCTCAGCAGCGAGCGCAGGGTGGTGCCTTCCGGCAGCGCGGCCTTGGCGAGCGCCATCTGCTGCATCGCCGCCTCGCTGGCCGGGTCCATCGGGATCTCGGTGACCAGAATGTCCGAACCGTCGAGCGCCTTGGCGATGGTGGCATCGTACCACTCGACCGCCTTGGGCAGGACGTGGACCGTGCCGAACAGATAGATGGTGGTGTCCTCATCAGCGACCTTCCACAGCGCCGGGCCCTTGGCCGCCATTGGCGCGGCGGCGGTCTTGGTCGCGGGCTGGCTGTCGGCCAGCGCCGGGGTGGCGGCGAACAGCGCGAAGGGCGCGGCGGTCAGGGCGAGAAGGGCAGACAGTTTCATTTCGGACGTTCCTCTCAGTATCTTGGGTGTGGGGGTTGGAGGCAGGATAGGCAAGGGTGGGGGCATGACCGATGCGGGATCAGAGCCGCCAGCGGGCATACAAGAAGGACAGAACCATCGAGACATAGGCGATTGCGAAGATCCCGAAGGCGTGGGGCGCGGGCACGAAGCCCCCGGCATAGAGCACCGCCCAGATCGGATAGCCGGCCAGCACCGACAGACAACCGCCGGTAAAGCCGACGAAATTCTGCTGGCGCTTGTAATCGTCGATCATGCCGAAGCCCCGCAGAGGCAGCAGGATGAAGCCGCCGACCAGCAGGGCTGCAAGACCGAGCGCGAGCATGGGGGGCAGCTTCAGCTGGGCGAAGTCACCCGCAAACAGGCTGCCGTGACCCTGATCGAAGAAGCCGGTCAGGAAGCCGGCCGCGCCGCCGATCAATGCGGCAAGCCCGATGTAGAACATCTGGCGCCGCTGCCGCTCGCGGGTGCGGGCCTCGCCCGGGCCGGGCGTGCCCTCCTTGCTGTTCCAGATCATGCGGGGTCTCCATCGTCGAAGATGTCCTCGATCCGCATGTCGAACAGGCGCGCGATGCGGAAGGCGAGGGGGAGGGAGGGGTCGTGCTTGCCGGTCTCGATGGCGTTGACCGCCTGGCGCGAGACATCGAGCCGCCCGGCGAGCTCCGCCTGGCTCCAGTCACGCTCGGCGCGAAGCACCTTGAGGCGGTTCTTCACGGTTCAGAATCCCAGCGCGGTGGTCAACTTGGCGAGGATATTGCCGGTGGCAAAGCCGCTCATGCCGAGCATGACGAACAGCTGCCACTGCTTCACGCAGATGGTTTTCTGCAGGTCGGTCATCCGAATTCTCCGTCAGGTCAACCCGACTTCGTGTCAGGTTACGCTGACTATATGTCGCGATTCGCTGACTATGTCAAGCCAACCTGACTTTGTGTCGTATCTTCGTGACTGCGCAGCATGGCAGGCACCGCTCTTGCCGAGGGGAATGTGCCCCGCGACGGGGGTTTCGCGGGGGCATGCTGCGGCGCGGCATTGACGCTTGCGGGGGGTTGCGCCATGGCGAGCCGCCATGAGCGTAGCCCCCCTCTTCACCCTCCCGCCGCGCGATCCCGCGCGCTCGTTTCAGGACATGATCCTGACGCTCCACGACTTCTGGAGCGCGCAAGCCGGCTGCGTCATCCTCCAGCCCTACGACATGCGCATGGGCGCGGGCACCTTCCACACCGCGACCACCCTCCGCGCGCTCGGGCCCGAGCCGTGGAACGCCGCTTTCGTCCAGCCCTGCCGCCGCCCGACCGACGGGCGCTATGGCGAGAACCCCAACCGGCTCCAGCACTACTACCAGTATCAGGTGATCCTGAAGCCCTCGCCGTCGGACATTCAGGAGCTCTATCTCAGGAGTCTCGCGGCCATCGGCATCGATCCGCTGGCGCACGACATTCGTTTTGTCGAGGACGACTGGGAATCGCCGACGCTCGGCGCATGGGGCCTCGGGTGGGAAGTGTGGTGCGACGGGATGGAAGTCACCCAGTTCACCTATTTCCAGCAGATGGGCGGCTTCGACTGCAAGCCGGTCGCGGGCGAGCTGACCTACGGGCTCGAGCGCCTCGCGATGTACATCCAGGGCGTCGACAACGTCTATGATCTGGCGTTCAACAGCGCCGGGGTGACCTATGGCGAGGTGTTCCTCGAGAACGAGCGTCAGATGTCGAAGTGGAATTTTGAGGTCGCCAATACCGACGCCCTCTTCGATCTCTTCACCAAGGCCGAGGCCGAGTGCCGCAATGCGCTGTCCGCAGGCGTGCCCATTGCCGCCTACGAACAGGCGGTGGAGGCGAGCCACGTCTTCAACCTGCTCCAGGCGCGCGGCGTTATCAGCGTGCAGGAACGCGCCAGCTACATGGGCCGCGTGCGCGACTTGGCGCGCTCGTCCTGCGAGGCCTATGCGGCGAAGATGACGCCTGAATGGGAAGCGAAGTATCCCGGGTGGAGTCTCGTGTGATGGCCGACTTCCTGCTCGAACTGCGCTGCGAGGAAATCCCTGCCCGGATGCAGGCTGGCGCGCGTGCGGAACTGGAAAAGCTGTTCCGGAAGCAAATGGATGCTGATGGGATAACCGTAGCGGACCTGACGATCTGGTCGACGCCGCGCCGGTTGGCGTTGATTGCTCGAGATCTTCCGCTTGAGACGGAAGCTACCTCAGTCGAAGTTAAAGGGCCTCGGGTTGGAGCACCCGATCAAGCACTAAATGGCTTTCTCGGTCGTTATCTCGCCACGCGAGACGAACTGGTTGAGCGGAATGGCGTGTATTTCTTGAAGCGCTTGGCTGCTGGGCGCCCAATCTCGCGCGTTCTCCAAGAGACTGTTGAAACGCTCGTAAGGGAGTTTAGTTGGCCCAAGTCGATGCGCTGGGGCGCAGCGTCGATAAGCACCGACAGCTTGCGTTGGGTGCGGCCGCTATCGGGTATCGTGGCACTTCTTGATGGCGCTGTGCTCGAATGCGATGTGCCAGGCGTCCCAGTCGGCCGCGAGACCTATGGACACCGCTTCCATTCCTCCGGACCCATCAGCATTGGCGGCGCGGATGACTACGCCGAAATACTGTATGCGGCCCATGTCATAGTCGACCATGAAGAGCGCGCGCGCGATATCCGCGAAGGCGCATACTGGGCCGCCGAACAAGCGGGCCTCAAGCTGGTCGCCGACGAGGGGCTCGTTATCGAGAACGCTGGCCTCACCGAATACCCCGTGCCGCTGCTCGGCCGCTTCGACGAGGCTTTCCTCGACGT
>PNKW01000059.1 GCA_013822695.1 Erythrobacter sp. | reverse complement strand
GCTTGGCGTGATGCACCTGACTGCCGACCCTTCCATCGTCCTCGCTACGATCAATCCGCTCAACGCGCTGAAGTTCTTCGCGACCGACGGCTTCGTCGCCTTCGTCGCGCTGGGCAGCGTGGTGCTGGCGGTGACCGGGGCCGAGGCGCTCTATGCCGACATGGGGCATTTCGGCAGGAAGCCGATCGGCATCTCGTGGCTGACCTTCGTCTATCCGGCGCTGATGCTCAATTACATGGGGCAGGGCGCGCTGGTGCTGTCGCAGTCCTCACCTGCCGAGGCCGCCGCGCTGATCAAGGACCCGTTCTTCCTGATGATCCCCGACATGGTCCGCGTACCGGTGATCATCCTTGCACTGCTGGCCACGATCATCGCCAGCCAGGCGGTGATCTCGGGCGCGTTCAGCCTGACCCAGCAGGCGATCCAGCTGGGCTTCATCCCGCGCATGGAAATCCGCCACACCAGTGCTGCCGCCGCCGGGCAGATCTATATCCCGGTGATCAACTGGGCGCTGATGGTGATGGTGATCCTGCTGGTGCTGTTCTTCCAGTCGTCGAGCAACCTTGCCGCCGCCTATGGCATCGCGGTGACCGGCGCGATGTTCATCGACACGCTCTTACTGGCCGCGGTATTGTTCTCGCTGTGGAAGTGGCCGCTGTGGAAGGGCCTGCCGCTTGTGATCACTTTCCTTGTCGTCGACATCGCCTATTTCGGCGCGAACCTCATCAAGGTGCCGCAGGGCGGGTGGGTGCCGCTGATGATCGGCGGGGTGATCTTCACTCTGCTCACCACCTGGTCGAAGGGCCGCGAGCTGATGCGTGCGAGCATGGCCGAAGGCTCGCTCCCGATCGAGATCTTCGCCAAGAGCGCGCACAATTCCTCGACCCGCGTGCCAGGGACGGCGGTGTTCATGGCCTCGACCAATTCGGGCGTGCCGAGCGCGCTGCTCCACAACATCAAGCACAACAAGGTGCTGCACGAACGCGTGCTGATCCTGACGGTGCAGGTGCGCGGCATGCCCTATGTCGAGGAATCGGCGCGCTATGAATGCAAGAGCCTCGGCAACGGGTTCTACCGGGTGACGATCTATTGCGGCTTCCTCGAGGAGACCGACGTGCCCCGGCTGCTGAGCACGCTCGACCTGTGCGACGGCGCCTTCGACATGATGCAGACGAGCTTCTTCCTGTCGCGCCAGACGCTGCTGCCCTCATCCAAGCCCGGCATGGCGATCTGGCGCGAGAAGCTGTTCGCATGGATGCTGCGGAACGCCGCCAGCGCAATGGCCTTCTTCCGCCTGCCCACCAACCGCGTGGTCGAGCTTGGGAGCCAGATGGAGATCTGACTCCCGCCTAGGAGGTCGGCGGCTCGTCCTTCAGCACCTCGTCCTGCTCCTCGAAGCTGAGGCCATGCTTCAGCAGCATCGGGATCTGGCTGAAGGTGAAGAGGAACGTGAGCGGCAGGAACACCCAGATCTTGGCCCACAGCCAGCCTTCGAAGTCGAGCTGCGCGCGCAGCACCTCGTTGAGCACGGCGAGCACCAGGAAGAACACTCCCCAGTTGCGCGACAGCTTCAGCCAGCCTTCCTCGGACAGCCCTTCGAAGGCAGCCTCCAGCAGGATCTTGAGCAGCGCGCGGCCGGTGAAGAAGCCGCCCAGCAGCACCACGCCGAAGCTCGCGTAGATGATCGTAGGCTTCAACTGCACGAAGGTCGGGTCGCCGAAGAAGATCGTCAGGCTCCCGAAGCCCATGATCAGCGCGGTCGAAAACCACAGCATCGGCGAGACCTTGCCCAGCCGCCATTTCGACACCAGCAGGGCGATCACCGAGGCGGCCATAAAGGCGCCGGTGCCATAGATGATCGCGATGATCTCGCCCGCCGCGCTGGTCTCCTTGGGCGACATCCAGCGATAGACGCCGAGGAATACCAGCAGGGGGCCGTAATCGACCGCGACATTGAGCCAGCTCGAGGCGGCTTTCTTGCCTTCGCCCTCGGCCATCACGCGACCCCGGCGATGACGCGCGCGACGAGGTCGGGGTCGAAGGGGCGCAGGTCCTCCATCTTCTCGCCGACGCCGATGGCGTGGATGGGGAGGCCATATTGCTCGGCCGCCGCGACCAGCACGCCGCCGCGCGCGGTGCCGTCGAGCTTGGTCATGATCAGGCCGGTGACGCCCGCGACTTCCTTGAACACGTCAATCTGCGAGAGCGCATTCTGGCCGTTGGTGGCATCCAATACCAGCACCACATCATGCGGCGCCTCGGGGTTGAGGCGGCCAAGGACGCGGCGGATCTTGGCCAGCTCTTCCATCAGCTCCTTCTTGTTCTGCAAGCGGCCCGCAGTGTCGACGATCAGCGCGTCGATCCCGGTGTCGGTGGCCTGTTTGACGGCGTCGAAGACGATCGCCGCCGGATCGCCGCCCTCGGGCCCGCGCACCAGATCGACGCCGATGCGGCCCGCCCAGGTCGCCAGCTGGCCGATGGCGGCAGCTCGAAAAGTGTCGCCCGCCGCCAGCAGCACGCCGTAATCGTCCTCCTGAAACAGGTGCGCGAGCTTGGCGATGGTGGTGGTCTTGCCGCTGCCGTTGACCCCGATCACGAGGATCACCTGCGGGCGCGGGAAGGCGGTGATTTCGAGCGGTTTCGCCACCGGGCGCAGGATCGCGGCGATTTCCTCGGCCACGGCCTCCTTCAATTCGCGCGAGGTGATCTCGAGCCCGAAGCGCTTGTCCGAAAGCCGCGCGCGGATGCGGGCCGCGGCGGACGGGCCGAGGTCGGAGAGGATCAGCGCGTCCTCGACTTCGTCCAAGGTCTTGTCGTCAAGCTTGGCGGTGCCGCCGCTGCTGCCGGGCAGATTGGCGCTGAGCCGCTCGGAGGTCTTGGCGAAGCCTCCGAACAGGCGCTGCGTCCAGCTGGTTTCACTCATGCGAGCAGGCCCTCCCTGAGGCCGCTTGGGGTCACTTCGATGATCGTGCCCGCCGCCGTGCCGGAGGGCAGGGCAACGGGGGCGTAATTGGGGGCATAGCCCGTGCCGCCGCGCTCGGCGAGGACTGGCAGGGTTTCGCCCACAAGCCCGGCGAGCCACGCGGCCCGGCGCGCGGCGGCGCGGGCGCGAAGGTCTGCGGCGCGGGCCTTCACCACCTCGCGGGAGAGCAGCGGCATGCGCGCGGCAGGGGCGCCGGCGCGGGAGGAAAAAGGGAAGATGTGGGCGTGGACGATGTCGAGCTCGTCGATGATCGCGAGGTTCGCTTCGTGATGGTCCGCGTCCTCGGTCGGGAAGCCGGCGATGAGGTCGGCGCCGATGGCGATATCGGGGCGCAGCGCCTTCAACCGTGCGACCAGTTCAACGGCATCGGCGCTGAGGTGCCGCCGCTTCATGCGCTTGAGGATCAGGTCGGCCCCGTGCTGCAGGCTGAGGTGGAGATGCGGCATCACCCGCCTCTCGCCCGCCAGCAGGTCGAAGAGCAGGGGATCGATCTCGATCCCGTCGACCGATGAGAGGCGCAGGCGGGGGAGGGCCGGAAAGGCGGCGAGGATCGCCTCGACCAGCGCGCCAAGCCGCGGAGCATTCGGCAGATCATGGCCCCACGAGGTTAGGTCGACGCCGGTCAGCACCACCTCTTGCGCGCCTGCCGCCAGATGCGCTTCGATTTCGGCGAGCACCTGCTGCACCGTCAGCGACCGGCTCGCGCCTCGCCCCTGCGGAATGATGCAGAAGGTGCAGGCATGGTCGCAGCCGTTCTGCACCGCGACGAAGGCGCGGGTGCGGGCCGGGGCAATGGGCGGGGCCTCGAGCGGCACGTTCCACGCGCGCGGATCGAGCTTCGCCGCATTCGACACCAGAGCGTCGACCTCGCCCATCGCGCCGATCGCGGCACGGTCGGTCTCCGCTGCACAGCCGGTCACGACCAGCCGCGCGGCGGGGTGCTCGCGCCGCGCGCGGCGGATCGCCTGGCGGGTCCGGCGCAAGGCCTCGGCAGTGACCGCGCAGGAATTGACCACGACGAGATTGTCCTCGCCCGCCAGCATCGCGCGCATCCGTTCGCTCTCCGCGATGTTCATGCGGCAGCCGAGGCTGATGATTTGTGGGGCGTTCAACCCGCGGCCCCCGCCGAATAGTCGTCCCAGTCGAACGTGCCGCGATAGCTCTCGGTCGCAGGCCCGCTCATCAGGATGGAGCCGCCGGGCTCCCATGCGATCACGAGGTCGCCGCCGGGCAGGGTGACGCGCACCGGGCTCGCCACCAGCCCCCGGCGGATCGCCGCGACCGCCGTGGCGCAGGCGCCGGTGCCGCACGCGCGGGTGAGGCCCGCGCCGCGCTCCCACACCCGCAGCTTGAGGTGATCCGGGCCCGCAAGGCTGGCGACATTGACATTGACCCTTTCGGGGAACAGCGGGTCATTCTCGATGATCGGCCCGAGCCGCTCGAGTTCCACCGCATCGGCGTCCTCGACGAAGAAGATTGCGTGCGGATTGCCGACATTGACCGCCATGGGCGCGTCGAGGCTCTCCCACCCGACCGGCATCGCGAAGGTGTCCATCGGATAGGCGAGCGGGATTGCATCCCAGTCGAAGCGCGGTGCGCCCATGTCGACCCGCGCGCCGCCATCCAGCGGTTCGAGGCGAAGCGCCCCGCCGCCGGTCTCGACGGTTGCGGGCGCGCCGTGGAGCAGCGCCACCGCGCGGCTGCCATTGCCGCAGGCGCCAGCCTCGCTGCCATCGCAATTGAAGAACCGCACGCGGAAATCGTGACCCTCGCTCGGTTCGAGCAGGATCAGCTGGTCGAACCCGATCCCCGTCCGCCGGTCACCCAGTGCGCGCGCCACTGCGGGCGTCATTGCCGGGATGGCAGTCTCGCGCGCGTCGATCACCACGAAGTCGTTGCCGAGCCCGTGCATCTTGATGAAGGGGATGGTCTTGCTCACTGGGCGTGCATCTATGCACGCAAGGGCCCCGCGTCCAGTGTTAGGGGCAGTCTCGAGGCTAGCCTCAGGAACGGGCGATGCGGTAAGGCGACTGCGCGTCCCCGCTTGCCGCGGGCTGGGCCGGAGCATTCTCTGCACCAGCGCCGGTCAGGCGGCCCGCAGCCCGCAGCCGCGCGCGCACGCCCTCGGCATCCTCGGGCTGGCCGTAGTAAAAACCCTGCGCCTTGAGCTTGCCCATTTCCTTCAGCGCCTTGAGGATCGCCTCGTCCTCGACACCCTCGGCCGTCAGCGGCAGATCGAGCCCGCGCCCGAGCGAGACGATCGCCTCGACCAGTCGCGAACTGTTGCCGGGGTCCTTGAGTTCGCTCACAAAGCTGCGGTCGATCTTGATGCGATCAAAGGGCAGGTTGCGCAGCTGTTCGAAGCTCGAATAGCCGGTGCCGAAATCGTCGAGCGCGATCTGCACGCCCTGATTGCGCAAGCTCATGATCATCGAGCGCACCAGGCCGATGTTCTCGTGCAGGCAGCTTTCGGTGATCTCGATCTCGAGCCTGTGCGGCGGAAAGCCGGCGGCAACCAGCTTCTTGAGAACGCGCTGGGCAAACCACGGGTCGCGCAGCTGCACCGGCGAGATGTTGACCGAAAGCGTCAGCGTCTCGTCCCATTCGCGCGCATCGGCGAAGGCCTGCTCCATCAGGCGTTCCGACAGCTCGTTGATGAGGCCGATTTCCTCGGCGACCGGCACGAAGGTGTCAGGGCTGATGAGCCCCAATTGCGGCGACCGCCAGCACGCGAGCATTTCGAAGCCGACCAGCGCGCCGGTGTCGAGATCGATCTGCTGTTCGTAGAACGGCACGAATTCGCCGCGTGCCAGGCCGCGGCGGATGCCGGTTTCAAGCTGGTTGCGGAAGCGGAGTTCGCTCTCCATCACCGGCTCGAACCAGAAGTAGCGGTTCCGGCCCTGCTTCTTGGCGTGGTAGAGCGCCATGTCCGCGCGGTGCATCAATGTGGCCGCATCGACCACCAGACCGATAGTGCCATCGGCCTCGTGATCGGCGGCAAGGCCGATCGAAAGCGTCAGCTCGACCGTCAGTTCGGGCATGGCGAAGGGCTGGGCGAGGCTTGCGAACAGGCGGATGACGAGATCGTCGACCCGGTCGGCATGGCCGGCGGGGAAGGGCATGATGAAGGCGAATTCATCGCCCCCCAGACGCGCCAGCCGCGCCTCGCGCGGGAGCAGCGCGCGGATCCGGTCGCACAGCATGACCAGCACTGCATCGCCCGCGCCATGGCCGTGCATGTCATTGATCTGCTTGAAATTGTCGAGATCGATCATGCAATAGACGACCGCCTCGCCGCGTTGCGCCGCGCGGGCGCGCAGTTCCTCGGTCGCATCGAACATCGCGCGGCGGTTGAGGCACTGGGTGAGCGGATCGGTGGCCGCCAGCAACCGGGCGCGGGCCTCGGCGCGGCGGCGTTCGTCGATCTCGCGGGTGAGTTCGCGGTAGCGCCGCCAGCCGAAGATGACGAGCGCGATGTTGAGCAGCAGGGCATTGACGATGATGACATTGGGCGCGCCGCCGGTCCCGGTCAGCACGTCCATCACCTGCGGCATGACCGTGCCTCCGGTGCCGACCAGCAGGATGATCGAGGCGGTCGCAATCCCCAGCGCGATGATGTCGCGTTCAGCCGCTCCTAGCGGATTGTCTGGTTCGTGCTCCGTCAAGACCGCTGCCCCTTGCCTCGCCCTGCCTGCGGGGCGGCGTGCCTTGCCTCCCCGTGTCCATCCTGGCCTCATTGCAGATTGCACTAAACATCGGGTTAATTGGCGGGGCTTGGCGAGAGGGCGCCAGGCAGTCTATCGGGGCGCGACACTCGCATGGGAGCCTGCGCAAGATGGCCTATTGGCTGATGAAATCCGAACCCTTCAAGTACAGCTGGGACGATCTTGTCGCGGAGGGCGAGGGGACGTGGGACGGGGTGCGCAATTACCTTGCCCGCAACAATCTGATGGCGATGCAGCCGGGTGACGAGGCGTTCTTCTATCACAGCCGCGAGGGGCTCGAGATCGTCGGGATCGCCGAGATTACCGTCTCGGGCATCGGCGATCCGACCGACGAGACCGGCAAGTGGGCGGCGGTGAAGCTGAAGGCGAAGGAGAAGTTCGCCCGCGCTGTGACGCTCGCCGAGATCAAGGCCGAGCCGCGGCTGGCCGAGATGCAGCTGATCCGTCTCTCGCGCCTGTCGGTCTGCGCGGTGACGCCGGGCGAGTGGGCCGTGATCCGAGAGCTGGCGCAGGGCTGAACCGCGCCGCCATGTTTCACGTGTAACATCGCGCCACGGGGCAACCGGCAGGGGACGACCTGCCGATGACCGTACAACGGGGCGGCGATGCTCAGGCGGTGCGATTGGCCCGCGCGCGCAGCCCGGAAATGGTCGCGCCGCTCGCCGCGATGCGTTCCAGATCGGTGAGCGCATGGATCAGGCGGATCCCCTTCCGGCCCATTGCCTCCCCGAGCGCGGCGATGAATTCCGCCGTCGTCCCGGTTCGCGTGCTCCACGCGCCGAAGGCTGCGCCGAGCATCGCGAAATCGGGATTGGCGAGCGCCGTCGCCGAGACGCGGCCGGGATATTCGCGCTCCTGGTGCATGCGGATCGTGCCATAGGCGCCGTTGTCGACCACCACCACGATCAGGTCCGCGCCGTATTGCGCGGCGGTGGCGAGTTCCTGTCCGTTCATCAGGAAGTCCCCGTCACCCGCAACGGCGACGACCGTCCGCTCGGGAAAGCGCAAGGCGGCTGCGACTGCGGCGGGCACGCCGTAACCCATTGCGCCGCAGGTCGGGGCAAGCTGGCCCGGATAGGCGGCATAGCGCCAGTACCGGTGCCACCATCCGGCAAAATTGCCCGCGCCGTTGCAGATGATCGTGTCGGCAGGGAGCATCTCTCGCATGGCCCCGACGCAGGCGGCAAGGTCCATCGCGGCGTCGGACGGCTGCGGGGTTGCCCAGGCGAGCCACTCGGCATGGGCCTCTGCCCCGGCATCGAAGGGGATGATGTCGCTGTGATCCCACAGCGCCGCGCATTCCGCGAATTCGTCCATGGCGCAGCACAGCGCCAGATCGGTGCGGTAGACGCGGCCGAGCTCCTCGGGATCCGGGTGGATGTGGACGAGCGTCTGGCCGGGGTGTTCCAGCGTGGGGACTTCGTAGCCATCGGTGGTCGCCTCGCCGAGCCTTGCGCCCACCGCGATGACGAGATCGGCCTGCCGCACGCGCTCCACCAGCTGCGGGTTCGGCCCGTAGCCGAGGTTGCCCGCATAGACCGGCGAATCCGGCGCAATCGCGTCCTGACGGCGGAAGGCGGTCGCCACGGGAAGCCCGATGCTTTCAGCGAATTGCTGGAAGTATTGCCGCGCCTTGGCGTTCCACCCCGCGCCGCCGATGATGGCGATGGGGCTGGCGGCATCGCCGATCATGTCGAACAGCGCGCGCATCGCATCGGGGCAGACGGCCTGTGCGGGGCGCAGCACCTGCGGGCGGGGGGCGAGGCTGGCGGGCACCGCTTCGACCAGCATGTCCTCGGGCAGGGCGAGCACCACCGGGCCGGGCCGGCCGGAGATGGCCACTGCATAAGCGCGGGCGATGTATTCGGGGATGCGCAGCGGATCATCGATCCGCGCGGCCCATTTGCTGATCGGCGCGAAGAAGGCGGGGAAATCGACCTCCTGAAACCCCTCGCGCCCCTGCGCCCCGCGCGCCACGTCGCCGACGAACAGGATCATCGGCTGCGAATCCTGATGGGCGACATGCACGCCGATGCTGGCATTGGTCGCGCCCGGCCCGCGGGTGACGAAGGCGATGCCGGGTGCCCCGGAGCCAGCGGCGTTCAGGGCTCCGTCAGCGCAGGCCATGAAGGCAACCCCGCCTTCCTGACGGCAGGTGACGACCTCGATCTCAGGCCGGTCGGGCAGGGCATCGAGCACGGCGAGGAAGCTTTCCCCCGGCACGGTGAAGATCCGGCTCGCGCCCTGCTCGGCAAGGCAATCGACCAGCAGGGCAGCCGCTGTCCGGGTGCCTTCTGGGCGGGTGGAATCGGTCATCGCAAAAACTCTCCCGTCGTCCTGCCACGAGCCTCTAACCGCGCCAGCGCCCGGGCGCAAACTCACCCTGTCCCACGTTGCGACACACCCGCCGCAAACCATTTTCAATGGTTAAGAAAGTCTTAAAGCTGGCATCCCTGACACTCGGAGATTCGCAAAGATGCGCCGCAGCCTGGTTCTCACTGACGAGAGCGCCCGCCACTGGTTCCGCATGAGCCTGCCGCCGCATGTGAAGCGCGACATCTTCCCGATTCCCGCCGAGAGCCTGTGGCGCCTGACGATGGACGACGTGCGCGGCGTGGCCAGCACCTATGTCGCGGTGACGCTGGCGGTGTTCGCCTTCATCATCTGACCTCAGGCGGGCAGCGCGCCGCGCCCCTGCTCGACCCGGTAGAGCTTCCGCGCCAGCTGCGCCGAGACGAAGACCAAAGCGAGGCTCAGCAGCAGCTGTTCTTCGAGCGGAATGCCGAAAAAGCCGAGCACGCCTGCCACGCCTGCGCCCACCGCCATGAACACACAGGAGACGAAGTTGTTCGCCGCGACCGAGCGCGAGGCTTCGGACTTGTCGACCCGCGTCGTCAGGAAGGCATAGAGCGGCACCACGAACATGCCCCCCGCGACCGCGATCAGCAGCAGGTTGGCAATCAGCACCAGCGCCAGCGGCTGGGCGAGGAATTCGGGTACTGAGAACAGCTCGCCGCTCGCAGGCGTCAGGTTCCACATCCGGCATTCGATGTAGAAGGCCACCAGAAGCGCGCCCATCACCAGCACCGACATCGACGAATGGCGCGCGGATATCTCGCCCTTGAGCAGCGCGTTGATCGCCACCGATCCGATCGCGATCCCGGCCGAGAAGGCGATCAGCAGCACCATCGCCACCTGCTTGTCGGCCAGCAGCACGTTCTTGGCGAGGGGGAAGAACTGGGTGCCGAGGATCGCCGCGATCGCCCAGAAAAAGCTGATCGCCAGCACCGAATAGCGCAGCTCCAGATTGCTCATCGAAAAGGCGATCAGCGATTTCGAGGCGCGGATCGGGTTCCAGTCGATCGCGGTCTCGGCGCTCTGGGCAGGGGCGGGGGGCACCTGACGGCACACTGCATAGCCGATCAGCGCGAAGACGATGATCGCGATGGTGCTCTGCTCCACGGTGAACACCGCCGACAGGATCATGCCGGAAAGGATCGCCACATAGGTGCCGGCCTCGACCAGCCCGGTGCCTGCCAGCACCTCGTCATCCGCAAGATGCTGCGGGAGGATCGCGTATTTGATCGGGCCGAAGAAGGTCGAATGCAGCCCCATCGCGAACAGGGCGATGAACATCAGGGGGATCGCGACCGTCTCCACCGCCATGCCGCGGGCCGCCATCATCAACCCGATGCCGCCGACAATCATGATGATGATCTCGGCAAATTTGATCCAGCGGATGATCTTGGTCTTGTCGCGCATGTCGGCAAGCTGGCCCGAGGTTGCCGAGAACAGCACGAAGGGCAGCACGAACAGCGCGGTGGCGAAGCCGCTGATCAGCGTCTCCATCTCGGGCGAATCGTAGAGCTGGTACACGATGAACAGCACCATCGCGTTCTTGTAGAGATTGTCGTTGAGCGCGTTGAGCAGCTGGGTGAGGAACAGCGGCGCGAAGCGGCGCTTGCCCATGAGTTGGAGCGATGTGGTCATGCGGCTGTTAAGCTGGGGCTTCCCTGTCAGTTACTTGCGACATAGCGACGGGGCGCGGTTTCACAAGTGCGCATGACGTGGGGGCGGGGCGCGGGGTTCCTCGCGTCTTTAGCCGCGCGGGGGTTTTGCGTGACGCCGCAAGCCGCTAGAGGGGACAGGGGAAACCTATGTCGAGCCTGCCCAACATCCTGACCGCCAGCCGCATCTTCGCGGTGCCCTTGCTGGCCTTCTTCCTGTGGTGGCCCGAGTGGCGCGCGGGCTATCTCATTGGCTTTGTGCTCTATTGCATCATTGCCATCACCGATTTCTTCGACGGCTATCTGGCGCGCGCGCAGGGCACGGTGTCGAAGCTCGGCATCTTTCTCGATCCGATCGCCGACAAGATCATGGTCGCGGCGGTGATTCTGGTGCTGACCGCGCAAGGGTATTTGCGCGGGCCCTATGCGGGCGATGTCCATGTGATCGCCGGGCTCATCATTCTGGTGCGCGAGATTGCGGTCAGCGGCCTGCGCGAGTTTCTGGGTGGGATCCAAGTCTCTATGCCGGTCTCGGCGCTGGCCAAGTGGAAGACCACCTTCCAGCTGGTGGCGCTGGGCGCGCTGATCCTTGGCGGCGCGGTGCATGGGGCGCCGTGCCAGTCGGTGGGCGAAGGCTGCGGCACCATCGCGCAGAGCTGGGTGCATCTGGTGGGCCTCGTCTCACTGTGGACGGCGGCGGCGCTCACACTGATCACCGGCTGGGATTACCTGCGCGTCGGTCTCAAGCACATGGACTGACTTGCGCGTTTCGCACTGGAAGCGTGGAGCGGGTCTGGGTTATTCAATGTTCCATGGGATCGGATTCGACACGCCGCGACGGCGCCTTTGTCGGACAATTGGCGAATCACGCGCGGCGCCTGCAAGGCGAGGCGCGTGAGGCGATCGCGCGCGGCGAGTTCACCCGCGCCTCGGCCCTGATCGGCGATGCCGAGCTGCTCGCCGAGGATGTCCACGGCATGGTCGACGACATGGAACGCCGCGAGCTGGGCGAGCTGGCGATGCTGGCCTCCTATGACGTGCGTTCGGCCGCAGGGCCTGCAGACCGCCCGCCGCTCGCACCACCCTCGCGCCGGATGCGTATCGCCATGGCCGCGACGCTGGCGATGAGCTTCGCGCTGGTGGACTGCTGAGCGGGTTCAGCCCGCCCGCAATTCCTCGGCCAGCAGCTGGAAATCCGCCTCTCTCGGCGAATTCTTGCGCCACGCCAGCACGATCTCGCGCTTGGCGGTGGGGCTGTCGACGGGGCGGGCGACCACGTCGGTGCCGGCCAGAATGCCCGCCTTCAATGCCATTTCAGGAAGCATGGTAAGGCCGAGATCATTGTCGACCAGCTGCACCAGCGTGTGCAGGCTCGTCCCGATCATCGCCGCGCTGGCGCGCAGTTCCGAGCGCGAGCACGCCGCCAGCGCATGATCGCGCAGGCAATGGCCGTCCTCCAGCAGCAGCAGGCGTCCTTGATCGATCATGTCGGGCTTGATGGTCGCGGGCGGATCGCGCGGATCGTCCTTGGGAAAGGCGATGAACAGACGGTCGTCGGCGATATGCGCGATCGCCGCGTCGCCGGTGTCGAAGGGCAGGGCGAGCAACACGCAATCGACCCGCCCGTGGCTCAGGGATTCGAGCGCATCGTGGCTGGTTTCCTCGCGCAGCATCAGCTTGAGGTCGGGGCGTTCCCGCTTCAGCCGGGGCAGCATCCGGGGCAGCAGGAAGGGCGCGATGGTCGGGATGACGCTCATGCGCAGCTCGCCCGACAGCGGCTTGCCCGAGGCCTGGACCAGATCAGCAAGCTCCTCCGCTTCGCGCAGCAGCCGGTTGGCCTTTGACACCACCTGCTCGCCCAGCGCGGTGAAACGCACCACCCGGCGCGAGCGTTCAACCAGCGTCACGCCGAGCAGCGATTCGAGCTCGCGAATCCCTGCCGACAGCGTCGATTGCGAGACGAAGCTCGCGTCCGCCGCCTTGCCGAAATGCCCGTGCTCGTGGAGCGCAACGAGATATTGCAGCTGCTTGATGGTGGGGAGGTAGGTGCTCACGGCGTGCGCGCTATTCCGCTGCCAGCGTATCGGCTTCGGGCGCGGGCTCTGGTGCGGCTGCCTGCACCACGACATCATCGATGTGCGTCATCTTGAGCCGCCCCTTCTCGACCGCGAAGGCCAGCTTGCCCTCGACCAGATCGAGCGCGTCCTTGCCGAACACCTCGTAGCGCCAGCCCTGCAGCACCGGCAGCTTGCGCACCCCTGCCGCCAGCGCCTCCATCTCGTCGGCGCGGGTGAGGAGTCGCGGGGCGACGTCGATCTCGCGGGCGCGGATCTTGAGCAGGAGCTTGAGGAGATCGGCAACCAGCGCACCTTCCTTGCCGAGCGGCGCGCCCTGCTTGATCTTCTCGGGCATCTCGGATTTGGGCAGCGGTTCGGCGTCGGCCAGCACCTTCATCAGGCGCTTGCCGATGTCATTGTCCTTCCATGCGGGGCTGAGGCCGCGCACCTTGGCGAGGTCACCTTGCACCTTGGGCGGGTGGCTGGCGATGTCGGCGAGGGTCTCGTCGCGCATGATGCGGCCGCGCGGGATGTTCTTGTGCTGCGCCTCGCTCTCGCGCCACGCGGCGAGCGCCTTCATCCGCCCGAGCACCTGCGGATTGCGCCCCGGCTGGCGGATGCGCTTCCACGCGACGCCCGGATCGGTGAGGTAGTTCGACGGATCGGCGAGCTTCTCCATCTCGGCATCGAGCCACAGGCCCCGGCCGGTCTTGATCAGCTTCTTCAATATCTTGGGGAAGATACCTGCCAGATAGGTCACATCGCCGATGGCATATTCGATCTGCCGGTCGGTCAGCGGACGGCGGCTCCAGTCGGTGAAGCGCGCGCCCTTGTCGATGGTGACGCCGACCCATGTCTCGACCAAATTGGCATAGCCGATCTGTTCGGACTGGCTGATCGCCATCATCGCGATCTGGGTGTCGAAGATGGGATGCGGGGTCTTGCCGGTGAGGTTGACGATGATCTCGACATCCTGCCCGCCGGCGTGGAAGACCTTGAGCACGTCCTCGTTCTCGCACATCAGGTCGAGCAGCGGCGTGAGGTCGATCCCGTCGGCCATCGGATCGATCGCGGCGGCTTCCTCGGTATTGGCGATCTGCACCAGGCACAGTTCAGGCCAATAGGTGTTCTCGCGCATGAATTCAGTGTCGACCGCGACGAAATCGGACTTCGCAAGACGGTCGCAGAGGTCGGAGAGGGCCTCGGTGGTGGTAATCAGCGGATGGATCTTCATGTTGTCTTTTCGCGTATCACGGGCGGAGTGCCGCCCTCGGGTTCGAACCCAGTTTGCGCCCGTCCCCTTACCAAGCGTGGCTTGACAAAGCGGCGGGCTTGCCCTGTTAGCGCGCCGACGGCGGAGCAAGGCTCCGAACGCGCCCGCGCGCCCTAGCGTCATAGCCGCCAACAGGACAAGAGTTTAGATGCACCCCTACCGCACGCATACTTGCGCACAGCTTTCTTCGGACCACGTCGGCGAGACCGTCCGCCTGTCAGGCTGGATCCATCGCAAGCGCGACCACGGGGGCGTGCTGTTCGTCGACCTGCGTGATCACTACGGCATCACCCAGATTGTCGCCGACACCGACAGCCCGGCGCTGCCCGTGCTTGAGGGCCTGCGGGTCGAGAGCGTCGTCACCATCGAGGGCACGGTCAAGGCGCGCATCGCCGAGACGGTCAATGCCAACCTTGCTACCGGCGCGATCGAAGTCTTCGCGCGCGGCATCACGGTGCAGAGCGCGGCCGACGAACTGCCGATGCCGGTCGCCGACGAGCAGCCTTACCCCGAAGATATTCGCCTCAAGTACCGCTTCCTCGATCTGCGGCGCGAGACGCTGCACAGGAACATCATGACCCGCGTGGCGGTGATCGCCGATATGCGGAGCCGCATGAACGCCGCCGGTTTCAACGAGTTCTCGACGCCTATTCTCACCGCGTCTTCGCCTGAGGGCGCGCGCGACTTCCTCGTGCCGAGCCGCATCCATGCGGGCAAGTTCTACGCGCTCCCGCAGGCCCCGCAGCAGTACAAGCAGCTGCTGATGGTCGCGGGCTTCGACCGCTATTTCCAGATCGCCCCCTGCTTCCGCGACGAAGACCCGCGCGCCGACCGTCTGCCGGGCGAATTCTACCAGCTCGACCTCGAAATGAGCTTCGTCACGCAGGAAGAGGTGTGGGAGACGATGGAGCCCGTGATCCAGGGCACCTTCGCGGCGTTTGCGGGCGACAAGGCCGTGACGCCCGCCGGTGAATTCCCGCGCATCCCCTATGACGAGGCGATGCTGAAGTATGGCAGCGACAAGCCCGATCTGCGCAACCCGCTGATCATTTCTGACGTGTCCTCGCACTTCACGAGCTCGGGCTTCGGCCTGTTCGAGAAGATCGTCGGCACCGGCGGTGTGGTGCGCGCGATCCCCGCGCCCGCGACCCACGAGAAGAGCCGCAAGTTCTTCGACGACATGAACGACTGGGCACGCAAGGAAGGCTATGCGGGCCTCGGCTACGTAACCCGCAAGGGCGGCGAGTTCGGCGGGCCGATTGCCAAGAACCACGGGTCTGACCGGATGGCGCAGCTCTATGCCGAGCTTGGGCTGGGGGAGAACGACGGGCTGTTCTTCGCTGCGGGCAAGGAAGCCGAAGCCGCCAAGCTGGCCGGCGCCGCGCGCATCCGCGTCGGCGAGGAACTGGGCCTGATCGACGAAAGCCGCTTTGCGCTTTGCTGGATCGTCGACTTTCCCTTCTACGAGTGGAACGAGGACGAGAAGAAGGTCGATTTCAGCCACAACCCCTTCTCGATGCCGCAGGGCGGGATCGAGGCGCTGGAGGGGCAGGACCCCCTCACCATCAAGGCGTTCCAGTTCGATCTGGTCTGCAACGGCTTCGAGATCGCGAGCGGCTCGATCCGTAACCACAAGCCCGAAACGATGGTGAAGGCGTTCGAGATCACGGGCCTGACCCAGACGGACGTGGAAGAGCGCTTCGGCGGCATGTACCGCGCCTTCCAATACGGCGCGCCGCCGCACGGGGGTATGGCGGCAGGGGTCGACCGCATCATCATGCTGCTGTGCGGCGCCAAGAACCTACGCGAGATCTCGCTCTTCCCGATGAACCAGCGCGCCGAGGATCTGCTGATGGGCGCGCCGAGCCCGGCCGAACCGCGCTCGCTTCGCGAGCTGCACCTGCGCGTGGTTGAACCGCAGGCCAAGCCGGCCGCAGGCTGAGAGCAGGGGGGCTAGCCGCCTTCAAGTCCGGACAGGAAGGCGGCGACGTTGCGGCCCAGCGCCGCGATGTGGTAGCCGCCCTCCATCACCACCAGCGTCGGCAGCGCCAGCGCGGCGATGCGCGCGCCGATGCGGTGCATGTCCTCGGTTGTCAGGGCAAAATGCGAGATCGGGTCCCCGGCGAAGGTATCGGCGCCATAGCTGACGATCAGCAGGCGCGCGCCAAAACCCGCAATCGCTTCCAGCGCCTTGCCCAGCGCGGCCTCATATTGCGCCCATCCGGTGCCGCGCGGCAGCGGCTGGTTGAAGGTCGTGCCCTCTCCGGCACCCGCGCCGCGCTCGTCGGCATGGCCCCAGTAATAGGGGTAATCGGTGCGCGGATCGGC
Organism: Erythrobacter sp.; assembly: GCA_013822695.1. Taxonomy (GTDB): domain Bacteria; phylum Pseudomonadota; class Alphaproteobacteria; order Sphingomonadales; family Sphingomonadaceae; genus Erythrobacter. The sequence continues at coordinate 4,828 of PNKW01000059.1, read as the reverse complement.
ATGGATCGAGGCGAAGAAGACGCCTGCGTCCTCGTAGAAGATGTCCTGCGTGCCGTTGCCGTGGTGATAATCGACATCGAGCACCGCGACCGGCCCCAGCCCGCGCGCCTCCGCCGCACGCGCGGCAATCGCGGCGTTGTTGAGGTAGCAATAGCCGCCGAAATAGTCAGCGCCCGCGTGGTGCCCGGGTGGGCGGCACAGCGCGAAGGCCTGCGACTCGCCGCCCTCAGCCAACGCCGCGAGCGCGCTCAGCGCCGATTGCGCGCTCCAATAGGCCGAGCCCCAGGTACCCGCAGCAATCGGGGTGGCGGCGTCGAAACCGAATTGCCCGAGCTTTGCGTCGATCCGGTCATGAGTGAGGGGCCTGCGTCCACAAATGGGGAAGGCATAGCCAATCGCATCGCCGCTCCGGCCCTGTGCCAGCCACTCTTGGTGCGCTGATTCCAGGAACGCCACATAGGCGGGATCGTGAACAGCCAGTATCGCCGCAAGTCCGTTATCGACAGGGGCCGTCGCTTCACCCATTTGCGCCAGCACGGACTCGAGCCGCGCGGGGCTCTCGGCATAGGCCATCCATTCCCCGTTGTTGAGTTCGCGCAGCGGGTCGTGGGCATTCTGGCGAGGGGAATAGACGGTCAGCATGACGATTCTGTCGCCTTTCGCACGACAGTTCGGCACCTGGCAAGCTGTGCTCCGCGTCGCCGCAGCGGCAAACGCGGCAATCCTTTGCGCCCGCCGCCGGACCGAGCACCACTTTTCCATTCATTACGGACCTTGTGCTCGTGGGCCGTCATGCCCACTTGCGCTTGTCCACGCCCTTCTTTAGGGCAAGCGCGACATTTTCTAACCCCAGTTTCAAGAGGGAATACCATGAGCGATACTGCCGACCGGGTGGCAAAGATTGTCGTCGAGCATCTCGGCGTCGAGGCTGACAAGGTCACCCAGGATGCGAGCTTCATCGACGATCTCGGTGCGGACAGCCTCGACATCGTCGAACTGGTGATGGCCTTCGAAGAGGAATTCGGCGTCGAAATCCCCGACGATGCGGCCGAGAAGATCACCACGGTCGGCGACGCGACCAAGTACATCGAAGAACACAAGGGCTAAGTCCCGCATAGACGCCCCTCATTCCGTGTCGGCCCGCCGCGCTCCTTATGGGGACAAGGCGGCCGACCATCCGGCCATCTGATTGCCGGAGCGCGGATCAGGGCCTAGACAGGCTCAGCCCTTGGGGGGTTGGGCCTGTTGCTTTATCGGAGAACGCAAATGCGCCGTGTGGTTGTTACCGGCCTCGGTCTAGTCACCCCGCTGGGCGGTGACGTCGAGACCTCGTGGGCGAACCTCATCGCGGGCGAAAGCGGGGCGGGGCCGATCACCCGCTTCGATGCCTCGAACCAGAAGTGCACCATCGCCTGCGAAGTGAAGCCCAAGGATCACCCCTGGGGTTTCGACCCCGACAAGCGCGTCGACCACAAGGTGCAGCGCCAGGTCGATCCCTTCATCGTCTATGGCATCGATGCCGCAGGCCAAGCGCTCGAAGACGCTGGCCTCACCGACATGACCCAGGCCGAGAAGGAGCGCACCGGCTGCTCGATCGGTTCGGGCATCGGCGGGCTGCCGGGGATCGAGATCGAGAGCGTCAACCTCCACGAACGCGGCCCCGGGCGGGTCAGCCCCCACTTCGTCCACGGGCGGCTGATCAACCTCATCACCGGGCAGGTGCAGATTAAGTACGGCTTCATGGGGCCGAACCATGCAGTCGTCACCGCCTGTTCCACCGGCGCGCACTCGATCGGCGATGCCGCGCGGATGATCATGGCCGACGATGCCGACATCATGCTGGCGGGCGGGGCGGAAAGCACCGTCAACCCGCTCGGCATCGCCGGTTTTGCGCAGGCGCGCGCGCTCAACATGAGCATGAACGACCGCCCCAAGGAAGCGAGCCGTCCCTATGACCGCAATCGTGACGGCTTCGTCATGGGCGAAGGCGCGGGCGTGGTGGTGCTCGAGGAATATGAACGCGCCAAGGCGCGCGGCGCCAAGATCTATGCCGAGGTGACCGGCTACGGACTGTCGGGCGATGCCTATCACGTCACCGCCCCGCACCCCGAAGGCCGCGGCGCGGAACTGGCGATGCGCATGGCGCTGAAGAAGGCCGGTCTCGGCCCGGGCGACATCGACTATATCAACGCCCACGGCACCTCGACCATGGCCGACACCATCGAACTTGCCGCGATCAAGCGCGTGCTGGGCGAAGGACTGTCGGGCGCGTCGATGTCCTCGACCAAGAGCGCGATCGGCCACCTGCTGGGCGGCGCGGGCGCGGTAGAGGCGATCTTCTGCATCCTCGCGATGCGCGACCAGATCGTGCCGCCGACGCTCAATCTCCACGATCCCGACGAGGGCACCGAGGGCATCGACCTCGTGCCGCTGGTGGCGAAGAAGCGAGAAGTTCGTGCAGTACTCAACAACTCCTTCGGTTTCGGCGGCACCAACGCCTCGATCATCATGCAGAAGGTCGACTGATACCGTGACACGCCTGCGGGGTCTCGTGCTGCTGGTGCTGGGCCTTGCTGCGGCGGGGCTGGTGCTGGTGTGGACCTTCCTCGGGTCGGCGACGATCGCCAAGGACACGCCTTTCACGATCCCCGCCGGCGCCTCGGTCGGCACCGTCGCTGCCAAGCTCGAGGCCGAGGGGCTGATCACCTCGGCCTCCGGCTTCACTTTGCAAGCCCGCATCTTCGGCTCCGACGCGCCGATTCAGGCGGGCGAATTCCTGCTCACCTCGGGCATGAGCCAGGGCGACATCCTTGACGCCTTCCAGTCGGGCGACGTGATCCGGCGGTTCATCACCATCCCCGAAGGCATGCCCTCTGTCCTCGTGTGGGAACGGCTGATGGGCGAGGAACTGCTCACCGGAGAAATCCCGGTGCCGCCCGAAGGCTCGATCCTGCCCGACACCTACAGCTTCGAACGCGGGCAGACCCGCAAGAGCCTCGTCGAACAGATGCAGGCAGCGATGGACAAGGCGCTGGCCGAGGAATGGGCCAGGCGCGCGCCCGGCATTGCGGTTGAAACGCTGCGCGAGGCACTGATTCTCGCCTCGATCGTCGAGAAGGAAACCGGCAAGCCTGACGAGCGCCGCATGGTCGCCGGGCTCTATTCGAACCGCGTGCGCACCGGCATGAAGCTGCAAGCCGATCCGACGATCATCTACCCGATCACCAGAGGCAAGCCGCTCGGCCGCCGGATCAACCAGTCCGAGATCGCGGCGGTCAACGGCTACAACACCTACACCCGCACCGGCCTGCCCGAAGGGCCGATCACCAATCCCGGCCGCGCCAGTATCGCCGCGGTGCTCAACCCCGAGAAGACCTCTGCGCTGTTCATGGTCGCCGACGGGACCGGTGGGCACTGGTTTGCAGACACGCTCGCCGAGCACAACGCGAATGTCGCCAAGTGGTATGCGATCCGCCGTGAACGGGGCGAGATGTAAGCGACAGGAGGGCACCATGCCGCAGGCCTTTATCCTGACTGCCGTCCTCCCGCGCGACCTTCAGGCCTTCGCCGAGGGTCTGCGCCGCGCCCATTATCCGCCGGACAGGAACCACCTCCACGCGCATGTGACGCTGTTCCACGCCTTCGCGCCCTCGCTGCTCGAGGAGCTGCGCGACTACTTGCCCAAGCTCGCCGCCGAATTCGCGCCGCCTGAGGGCGCGGTGAAGGGCGTGATGGACCTGGGCAAAGGCACCGCCATCGCGCTCGAGGCACCGCAGCTGCTCGCCCTTCGCCATGGCATAGCCGAGCATTTCCGCGGCAGCCTTACCACGCAGGATCTGTATGAGCCGCGCCCGCACGTCACCATCCAGAACAAGGTCACCAAGGACGAGGCAAGGGCGCTTCAGGCTTCGCTGCCGCCGGTGCTGGCCCCGTGGGTCGCCAAGGGCCGCTTCACCTTCCCTGCGCTGGCGCTGCACCGCTATTGCGGCGGCCCGTGGGAAGAGATCAAGACCAGCGCCTTCCGCGGCAAGGAGCGGCTCTGACAGGGCCGTCCCAAGGGGCTTGACCCCGCGCCGCGCCCGCCCTAAGTGCGCGCCTCGCCCGGGCCGACACCCGGAGCCGAATCCGGCTTGGCCCAGCCCGCCGGATGCCCATGGGGCGGAGTAGCTCAGCCGGTTAGAGCAGCGGAATCATAATCCGCGTGTCGGGGGTTCGAGTCCCTCCTCCGCTACCATAGGCCTTTCCGGAAGCTTCCAGATGCTTCCGAATTCATCCGAAAATCGCTGAAAAAGTAGAGGGTTGCGGGTGATTCGCGTCCGCATGCGTCCATGGCCTTCCACATGCAGCCAAATTTGGTGTGGGGGTATTTTGGGGGTATTTTCGCGGAGTATCGGAAAGGAGCGATACCCCCATGCCTCTCACAGAGAACCAAGCGAAGAACGCCAAGCCGCTGGAGCGCGCTTACAAGCTAGCCGACAGCGAAGGCCTGTTTCTGCTCGTCCAGCCGAATGGCGCGAAGCTCTGGCGGATGAAGTACCGCTTTGCAGGCAAGGAGAAGCTGCTCTCCTTCGGAGCCTACCCGGCATTGGGGATCGCAGCTGCCAGAGAAAAGCGTCGGGCGGCTAAAGCCCTCCTCGCGGAAGGCAGAGACCCGATGTTGGCCAAGGGCCAAGTAATATCGGAGGGAGGGGACACCTTCTTCGCCGTCGCGAACCGCTGGCATGAGAACCGAAAGACTGCACTGGATCCGGCGCATGCCGATCGTGTCTGGTCCCGAATGGAGCGGGATGTGTTCCCCTACATCGGCCAAAGACCGATTCAGGAGATC
>PNKW01000058.1 GCA_013822695.1 Erythrobacter sp. | reverse complement strand
GACAAGCTGGAGGCGCGCGCCAAGGAACTGGGCATCACCGATTACAGCTATGCCGACAATCCGGTGATTTTCTGGGATCTCTATGGCGAACAGGGCCACCCGATCCGCACCACGGTGTCGGAAATGGGCCCGCTGCTGCTGTCGCGCCTGCTCGATCTCAACGAGACGCAGGAAGGCGTGCTCCAGATCATCTTCCGCTACGCCGACGAGAACGGCCTGCTGCTGCTGGACTTCGAGGACCTCTCGGCGCTGCTCGCCTGGGCGAACGAGAATGCTGCCGATCTTTCGGGCAAGTACGGCAATGTCACCAAGCCCTCGGTCGGCTCGATCCAGCGGCAATTGCTTTCGTTCGAGGCGCAGGGCGCGAACCACTTCTTCGGAGAGCCGGCGCTCGAGATCAACGACTTCCTCAAGGTCGATGATCAGGGGCGTGGGCTTGTCAACGTGCTCGCCGCCGACAAGCTGATGCGCAGCCCCAAGCTCTACGCCACCTTCCTCTTGTGGCTGCTGGCCGAGCTGTTCGAGAGCTTGCCCGAGGTGGGCGACCCCGAGAAGCCCAAGCTGGTGTTCTTCTTTGATGAAGCGCACCTGCTGTTCGACGACGCGCCCAAGGCCTTGCAGGACACCATCGAACAGGTCGTGCGGCTGATCCGTTCGAAGGGCGTGGGCGTGTTCTTCGTGACGCAGAATCCCATTGATATTCCAGAGGAAGTCGCGGGCCAGCTCGGTAACCGGGTGCAGCATGCCCTGCGCGCCTTCACCCCGCGCGATCAGCGCGCGATCAAGGCGGCGGCCGAGACCTTCCGGGTCAACCCGAAGCTTGATGTCGAGGCGGTGATCACCGAGCTGAAAGTCGGCGAGGCGCTGGTCTCGACCCTCGACGATGACGGCGCGCCCACGGTGGTCGAGCGCACGCTGATCAAGCCGCCGCGCTCGCGGCTGGGGCCGGTGAGCGAGAAGGAGCGCGCGATCATCCAGTCGATCAGCCCGCTCGAAGGCAAATACGACACGGCCGTAGACCGCGAGAGCGCCGCCGAAGTGCTCGCCGCTAAGGCCGCCGATGCCGCCGCGACCGCCGAGGAAGTGGCCGAGAAGGGCAAGGAAGAGGTCGCCAAGCGCGAACGCAGGACGCCGTCTGTGTGGGAGAAGGCCGGCAAGAGCGCGATGACCGCGGCCAGCGGCTCGCTCGCTTCGATGGCGGTGGCGATGGTGCTTGGCAAGAAATCGGGCGCCGACCCGCTGAAGACCGGAGCGACCGCTTTCGTCAGGAACCTTATCGGTGGGCTGATGCGCTGAGCGGGCGTTCGGCAATGTTTCACGTGAAACATTGCGCGAACATCGCCCCTCCGGGGCAGCCGCGACGACAAAGCGCCCGGCTACCGCCCGCTCATTGCGCGCTCACTGCCATGTGATGACCCCGCAACGACCGTACAATGACCCCGCAACGGCAGGGCGACCGCCTTACCCCTTGGCGACCATGCAGAAGGCGTTCAATTTGTTGCCGTCCGGATCGCGGAAATAGCCCGCGTAGAAGCCGTCCGTGCCGCGAGGGCCGGGTGCGCCTTCGCAGGTGCCGCCGTGGGCGAGCGCGGTGTCGTAGACCGCGTGGACCTGTTCCGGTGATTTCACTTCGAGCGCAACCATCACCCCGTTGCCCACGGTGGCGGGCTGGCCATCGAACGGCACCGTCGCCGCGATCCCCGGTGCCCCGCCGAATTCGCCCCAGGCGATGAAGGTTTCGAAATCCATCATCCGACCGAGCCCGAACTGCGCAGCGAGCGCATCGTAGAAAGCTGCTGCGCGGGGCAGGTCATTGGTGCCGAGGGTGACGTAGCCGATCATGTGTTTTCCTCCCTTAACGCGACTCGCGATATGAGAACATTACAAGAACATTTGGACTGCGACAAGCGACCTTCTCCCCGCCCCGGGTCAAGCCCGGGGTGGGGGTGGATCAGAGGGGCTGGGTCTCACGCTCCACCCACGCCAGATCCTCGCCCGCAAGGCGCGGCGAGAGCAGCGTGCGGACCTGCGCATGGTAGGCGTCGACCCAGGCGATTTCCTCCGCCGTCAGCAGCGCCTTTTCGATGAGCTTGCGATCCAGCGGCACATAGGTCAGCGTCTCGAAGCCGAGATAGCGGCCCTCCGCGCCCGCAATCTCGCGTTCCTCGACCAGCACCAGATTCTCGATGCGGATGCCGAAGGCGCCCTGCTTGTAATAGCCCGGCTCGTTCGAGAGGATCATGCCCGCGTGCAGCTCCGCCCCCGTCCCGGCCTGCCCGCCCGAGGGCTTGGCGATGCGTTGCGGGCCTTCGTGGACGGCAAGGAAGCTGCCCACCCCATGCCCGGTGCCGTGGGCGTAATCGACCCCCGCCTCCCACAGATATTGCCGCGCGAGCACGTCAAGCTGCCCGCCCGCCGTTCCTTGCGGAAACACCGCGCGGGCGAGCTGGATGTGGCCCTTCAACACGCGGGTGTTGCGGTCGCGCGTTTCCGCCGAGGGCTCGCCGGGGCCGACCCACACCGTGCGGGTGATGTCGGTGGTGCCGCCCGGATATTGCCCGCCCGAATCAAAGAGATAGATCGACGAGGGCGGGATAGGGATATTGCTGTCCGCGTCCACCTTGTAATGCGGCAGCGCGGCATGGCCGGCGGCGGCGGAGATGGTGTCGAAGCTGAGGTCGCGAAGGCCTTCGTCCTCTTCGCGGAAGGCTTGCAGGCGCGCGGCGGCGGAGAGTTCATCCACCCCGCCCTTCGGCGCTTCGATCTCCAGCCAGCGCAGGAATTTGCTCACCGCCGCCCCGTCGCGCGCCTGCGCGTCGCGGTGGCCCTGCTGTTCGACCGCGTTCTTGACCGCCTTGGCGAGGATCGTCGGGTCCTGCTTGAAGGCGAAGCTCGCGCCGCCTGCACGCAGGGCCTGCGCAATGCCGACCACCGCGAAATCGGGATCGAGCGCGACGCTTTTCCCCGCAAAGGCGGACGCCAGCGCCCCCTCGAAGCCCGCGCGGTCGCGGATCGTCACGGCATTGCCCAAGTGGCGGGTGAGCTCGGGCGTCACTTTCTCGGGCGCGATGAACAGCTCGGCGCTGCCGTCCTTGTGGGCGATCACATAGGAGAGCGCGACGGGGGTATGCGCCACGTCGGCCCCGCGGATGTTGAGCAGCCATGCGACCGAATCCAGCGCCGGGATGACCACCGCATCGTGACCCTCCTTCGCCAGCCAGTCGGCGACCGCAGCGCGCTTGTCGGCGGAGGAGCGGCCGGCGAGGTCGTCGGCATGGGGGATGGCGATTGCGGGCGAGGGGGCGGGGCGATCGGCCCACACGGCGTCCACCGGATTGCTTGTCGAAGGCACCATGGTGATGCCCTTGGCCGCAACCCGCTTTTCCAGCGCCTCGACCCAGGCCCAGGTGTGGAGCCAGGGGTCATAGGCGATCTTCGCCCCGCTCTCGCACACCTCGCCGAGCCAGCCGCCCAATGTGTCCTTGGGGACGCTCCGGTATTCGAACAGGTTCCCGTCGACCTGCTCGCGCACCTGCACGGTGTAGCGCCCGTCGACGAAGATCGCGGCGTGGTTCAGCGTGACCGCGGCGAACCCCGCCGAGCCGCCGAAGCCCGTCAGCCAAGCGAGGCGCTGGGCATAGTCGCCGACATATTCGCTCATGTGTTCGTCGGAGATCGGGACGATGAAGCCATCGAGCCCCCGCCGCTTCAGCTCCTGGCGCAGGGCGGCAAGGCGGGCTTCGTGGGTGGACATAAGCATATCGTCGATCCTCGGGCGCAGGCGCGGGCACTTGCCGCGCATCAATGTCGCATTACAACGGCATCATAGGCCCGACGGGCTTGTGTTTCCACCCAGACCAACACACGGAAATCCGCAATCCTATGCTTCGCCCGATCAGCCTTGCGGCCCTTGCCGCCGCAATCGCCGTTACCACCTATGCCCCGGCCGCAATGGCCGCTCCATCCAAGGATTCTGCCAGAGTGACCATGCCTGCCTCGACCGAGATCAAGCCCCCCGTCGCTGCCAAGCGCCCGCACACCTACACCGTGCACGGCATCACGGTCGAAGACCCCTATGACTGGCTCTACGACAAGTCCTACCCCACGGTGGACGACACCGATGTGCTCGATCACCTCAAGGCCGAGAACGCTTTTTTCGAGGCGCAGATGGAGGGGCAGAAGGCGCTGACCGACGCGCTGTTCGCCGAGATGCGGGCGCGCATCAAGGAGGACGATTCGACCGTGCCCCAGAAGGACGGCGATTACCTCTATTGGTCCGAGTTCGAGGAAGGCGCGCAGTATCGCAAGCATTACAGGAAGCCGGTCGCCGGGGGTGAGCCCGAGCTGCTGATCGACGAGAACGCGCTTGCCGAGGGGCAGGAATATTTCCGCCTCGGCGCGGCCTCGATCAGCCAGGACGGCCGCTTCCTCGCCTATGCCACCGACACCTCAGGCGGCGAGCGTTACACCGCGCGGATCAAGGACTTGCAGACTGGCGAGCACCTGCCCGACGTGATCGAGAACCTGCGCGGCGATCTCGTGTGGGTGAAGGGCGACACCGCCATCGTCTACGGCCCCTCGACCGAGGAGTGGCGCACGCTCGAAGCGAAGCTGCACGTGATCGGCACGCCGGTCGAGAGTGACGTGACGCTCTACAAGGAGGAAGACCAGTCCTTCGGCGTCGGCACCGGCCTTTCGGCGCAAGAAGACTGGCTGATCATCGCCACCGGCGACAACGAAACGAGCGAAGTGCGCCTCGTCCCCGCGGCCGATCCGACCGCCGCGCCGATTCTGGTGAAGCCGCGCAAGAAGGGCGTCGAATACGGCGTCGACGTGCGGGACGGCGAATTGTGGGTGTGGACCAATGACGATCACATCAACTTCCGCCTCGCCAAGGCGAAGCTCGAGATGCCGGGTGAGTGGCAGACCGTCATCCCCGGCTCGGACGATTTCTATCTGACCGGTTTCGACCTGTTCAAGGACTTCTTCGTCACCGAGGGGCGGCTCAACGGGCTCGACCAGATCCAGCTGCGGCAATATGCCGATCCGGCGAAGATCACCCCCGTGACCTTCCCTGAGCCGAGCTACACGGCGGGCCTCTCCAACAACCCCGAATACGACATGAGCGTGCTGCGCCTGTCCTACCAGTCGATGGTGACGCCGGGGACGGTCTATGACTACGACGTCAAGACGGGGAAGCTGACGACGCTCAAGACGCAGGAAATCCCGAGCGGCTATGACGCTTCCAAGTATGTCTCCGAACGCCTGACCATCACCGCGCGTGACGGGACGCAGGTGCCGGTCAGCGTGCTGATGCGCAAGGACCGCGCCGAGATCCTGAAGCAGGCCGGGATCGAGGGGCCGGGGCCGCTCCACCTCTATGCCTATGGCGCCTATGGCTATGCGGTGCCGCCGGGCTTCTCGACCTCGCGCCTGTCGCTGGTCGACCGCGGCTTTGCCTATGCCATCGCCCATATTCGCGGCGGGGACGATCTCGGGCGGCGCTGGTATCTGCAAGGCAAGCTGTTCGAGCGGACCAACACCTTCAACGATTTCGTCGATGCGGGCCGGGGGTTGATCGCCAAGGGCTACACCGCCGAGGGCATGGTGACCGCGAGCGGCGGCTCGGCGGGCGGCGAGCTGATGGGGGCGGTGATCAATCAGGATCCGTCGCAATATGGCGCGGTCGTGGCGCATGTGCCCTTCGTCGATGTGGTGAACACGATGCTCAACGAGAAGCTGCCGCTCACCCCCGGCGAGTGGCAGGAATGGGGCAACCCGATCACCGACAAGGCGGCGTTTGCCTACATGCTGTCGTACTCCCCCTATGATCAGGTGACCGCCAAGGCCTATCCGCCGCTGCTGGTGACTGCCGGCCTCAACGACCCGCGCGTGACCTATTGGGAGCCTGCCAAGTGGGTCGCCAAGCTGCGCGAGGTGAAGACCGACGACAACCTGCTGCTGCTCAAGACCAACATGGGCGCGGGCCACGGGGGGCAATCGGGGCGGTGGAACAGCCTCAAGGAGACCGCGGAGGAATTCGCCTTCATCCTATGGCAGATGGGGATGGCACCCAAGAGCGAGGGCGAGTGAAGGCGCCGAACTACGATCGCGGCATCCTGATTGTCTCGGCCATCACGTTGGCGTTGCTGGCCGCTCCTTTCGCGTTGCTGTGGGCTGCTTGCGTGTTCGGCAAGGAATGCGTTTGACCGCCTGTCTCACGCGCGCGCTGACGGGGTCGGCCTACTTCGCCATCGCCACCAGCTCCGGCGGCAGTGATACGCCGTAGCGGATCGCTTCCGCCGCCAGCAGGCTGACGATGCTCTCCATCTCGGGGCTGAGCATCGCCAGCTTGAGGTAGAGTTCCGGCACCGCGCGGATCAGGCCGAACCCTGCCTCGCCGCCGAACTTGGGGATCGGTCCGCTCGGGAGCGGCTTGACGTCGAGATCGGGCGTCACCTGCCACACCATCCCGACCTTGCGGCTGTTGAAGATCGCGGTCAGGCGCCCATGATCCGCAGCGAGCAAGGGCAGCGGCATCGCGGCAAGATAGCGGCAGGCGGCAACCGCACCGGCGCGGTCCTTCAGCGCGATGGCTCCCTCAAGCCAGCCCAGCGCGCGGCGCAGGTCCTCACGGCTCGCCTCTTCGGCATGGGCGAGCAGCCAGTCATAGCCCTTGAGATTGGTGTTCCACTCGCGCGGATCGTGCGCGACATTGGCCCAGAAGCCGTCGACCGCATCGGCGATCGTCGTCATCTGGCCCGCTTCGTAGGAAAAGATTCCCTCCGGGGTAATAACGAGGCTCTTGCCCCGGCTGCCCTGCGGCTGGACGTAGTTCACCGTCGGTCGGAAGCCGCGGTCGGGCCTGTCGGGGAGTTCGTCGCTCATGGGCCGCATGCTAGCTGAAGGGCACTAACAAACACTTCCAATTATTGCCGGCGCTGGCGGGCGGGGGTAACGGGCGAGAATGCCCTCGACCTTTACCCGCACCTTCGTAGCCGAGCGGCAGCACATCGACGAGCTCGGCCACGTCAACAACACCGTGTGGGTGCAGTGGATCCAGGACATGGCGACCGCCCACTGGGACGCGGTGGCGCGGGCCGAGGACCGGGCGGCGTACTTCTGGGTCGTGGTGCGGCACGAGATCGATTATCGCGGCAATATCGGCCTCGGCGAGACCGTGCAGGCCGAGACGTGGATCGAAGGCCCCGCGCAAGGGGCGAAGTCGCTGCGGCGGGTGGAGTTCACCGACGCGTCCGGCAAGCGCCTCGTCAGCGCCGCGACCAGCTGGGCGATGCTCGACCGCGCGACCCGGCGGCTGGCGCGGGTGCGGCCCGAGGTGCTGGGGCCGTTCCTTTAGGGGATCACGCCGCCCGCTCGTCCTTGATCCGCCGCCCCTCGGGCGCGGAGCGGAACACGGTCAGGCGTTCGTAGCACAGCCGGTTCCTGCCGCTCGCCTTGGCTTCGTACATCAGCGCGTCGGCGCGGGCGTAGAATTCGGCGAAGGCCATCTTGGAGGCATCGGCATCGTCGATCACCACCACACCCATGCTCGCCGTCACCGGCATGTCGAGCCCCGGGACTTCCTTGGCGATGCGCATCGGGATCGCCTGCCGCAAGGCCTCGGCGCGCTCGATCGGGCGGGGGCCGCGCAGCAGCACCACGAATTCCTCGCCGCCCAGTCGCACTGCGATCGAATCGCGGTCCCCGGAGGCGCGGATCGCGCTTGCGCAGGCGATCAGCGCCGCATCGCCGACCTGATGGCCGTGAACGTCGTTGATCATCTTGAAGCGGTCGAGATCGACCAGCGCGAAGGTGTTGAAGCCCTGCGACAGCAGTTCGTCGAACCGCGCCTCGATGGCGCGGCGGTTCATCAGCCCGGTGAGCGAATCGCGCGCCGAGAGCTGTTCGAGCATCTTCGCCTCGGTCAGCGCCGCATCGCGCTCGCGGCGCAGCGCGAGGAAGCGGTCGGCGATGGCGAGCGATATCACCACAACCTCGATCCCGATCGCGACATACAGCATCTGGTCGTGGCTCGAGGGGGCGATGTGCAAGCCCAGACCGCGCAGCAGGCGTTCGATCGAGGCGATGATGATCGGCCCCCAGGCCATGGCGAGGAAGCGCGCCGAGCGGCTGCCGCGCAGGATCGCTTCGATCACCGCGGCGCTGATCACGATGATCGCGGGCATGAAGGTAATGAAATAGCCGACATCGTCGAACCGCTGGGTGGCATCGAGCTGGAGCGCGAAGAAGCCGGGCACGAACATCGTGAACCAGCCGGTCGCAATGGTCACCTGGCGCATCGCCGGGGATTGCGCCCCGCGCTCGAGGAAGCTTGCCAGGAACAGCGCCGAAATGCCCACGCCGACCGCCCATGACAGCGCGCCCGTCACCGCAATCATCGCCACCGGCAGCGTGACAAAGGCCGAGGCGAGGCCGCCTGCAGCGAGCACATAGGTCATCATCGCGGTCACCATCGCCGCATGCAGCACAACGAAACGCTCGCGCAGAACGAGGAAGAAGCTGATGTCGAACAGCAGCGGCAGGATCAGCATGCCCGCAACGAATGCGAGCAGCATCATGTCAACCTGCGACCAGTCGGCGTGGCGCAGATCGTGGGTGACGCGCGCCTCGGTCAGCATCGGCACCGAATGGGGCGCCTCGATCCGGGCGATGAGCGTGGCGGTCTCGGGCGTGATCGCGGGCAGCGGCAGCTCGAATACGGGGCCGGCGGGGAAGGGGTTGCCGTCGGCCTCGGTCAGCGCGAGGCTGCGTACCGCCCCGTCCGCATCGATGGCATGGAAGGTGATCGACCGGAACCGCGCGTTGCGGGTGAAGAAACGGCGCGGCAGCTCGCCATCCTTCCAGCTTGCCGCCTCGAACCGCAGCCACACCGCCGGCACATCCGAGCGCCAGCCGGTGCCGTCGCACGTCCACGCCGCGCGCGGACGCATCGCGTCCAGCCCGGTATTCAGGCCGCTCGCCGCGTGACAGGCAGGGGCATAGATCGGCTCGCCGGAGGTGTCGGCCCATGCCGGTCGTGCAGACAGCAACATCAGCAGCGCGACGACCATGCCGAGCCGGGTAAGGAGGCGCAGAAGTTCCATCTCCGCAGCCCTACCATGCAAGCCCTTACGATGCTGTTAAGCGAATTCACTCCATTCTGGAGATAATGTCATGCCGTTTGAGTGGGTTATCCGGCGTCGGCAGGCGTGACGCATCCCGCCGCGCTGCGCAGTCGCAGCCTTGTCATGAAATGCTTTTAGCGGGCATTGAGACAAGCCTTGTGCCACTGGCACCAATCGGGATTCGCCATGCTGTACTCCACCACCACCCGCCTCAAGACCGGCGCCGTTCTGGCGCTCGCCGCAGCCGCGCTGACCGCTTGCGATGCCGGCGGCGGTGCGGGCGCGCAGTCGGTCCATGCGGTTGGTTCCTCGACGGTCTATCCCTTTGCCAAGCTGGTCGCCGAGAACTTCTCGCGCACCTTTCCCGACATGCGCTCCCCGCTGGTCGAATCGACCGGCACCGGCAACGGCATCCAGCTGTTCTGTTCGGGCCTCGGCCCCAACACCCCCGACATGGTCAACGCCTCGCGCCGCATGAAGCCTTCGGAATTCGACGCCTGCACCTCGAACAAGGTCGACGAGGTGATCGAACTCCAGGTCGGGCTCGACGGGATTGCCTTCGCCTCGGCCAAGGGCGGGATCATGCTGAACCTGTCGCCCGAGACGGTCTACAAGGCGCTGGCCGCCAACCCTTACGGCAAGCCGCAGACCGCCAGGACCTGGAAGGATGTCGACCCGGCGCTGCCCGCCGAACCGATCCTCGTCTACGGCCCGCCCAGCACGTCGGGCACGCGTGATGCGCTCAAGGAGCTGATCCTCGAAGTCGGGTGCAAGAAAGACCCGGCGATGGCGGCGCTGAAGGAAAGCGACGAGGAAAAATACAAGCAGATCTGCACCGAAGTGCGCGATGATGGTGCCTATTCCGACCAGAGCGAGCAGGACAACCTGATCGTCAACAAGATCGTCGCCAACCCCAAGATCGTCGGCATCTTCGGCTATTCCTACCTCGAGGAGAACCTCGACAAGGTGCAGGACCTGCCGATGAACGGCGTGCAGGCGACCTACGAGAATATTGCGAATTTCTCATACCCCGGCGCGCGGCCGCTCTATGTTTACGTCAAGAAGTCGCACATGCGCGCTATTCCGGGGCTCGGGGACTTCATGAAGGAGTGGGTCAAGAGCTGGGGCAAGGACGGTCCGCTTGCGCGCATCGGCATGGTTGCGATGCCCGCCGAGGCGATGGCGGCTAACACCGCCAAGGTGCAGAACCTGACGATCCTCACCAAGGCCGATCTCGAGGCCGAATAGACCCGCTGCTCCATGGATTCATGACCACGAGGAGAGGGAATGATGTCTGAAGCAAACGGGATTTCAATGATGGATCGGGGCACCGCTCGCGCGCCGGCGGGGTTGCTCATGCTGGTTGCCGTGCTCGGCCTTTCGGGCTGCGGCGAGAGCCCCGGGGATGCCGCCGCCAAGGCGATCAGCGTGGTCGGCTCATCGACCGTCTATCCCTTCGCCAAGCAGGTCGCCGAGGATTTCGTTGCCGCCAACGAGGGCTTGGCCACACCGCAGGTCGCCTCTTCGGGCACCGCCGACGGGATCAAGGCGTTCTGCGCCGGGGTCGGGGCGACCACCCCTGACATCGTCAACGCCTCGCGCCGCATGACCCGCGCCGAATTCGCCGAATGCGCCGCCAATGGCGTTGCCGAGATCATCGAGATCGAGGTCGGGCTGGACGGGATCGTCTTCGCCTCGGCCACCGATCGCGGGATCGACATCAAGCTGACCCGCGACAATGTCTACCGCGCGATTGCGAACAAGCCCTTCGGTCGCGAGCAGACCACCAAGACCTGGGCCGATGTCGACGCCGCCCTCCCCGCCACGCCGATCCTGGTCTATGGCCCGCCCGAAAGCTCGGGCACGCGCGAGGCGCTGCTCGACCTCGTGGTCGAGCCCGGCTGCCGCCAGAACAGCGCGATGGCCTCGTTCGAGAAGAGCGACCCCGAACGCTTCCAGCGCGATTGCCACGCGCTGCGCAGCGACAGCGCCTTCAGCAGCCAGGGCGAGCAGGACGACCTGATCGTCCGCCGCGTCGCCTCCAATCCCGAGGCGATCGCGATCGTCGGCTATTCGTACCTCGCCAAGAACCCGCAGGCGGTGAAGGCGCTGGCGCTCGATGGCGTGCTGCCAAGCCCGGCGACCATCGCCGACGGCAGCTACAAGGCGAGCCGGCCGCTGTTTATCTACGTCAAGAAGGCCAATCTGCCGGTCACCCCGGGCCTCGACAAGTTCCTCGCCCAATGGGCGCAGAGCTGGGGCGCGGACGGCGCGCTCGCCAAGATCGGGCTGGTGCCGCTCGCTGCCGACCGTCAGGCGCGGGCCGCCGCCGCGATCCAGAACCAGACCGTGCTGAGCGCGGCCGCGCTCGACAGCGCGCAGTAAGCGCCTGAAGTGATTGCCGCGCGGCGGGCAGGCGTCTAGGCTGCCCGCCATGAGCGCGCGCAAGATCGCCGAATGGCACGAGGCCGGCCTGATCGACGCTGCGACGCGCGATCGCCTTGCCGCCTATGAAGCCGCCCACGCCCGCCCGCTGGTGCTGTGGGCGGTGTGGGGCATCGGCGCGCTCGCCATCGGGCTGGGCGTGGTGTCGGTGGTGGCGGCGAACTGGGAGGATATCCCGGGGCTTGCCCGCCTTGCCGTGCACCTTGCCTTGATCGCGGGCCTGCTGGGTCTGCTGTTCGCACGCGAGCAGCAGCTGGCGGCCCGCTCGCCGTGGGCGGTCGAGGCGCTGGTGTTCGTCACCGCGGCCTTGGGTCTCACCTTCTTCGGACATCTGGGGCAGGTCTACCAGACCTCCTCGCCGCTGTGGCAACCGCTCGCGCTGTGGCTGGCGCTGTTCGTGCCGCTGCTGCTGCTGACGGGCCGCAGCTGGCCGAGCGCGCTGGCGGTGATGGGCGGGGCGGTATGGACGGCGTGGGAATATGTCTGGGCGAGCAGCCGATACGGGGTCGAGCCCGATTTGGGCTGGAGCATCTGGCTCGCCTTGGTGGTCGCGCTGCCGGTGCTGTTTGCCCCGCTCGCCGCGTGGCTCGGCGGTCGCAGCCCGCGCGAGGATTTCTGGGAGCGGCTCGAGCAATTGGCGCTCGCCTATGCGGTGGCGGGCGGCTCGCTCGCCTGCGTCTATGCGAGCTTTGGCGGGTTCAGCGGCCCTGACCACGCCCTTGCCAGCGTGCTGACCTGCGCCGGAGTGCTGGTCGCAGGCGGCATCGGGGTGGTGTTGGCACGGCCGGGCGTGTCGGGCCAGATGGCGGGCGCGATCATTGCGGGCGCGGGTGTGGTGATGGCGCTGGCCTATGGGGCGAACGACACGACCATCCCCGCCGCGCTGATGTTCTTCGCCCTGTGGGTCGGGATCGGGGCGGCTGCGCTCACTGCACACTGGCGCCGGGGGTTCCAGCAGGCCGTGGGCGTGATCGCCTTGCGGCTCATCATCCTCAGCTTCGAGCTGGCGGGCGATTTGCTGATGAACGGGCTGGGGCTGATCCTGTCGGGCGTGATGATCCTCGGCGTGGCATGGGGCGCGGTGCGGGTGTCGAAACGCTTCGCGCCCGATGCGGAGCCCGGCGCATGATCCGCGCCCCCCGTCTTGCCGCCGCCATCCTGCCGCTCCTCGGCCTCGGGGCGCTGTGGGTAGAGAGCGATCGCACCTACAACACCGGCACCGAATGGGAGGTGCCGATCCAGGGTTACGACCCGCGCGATTACCTGCGCGGGCACTATGTCGAGTTTTCCTATGATTGGCCCAATCTCGATTTCTGGGCCACCGGACCCGGGCCGGAGGCGCTTTGCATCGAGGGCACCGCGCCTCGGATCGAGCGCGTTACCTTGAGCAAGGCCGATGCTGCTTGTGCGCATCTCCTGAAGGCCGATCGAAGCAACGTGTACGACGTCTCGCTCGGAAACGGCCGCCTCTACATCGGGCAGGAGCGCGCCCGGCAACTTCAGGAACAGCTCCAGAACCGCGACCAGCGCGGGATCGTGACGATCCGCCAGCGCGACGACGGGAGCTTCACGCCCATCGCCATCCGTTTCCGCCCGCTCACCCCCGCCGAAATCGCCGAGCGTGATGCGCCGCCTGAAGCGCCGCTCTCGCCCTTCAATCCGCTCGGAGCCCCTGCGGTGATGGACAAATAGCTTTAGCGGAAATCCTCGCCCGTCGCCGCAATGCGCGACTTGAGGCCTGCCTGACAGATGTTCTGGATCTCGATCCCCGGGTGGGCATTGACCTCGATCACCAGCGGGCCATCATTCACGTCGAGCACGATGTCCGCCCCGCAATAGCCGAGGCCGACCGCCGGGCCGCAGCGCGAGGCCAGCTCCAGCACCCGCTTCCAGCCCGGGATCTCGAAGCCGATGAGGTTGACGCCGGTATCGGGGTGGTGGGTGATCGGCGTGCCTTTCACCACTGCGCGGGTGATGCAGCCGGTCTCCATGTCGATCCCCGCCCCGATCGCGCGCTGGTGGAGGTTGGCCTTGCCGTCGCTCTCGATCGTCGGCAGGCGCACCATCGCCATCAGCGGGGTATAGTGGAGGCTGATGACGCGCAGGTCGGGCAGGCCTTCGGGCACGATGCGCGAGAGCGCCGGGTCGGCGATGATCAGCGGCTCGATCAGCGCGGCGTCCTCGGCGGCGGAATCGCCCGAGAAGCCGCCGTCGACCACTTTCTGGATGTGGTGCATCACCATGTCTTCAGGCAGCGCCGCGCCCGATCCCTTGTACCACGTGTTCCCCTCACGCCGCACCGCCAGCAGAATGCCGTCCCCCTGCGAGCCGCGCGCGGGCTTGATCGCTCAGGCATCGGGCATGTCGCGGCTGGGCTTGAAATCGGCGACCTGCTGGTGATCCTCGAGCACCGCGACCGTGCCGGTGCAGCTTATCCCGGCCGCCTCGAGCGCGCGCTTGGCCGCGACCTTGTCGCGCGCGCGCTCGATCGCGTGGCGCGGATTGTATTTCTGGATCAGCGCATTGCGCATGTTGATGCCGAGGACCTCGCCTCCGGTCAGCGCGTCCTCGCCAAGGCCGAGCCAGCGATTGATCAGCCCGAACATCTCAGATGTCCTCCACGCCGCGGATCACCCAGGCATTCCGGACCGGTGGACGCTGACCGGGCACTTCCTCCGCCCAGTCACCCACGGCGCGCCCGCCAGATGCAACCAAGCGAGGCCGCGCAGGGGCCTCGCTTTCGGGGAGAATGTCCGGCGCGCGGCGGTGTCCGTCGGGTTGCAGCTCCTCGGCCGATCCGATCACCCACATCCCGCGCAACGCTGTTCGTCGTCTGGCCATCGCGGCGAGCACCATCCCGTGGTTGCGGTGCAGGGGCACCAGCTGCGGCTTGCGGTAGCCCGCCCGCTCGCGCAGGCGCTGGGGCGGTTCGATTGGCTGGGGCACCGGATCGGGCACCCGCCGCGTATCGGGCCGGCCCTTGCGGCGATCCTCGGTCACGCCTTCGGGCAGCGCGGTCGCAGCCGCAGCCGCGGCTTCGGCCTTCGTCCGCCTTCGTCGCTCGAGCCAGATCGGGGCAAAGCGCCCGATCTCCGACAGGCGCAGGCCCCGGTACCGCCCGAGGATCGCGATCGCGATGGCTGTAAAGGCGGGCATCAGCAGCGGCGACCATTCGATCAGCGCCAGCGCAAAGTCCGACACCATCACGAACTCGATCATCAGCGCCAGCAAGAAGGTGTTGAGTGCCATCTTCGCGGCGGGCTTGGCGCCGTCCTTGCCCCACTGCTTCCACCAGCGTTCGACGCACAGCGCGCAGACAATCACCGGGAAGGCATCGACCTGCAGCTGCGTGTCGAGCACCATCTGCAAACCCACCAGCACCAGCACGATCAGCGAGATCAGCACGCCCAGAAAGCCGACGCGGGTCATGCGCAGCTTGAGCAGCGTCGGGGTGACGATCATCCCCACCAGCACCGAAGAACACAGCACCACCGGCCCCATCACCGGGCCGATCTGGAGGAAGGCGAGCGCGATCAGCATCGGGGTGAACAGCCCGAAGGCCTTCAGCCCGATGAAGCTGCGCGCCAGCACCACCAGGAAGGCCCCCAGCGGCAGCACCATCAGCAGGTTCGAAGGCTTCAGTCCCCAGATCGCCTGCGAGGCGGCGACGCCCTCGAAAGAGGAGGGCAAGGCGAGGAAGGTCTCGGTATTGGCGACCCCCAGGCCGACCAGCACGGCGAGCACCACCGCGACCGCCAGCCCGATATAGAACGGGCGGCGGACCTGCGGCGTTGCATTCGCCCAGATCTGGCCGACGCGGGCGATCATCTCAGAAGACGTAACCGACCGATAGCGTCAGACGATAACCCTCGCGCTCGCGCGCGCTCTCGTTGCTCGAGAAGAACACGTATTTCGCCTCGGCCTCGACGCGCCACTTGCCGGGCCACCATTGCAGCTCGATCTCGGGGACGATCTGCCGGTCGCGGCGCAGCGCGCCATTGTCGGCGATGCGCCCATCGAAGCGGGTCTTGATCACCTCGACCGCGGGGCGCACGCGCAGGTCGGGGCCGATCGGGCGGGTGTAGGCAACCCCGGCGGAATCGCGCTCGTAGCCGCGCTGCGGATCGTCCGAACGGATCGTCTCGGTGCGCAGATCGAAGGTAAGATAGTGGTAGGCACCAAAGCGGCGGCGGTATTGCGCATCGACGCGCGCCCCGTCGCCGGTGGTGGCGGGGCCTGCGCCATTGTCATATTGCCGGTCGCGCCAGGTGCCCTGCACCCGGAAGCGGTTTTCCCGCGTCGGCTCGAAGGTTACCCGCCCGGAATATTCCCAGGCGTCGGTGTCGGCGGATTCGACCGTGACGAGATCGTCAAAGCGCCCCACCTGCGCCTGCAATTCGAGCGTATCGGTGACATCGTGCTCGATATTGGCGGTTAGCCGGTCGCGCGAGACGTCGCGGCGGTCTTCGCCGAGGCGGAACACCTCGATCCGGTCCGCCTCGAGCCGCAGGCGGGTGCGCTTGCTTTCGATGCCGAGGCCGATCTGGCCGCGCACCGACAGCGCCTCGCCGTCGATCACCAGATCCTCGTCGCGGGTGGTGGTCTGGGCACTGACGGCCTGCACGTCGATGCGGGCATCGGGTTCGAGCCGCCAGCCCTGTTCATCCGCCGCCGCCAGCGGCGCGGCGGCAGCAAGGCCCAGCGCCAGCACGGCGACGTGCCAGACCCGGCGAGCGGGCCGCGGCATGCGTGCAATCCTCGGTATCGACATGGTGAAGCCCCCATTAACCACGTCGGCATACGGGGGGCTGCGTTTAGAAATTCCTAACCCCGATTATAAACTTTTGACGCGTTTCGGCGCCCTGCTGCCATCCCCTTGAAAAGCAAAGCGGCGGGAAACCCGAGGGTCCCCCGCCGCCATGTGCCCGAAGGGCGTGCGATCAGAACTTGGCGGTCACTTCCACCCCGTAGAAGCGCGGTTCGCCGGGGATGAAGGTCGGGATGCCGAAGGCCCCGCCGGTGTTGCCCGCGTCGAGCAGGAAGTCTTCACTGAAGGCGTTGCGGATGAAGCCGGCGATCTCATAGCGGTCCTCGGCAAAGCTCACCCCGGCGCGCGCGTTGACCAGCGTCACCGGCCCCTGGCTGAGCAGCGCGGTGCTGGGCACCTGGAAGAAGATCGTGCTGCGGTGGGTGATGGTCGGCGTCGCGAAGAAGCGCGCTCCGCCGAAGTCGTAATCGACCGTGAACCCGCCCGAGGCCTGCCATTCGGGCTGCAGGCGGAAGCGCGATCCGGCAAGGTTGCCGTTGCCCGGATCATTGTCGATCTGGGCATCGATATAGTTGAAGTTGCCGAACACGTTCAGCCAGTCGGCCAGGTCGATGGCCAGCTCGCCCTCGACCCCGAGGTTCTTCGCGCTGCCCGCGCTGGCGGTGATGAAGAAGCCGGGGCGGGCCGGATCGGGGACGGACACCTGGAAGTTGTCATAGACCTGGTAGTAGACGCCCAGCGCCGCCGAGACCGGGCCGGTCGAAAGCTTGATCCCGCCTTCGTAGTTCCAGACGATTTCCTCGGCCACGTCGAGGCGGTTGGCGATCACTGCGGCTCCGTCGCGGGCGGCGTTGATCTGCACCACCGGCGAACGGCGGCCCTTGGAGATGGTGGCGAAGACATTCACATCGTCGGTGATCCGGTAGAGCGCGTTGAAGCGCGGCAGCACTGCCTGAAATTCGTCATCGCCGGACAGGACACGGCCGCCGGTATTGATCCCGCCGGGGATCAGGGGCGCACCCGTCAGCACGCTGTTCGGAATATTGTTGGAGAAACTGGACCGGCGATATTCGTCGAGGAAGCGGACGCCGGCGGTCAGTTCGAGCGATTCGATCGGGATCCAGGTCGCATCGAAGAACACCGAATAGGCTTCGTTACGGCCCCGGTTTTCAAACAGCAGCGCGCTGTAGGGGATATTGGTGGCGCCCAGCGCAGGCACGCTGCCGTCAGGGGCCACGCACAGCTGGCGCGGGCTCGCGAACAGGCCGCCGAGACAGGTCAGGAACACGCCTTCCTCGGTCGCGAAGGGCACGTTCTGGAGGCCGTCCTCGATGAACAGGTTCCAGCCCGCGCTGGCACGCAGCTTGTCGCTGGCATAGGCGAAGCGGCCTTCGTGGCTGAACTGCCAGCCCTGCGCCAGTTCGGTGAATTCTAGGAACGGCGCGGCGCTGCCGTCAGCATCGAACACCTCGCGGCTGTCGAATTCGCGGTAGCCGTTGACGGTGGTGAAGGTCCAGTCATCGGCGAACTGGTATTCGGCGGTGATGTTGAGGTCATAGACCTCGCGGTTCAGGCCCAGCTGGTCATCGCCCAGCGCCGCTGCACCCGCCGGAAAGCCGCCGAGATTGGCGTTCTCGAACGCGTTGGCCGCGCCGCCCGGTGCCCCGGCAAAGGCCGGGAAGGTGCCCGAAATGAACGGCGTCCCGCCGTTGCGCTGCTGGTCATAGGTGCCGATGATGTCGAGGGTGAAGGCGTCGCTCGGGGTGAAGCGCAGCGAGGCGCGCAGGCCCAGCTGGTTCTGCGCGTAGAGTTCCTCTTCCTGATTGGGGTTGAGGTTCTCGACATAACCATCGCGCGTACGCCACTCGCCCGCGATGCGCGCGGCGATGGTGTCATTGCCGATGTTGACGTAGCCGCCGACCAGCGTCTGGTTGAAATTGCCGTAGCCGCCGCGCACTTCGGCCGAGAAGCCGGGACGCGGCTTGGCCGAGACGAGGCTGATCGCGCCGACAGCGCTCGCCGTGCCGAACAGGGTGGCCTGCGGGCCCTTGATCACTTCGACGCGCTCGAGATCGTAGATCGCCTGATACGATCCGCGCGAGCGCGAGATGTCGACGCCGTTGTAATAGAGCGTGACGCGCGGGCCTTCCTGCGCCGAGCCGCTGTCCGAGGTGATCCCGCGGATCACGACGCCGGGGTTGTTGGCGCTCTGCTCCTGAATGAGCAGGCCGGGGGTGTAGTAGGACAGCTCGTCAAGATCGGTCACGCCAAGCTCGCGGATGCGCTCGCCGGCCACGGCCGAGATGGTGATCGGCACGTCGAGCGCACGCTGCTCGATCTTCTGGGTGGTGACGATGATCTCGTTGCCCGAGGTGGTATCGTCCTCGGCGGCGGCGGTATCATCCTGCGCGAAGGCCACCTGCGGCGCAGCGGCGAGGGTCGTGGCGAGCGCGATCAGCGAAGCGCGCGTGAAGCGGGTGCGAAGCATAGGGGAAGGCCCTTATCGGTGGAGAGAGGACTTGCCCGTGACACCGCATGGTGACGTTGCTGCGACGCAGCAATGAAGGCTGCGTGACGGGGGATTTACAGTTTCGGGACGTTGCAAATTTGCATCTTCTTGCGGTGCATGAGTCCCTCCCCGTTGCGCAGCAATGGGGAGGTGGCGCGCGCCTCAGGCGCGTGACGGAGGGGGAAGCGGCAAGGGGCAGACCCCTCCGACCGAGGCCTGCGGCCTCGCCCACCTCCCCATCCGCGGTGCGAACGGGGAGGGACTACGCGCTACGCCGCAGGTCTTCCGCGTGAAAAATCAGATCGGGTTGCCGTCGGAATCGCGGAAGATCTCCCGACGGCCGACATGGTTGGCCGGGCCCACGAAGCCGTCTTCCTCCATCCGCTCGATCCACTTGGCAGCGGTGTTGTAGCCCACGCCCATCTGGCGCTGGAGCCACGAACCGGAGGCCTTCTGGTTCTCGAACACGATCTGGCAGGCCTGGCGGTACTTGCGTTCTTCCGGGTTGTCCGAGGCGGTGAGGTCGTCGTCGAAACCGAAGCCGCCGAAGCTGTCTTCCGGCTCCTCGGTGACGGCGTCGACATAGGCAGGCGAGCCTTGCCCGCGCCAATGCACGGCGACCGCCTCGACTTCTTCGTCCGAGACGAAGGGCCCGTGGACGCGCACCATCGCGCCAGTGTTGGGCTTGTAGAGCATGTCGCCCTTGCCCAGCAGCTGTTCTGCGCCCTGTTCGCCAAGGATGGTGCGGCTGTCGATCCGGCTCGTCACCTTGAAGCTGATGCGGGTCGGCAGGTTGGCCTTGATCACCCCGGTGATGACGTCGACCGAGGGGCGCTGGGTCGCCATGATGAGGTGGATCCCCGCCGCGCGGCTCTTCTGGCTGAGGCGCTGGATCAGGACTTCGATTTCCTTGCCCACCGTGACCATCAGGTCGGCGAGTTCGTCGACGATCAGCACGATCTGCGGCAGCGGCTGGTAATCGAGCTGTTCTTCCTCGAACAATTGCTCGCCGGTCTCGGGGTCGAACCCGGTTTGCACCCGGCGGCCCAGCGGCTTGCCCTTGGCGATCGCGGCCGAGACCTTCTCGTTGAAGGAGTTGATGTTGCGCGAGGAGATCGCGCTCATCATCCGGTAGCGCCGCTCCATCTCCTCGACCGCCCACTTCAAGGCGCGCACCGACTTGGAAGGCTCGGTCACCACGGGCGAGAGGAGGTGCGGGATGTCGTCATAGACGCTGAGTTCGAGCACCTTGGGATCGATCAGGATCAGCCGCAGCTCGGCCGGGGTGAAGCGGTAGAGCAACGAGAGCAGGATGACATTGAGGCCAACCGACTTGCCCGAGCCGGTGGTCCCCGCCACCAGCAGGTGCGGCATCGCGGCAAGATCGGCGATGATCGGCTCGCCCGCGATATCCTTGCCGAGGATCACCGGCAGGTTGCCCTTGGCATCGACGAAGGCGGCCGCCGCGGCGAGCTCCTTGAGCATCACCACCTGACGGTCCTGATTGGGCAGCTCGATCCCCATCACCGTGCGCCCCGGAATCGGCGAGACGCGCGCGGAGATCGCGCTCATGTTGCGGGCGATGTCTTCGGCGAGGCCCACCACGCGGCTGGCCTTGATGCCCGGCGCCGGTTCGAGCTCGTACATCGTTACCACCGGGCCGGTGCGCACCGCGGTGATTTCACCCTTCACATTGAAATCGTCGAGCACGTTCTCGAGCAGGCGGGCGTTGCGTTCGAGCGCCAGCTTGTCGAGCTTGGGGCCCTTGTCGACCGGAGGCTCGGCCAGCAGGTCGAGGCTCGGCAGCGTGAAGGGCGCGAACATGTCGCCTTGCGCGGTCTTGCCGGTGGCGGCGCGCTTGGGCGGGGCGGAGGGGTCGCTGATCTCGGGCGCGCGGCGCGGGCGCTCCTCGGTGAGCGGTGCGGGCGCGGCATCGGCCTTGGCGGGGCGGCGCGGGCGGGCGGGGGCGTCTTCGTCCTCGTCATCCGCATCGAACCCGTCGGCAAAGGCGAGGGCGCTCTGCTTCCGGCCCGGCAACGGCAGGCGGCGCATCAGCCCCGCGAGCGAGCCGCCGCCGAGGAATTCGGGAAGGCTCATCAACACCCGCCAGTCGATCGCGAAGATCCGCGTCAGCAGCGCGACGCCGACGCCGAGGCAGGTGAGCGCAAGGCCGAGGATCACCCAGCCCTCCGCCGCCTCGCCGAAGCGCGCCGCAACAGCCTGAATCGCGCCCGCGCCGAGCAGCCCGGCAAGCCCGCC
Source organism: Erythrobacter sp. (assembly GCA_013822695.1). Classification (GTDB taxonomy): domain Bacteria; phylum Pseudomonadota; class Alphaproteobacteria; order Sphingomonadales; family Sphingomonadaceae; genus Erythrobacter. Next base: position 161 of record PNKW01000058.1, on the reverse strand, counting down.
CGACTGCGCCGGAAGCGTGCCGCCCGGCCCTTCGAAGGCCAGTGCAAGAACGGTCGCGACAAGGCTCATCGCGATCAGCAGCAGCGCGGTCGGCATCCACCAGGCGGTTGTCTCGGGCGCGTCGCCGTTCTCGACATCGCGCCACAGCTTGCGCGCGCTGA
>PNKW01000057.1 GCA_013822695.1 Erythrobacter sp. | reverse complement strand
AGCATTGCGGCCGCGCCTATCAGGCGCAGCTGCCGCGCGGCGTGCGCCGCCCGCCCCCGCCGCTGCCCTTTGGCGGACCGCGGGTGCGATAGGGCGCGCCGGCCCGATCCGCCCGCCACTATCGCAGCGGGAACTCAGGCCTTCTGGGCAAACCAGATGATGTGATGCGCGCCCTTGTTGTTGGGGCGCGAACGGACGTTCCATTCGGTCACCTGGAGCCCCGTATCATACAGCCGCTTGCGGAACGCCGGATCGGGCCCGGCTGACCATACCGCCAGAATGCCGCCGGGCTTCAAGGCATCGCGCGCCTTGGCCAGACCGGTGCGCGAATAGATGCGGTTGTTGGCATCGCGCACGATCCCGTCAGGGCCATTGTCGACATCGAGCAGGATTGCGTCGAACTTGGCGCAGGTGCCGTCGTTCGCGTCATCGATCAGCGCGGCGACATCGCAAATCTTGAGATCGAGCCGCGGGTCGGCGAGGCCCTCCCCCGTCAGCGCCGCCATCGGCCCCTTGGCCCAGTCGATGATCGCCTCGGAAATCTCGGCGACCACGATCTGCGCGCTTGCACCCAGCTTGGCGGCGGCGGCGCGGTAGGTGAAGCCCATCCCATAGCCACCGATCAGGATGCGGGCATTGTCCTTGCCCAGCCGGTTGATGGTAAGATCGGCGAGCTGTTCTTCCGAGAACCGCATCCGCGTGCTCATAAGCTCGTTGCGGCCCATCACGATCATGAAGTGGCCCGCATGGGTGTAGAGTTCGAGGAGGACGCCGTCCTCGATCTGGGCAGTGTCGATCAGTTCGCGCTGGAGCATCGGTGAATTTCCAAAAACAAGGCCGCCCGGATCGCTCCGGGCGGCCGATGTTCATCCCTCGGATGAGGCGCTTAGTCCTTCAGGAAGTCGGGGAGACCCGCCGGGCCGCTGTCGCGCGGGCCACGGTCGCCGCCGCGGTCGCCGCCGCGCCCACCACGGTCACCACCGCGACCACCACGGTCGCCGCCGCCACGGGGCCCGCGACGATCGCCGCGGTCACCACGGTCGCCGCGATCACCGCGCGGTTCGCGCGCTTCGCGGGGCGGACGGGTGTCCTCCAGCTCTTCGCCGGTTTCCTGGTCGACGACGCGCATCGACAGGCGGACCTTGCCGCGCTGGTCGATCTCGAGCACCTTGACCTTCACTTCCATGCCTTCGGAGACGACATCGGTGGGCTTCTCGACCCGCTCGTTGCGCATTTCCGAGACGTGGACGAGACCGTCCTTGCCGCCCATGAAGTTCACGAAGGCGCCGAAATCGACGATGTTCACGACCTTGCCGTTGTAGATCTTGCCGACTTCGGCTTCCTCGACGATGCCGAGGATCCACTTCTTCGCCGCTTCGATCTCGTCGAGGTTCGAGGACGAGATCTTGATCACGCCTTCATCGTCAATGTCGACTTTGGCGCCGGTTTCGGCGACGATCTCGCGGATCACCTTGCCGCCGGTGCCGATGACGTCACGGATCTTCGACTTGTCGATCTGGATCGTCTCGATGCGCGGGGCGTGCTTGCTGACTTCGGTGCGGGCACCGGTCAGCGCCTTGGCCATTTCACCCAGGATGTGCTGGCGGCCGGCCTTGGCCTGCTCCAGCGCCTTGGCCATGATTTCCTGCGTGATGCCGGCGACCTTGATGTCCATCTGCATCGTGGTGATGCCGTTTTCGGTCCCGGCAACCTTGAAGTCCATGTCGCCGAGGTGGTCTTCGTCACCCAGAATGTCGGACAGCACGGCGAAGTCGTCGCCTTCGAGGATCAGGCCCATGGCGATGCCCGAAACGGGCGACTTCACGGGGACGCCCGCATCCATCATCGACAGACAGCCGCCGCACACCGTCGCCATCGAGGACGAGCCGTTGGACTCGGTGATGTCCGACAGAACGCGGATGGTGTAGGGGAAGTCTTCCTTCGACGGCAGCACCGGGTTCAGCGCGCGCCAGGCGAGCTTGCCGTGACCGACTTCGCGGCGACCCGGGGCGCCGAAGCGGCCCACTTCACCGACCGAATAGGGCGGGAAGTTGTAGTGCAGCATGAAGCTGGAATAGCTGAGGCCTTCCAGCCCGTCGATCATCTGCTCGGAATCCTTGGTGCCGAGCGTGGTGGTGCAGATCGCCTGGGTCTCGCCGCGGGTGAACAGCGACGAACCATGGGTGCGCGGCAGGAAGCCGACGATGGCTTCGATCGGGCGGACCTGATCGAGCTTGCGGCCGTCGATGCGCTGACCATCCTTGAGGATCGCCCCGCGCACGATTTCCGCTTCGAGCTTCTTCATCAGCTTGCCCGCGACCATCTGGGTCTGGCCGCCTTCGTCCGCGAAGGCCGCCTTGGCCTTGGCCCGCGCTTCGTTGAGCAGGTTCGAACGCGCCGACTTGTCGGTGACCTTGTAGGCCGCCGCGATATCGCCGCCGATCAGTTCCTTGAGCTTGGCCTTCATGTCCGCAGTGTTGTCGCTGGTGTCGACATCCCAAGGATCCTTGGCGGCCTGCTCGGCCAGATCGACGATCGCGCCGATGACCTTGCGGATCTCCTCATGAGCGAACATCACCGCGCCGAGCATTTCGTCCTCGGTCAGTTCCTTGGCTTCGGATTCGACCATCATCACCGCGTTCTGGGTCGCGGCGACCACGAGGTCGAGGCGGCCTTCGGCAAGCGCCTTGTCCTGCTTCGGGTTGAGGACATATTCGCCCTCGACGAAGCCGACGCGCGCCGCGCCGATCGGGCCCATGAAGGGCACGCCGCTGATGGTGAGCGCAGCCGAGGCCGCGATCATCGCGACGATATCGGCCTCGGTCTCGCCGTCGAACGACAGGACCTGCGCGATAACGTTGATTTCGTTGTAGAAACCTTCGGGGAAGAGCGGGCGGATCGGACGGTCGATCAGGCGGCTGGTGAGCGTTTCCTTCTCGGTCGCGCCGCGTTCACGCTTGAAGAAGCCGCCCGGGATGCGCCCGGCGGCCGAGAACTTTTCCTGATAGTGGACGGTGAGCGGGAAGAAATCCTGCCCTTCCTTGACGCTCTTGGCGGCGGTCACGGCGCACAGCACGACGGTTTCGCCATAGGTGGCCAGAACGGCGCCATCGGCCTGACGGGCAATACGCCCGGTTTCCAGAGTGAGGGTCTTGCCGCCCCACTCCAGCGATACGGTTTTCGTGTCGAACATTGGTTTTCCTTCTGACCCGCGCGGCCACATTGCCGGGCGGGGCCTCTTGTGCCGGGGAAACAACCGTCCCGGTCCGGTGCGGAGCGCTTCGGCCCCAAGGCTGGCAGACCGGATGTCTGCATGCCCCATATGCAAAAAGGGCGGCCCCTTGAGCCGCCCTCTCGCAAAACTCTTACTTACGCAGGCCCAGCTTCTGGATCAGGGCGTTGTAGCGCTCGACATCCTTCTTCTTGAGGTAGGCGAGCAGCGTGCGACGCTTGTTGACCATCATGAGAAGGCCGCGGCGCGAGTGGTTGTCCTTGTGGTGATCCTTGAAGTGCTCGGTGAGGTTGCGGATGCGCTCGGTGAGGATCGCGACCTGGACTTCCGGGCTGCCGGTGTCCTTGGGATCACGGGCGTTCGAGGCAATGACTTCCTGCTTCTTTTCGGCGGTCACCGACATAATATTCTCTTTCTACTCAGCGACATCGGGAAGGTTGAACCCGCGCACGACCGTGGCCGTGCCATCCGAAATTTCCATCAGCGCGACCGGGACGGAACCCAGCTTGGCGAGATAGAGCCCGGATGAGTGGGGCATGCCAGACAGCACCCGGCCCTGTCGGACCGCCTGCGCGCTTGTCTGGTCGAGGCTTAGGGCCGGGATGTCGTCCAGCCCCGCCTCCAGCGGCAGGAGGAGGTGTTCAAGGCCTGCGCCCTTAGCGCTTTGCTCCAGATTGTCCAGCGAAATCGCCAGTTCCTGAGTGAAGGGCCCGGCCTTGATGCGGCGCAGATAGGTGACGTGGCCGCAGGTGCCAAGCGCATGGGCGATGTCACGGGCAAGGCTGCGGATGTAGGTGCCCTTGGAGACGTGGGCGACGAGGGTGATCTGGTCCTCCCCTGCAAGGGGAGGGGGACCATCCGCAGGATGGTGGAGGGGCAGGTGCAGATGTTCCAAACCGCCGGTGTCCGGAGCCGCCGAGGGTGCCCCTCCACCAGCTGCGCTGGTTCCCCTCCCCGTTCCGGGGAGGATAGTGAGCGAATGGATCGTCACCTGCCGCGACTTAAGCTCGACCGCCTCCCCGGCCCGCGCAAGATCATAGGCGCGCTGGCCGTCGACCTTGAGCGCCGAATAGGCGGGCGGCACCTGTTCGATTGCTCCGGTAAAGCGCGGTAGCACTGCCTCGACCTCGGCCAACGTCGGGCGCACATCGCTTGTCGCCACCACCGGCCCCTCGGTATCGAGCGTGTCGGTCTCCGCGCCGAACTTCACTGTGAAGGCATAGATCTTGTCACTATCCAGCATCCGCCCGGCGAGCTTGGTCGCCTCGCCCAAAGCGATCGGCAGCACGCCTTCCGCGAGCGGATCGAGCGTTCCGCCGTGGCCGACCTTGGTCTTGGCATAGCCGTTCTGCCGCAGCACGCGCTTGACCGCGCTTACTCCTTGGGTGCTCCCCATGCCCTTCGGCTTGTCGAGGATCAGCCAGCCGGACAGCGGCCCGTTCATGCCCGCAGCGCCTCGGAAAAATGCTTGCGGCACAGCGCGACATAAAGATCATTGCCGCCAATCGCGGTCTGCTGTCCCTGGGTGATCGCCTTGCCCTCACCATCCACCCGCAGGTTCATCGTCGCCTTGCGCCCGCAGTGGCATACGGCCTTAAGCTCTACCAAGGCATCCGCGATCCCCAGGAGCACCGCCGAGCCGGGGAAGAGCTCCCCTTCGAAATCAGTTCTGAGGCCATAGCACAGCACCGGGATGCCGCCCTCGTCCGCCAGCCGGGCGAGCTGCCACACCTGTTGGGGTGTGAGGAACTGCGCCTCGTCCACCAGCACGCAATCGAGCTTGCCGGACGCGTGGACCGCGCTGACTTCGGCCCACAGGTCGGTCTCCGGCGTGAAGCGGTGCGCCTCGCTCTCCAGCCCGATGCGGCTCCGCACCATCCCGGCCGAACGGCTGTCGAGCGCGGCGGTCCACAGCATGGTGCGCATACCCCGCTCGCGATAATTGAAATCGGCCTGCAACAGGTGCGAGCTTTTGCCTGCGTTCATGCTGGCGTAGTAGAAGTAGAGCTTGGCCATCGCGGCTGCCTATCGCTTTGCCGCATTGGGCGCGAGCGCCATGTGAACCTTTTGCGCAAGTGATGCGTTGGGAGATGGTATGACGAGCCTCCACGCCCTCACCCGCCTGCTGGTGCTGCCGCTGCTGGCCGCGCTCGCGCTGGCCAACACGGCGAGCACCCCGCAGCGCTACACGCTCGATGCCTCGGCGAGCAATGTCTCGGCCAAGGTTCCGTTCTTCGGCCTCGCCAGCAAGACCGCGCACTTCCCGCGGATGGAGGGCGCGGTGACGATCGTCCCCGGCGCGCCCGAGAAGGCGGTGATCGACGTGACCTTCGATGCGACCGCGATCCAGGCGCCCGACAGCGTCACACTCGCACGCTTGCGCGGCGACAAGTTCTTCTGGGTGGAGAAGTATCCGACGATCCGCTTCACGGGCCGCTCGCTGAAGCTGGTGAGCGCGACGAAGGGGACGGTGTCGGGCGACCTGACCGCGCGCGGCGTGACCAAGCCTGCAACGCTCAGCGTGACCTTCGATGCCGATCCGGTGCGCAATGCGGGCAAGCCCGTCAGCTTCACCGGCACCACGACTATCGACCGGCGGCAATTCGGGATGACGTCCTATCAGCTGATCGTCGGCAACAAGGTCGATATCACGCTGAAGGCGCGGATGCTGCCGCATTAGGCGGGGCTATTCTTCCTCATCCTCGAGATCGCGCGCCACCTTGGGGTCGCGCAGCAGCGCCTCGATCCGGTCGGCCTCGGCAAAGCTTTCATCCTTGCGGAAGCGGAGCTTGGGGGCGAATTTCAGGCCCAATCGCTGGGCAACCTCGCGCTGGAGAAAGGCGGTGTTCTGCCGGAGCGCGTGCACCACCTCGTCATCGCCCGCGCCGAGCAGCGGTTTCACATAGGCGGTGGCGTTGCGCAGGTCAGGGGTCATGCGCACCTCGGTAACGGAGATGTGCGATGCGCTCACCACATCGTCATGCACCTCGCCGCGCGCAAGCAGTTCCGAGAGAATATGTCGCACCCGCTCGCCCACCTTGAGGACGCGGACCGATTGCTGTTCGGCGGTGAAGGGCTGTTTGGCGGCCATGGCTTCAGGTCATCTTCGACAGGAGGTTCTTGAGCGAGTTCATGTTGCGCGCTGTGCCCTTGCAGCGGAGCCTTCGCTCCAGGGTCTTGTTCGACAGATCCGACACGCCCACCCCGTGGACATAATCGAGAAACAGCACGCGGTCACCCATTGCCAACCGCTCGCCGCCCTTCGCGCGGTGGTCCGCCACAAGCTTATCGAAATCGGCCGGGTCGGACTGCTGGCTCAGGAAGATCGAGTGCACCATCTTGTCTGACCCATGCTGCGGCCCGGTGCCGTGGAACGGGTTATCGTCAATCGCGGCGCGCACCTGATCGCGGGTGCGGACCATGGCGCAGGATGCGAACCCATAGCGCGCGGCGATCACGCTTTCGAGCGCGACTTCAATGCTGGCGGGATCGCGGCTGTCGCTCAGAATGACATTGCCGCTGGCCGCCACCGTTACAACCTCGCGAAACCCGGCTTCCTCCAGCGCAAGCTTGAGGTCGGCCATGGCGATCCGGTTGCCGCCCACATTGATGCTGCCCAGCAGCGCCAGATAGCGCCGGTCGCCCTCGGGCATTATCGCGCCATTCCGGTTTCAGTCGGCGTCGGCTTCGGCGTGGGGATCGCGGTCGAAGTGGCGCGGGCGTGGATCGTGCCGTCCTCCCCGCGCAACTCGCCTTCGAGAAACACCACGCGCTGGCCCGCCTTCACGACCCGGCCCGTGCCGATAATGGTTGCGCCTTCGGGGATCAGGCGGATGAGGCTCATCGAAATCTCGAGATTGAGCGGCGCCATGACGCCGCCGGTCGCCGCGACATAGGCATAGCCCATCACGTCATCGAGATAGCCCGCGACCAGCCCGCCCTGCACGCCCCCGCGCCAGGTGCAGACCTCGCGCTTGACCGTAAAGCGCATCGTCGCGGTCTGGGTCGCCTCGTCAAAGCTGACGAATTGCGAGCCCAGCAGCGCGGTATGCGGGGATTGGACCCACGAGCCCTCTCCCGGTTCATACTCTCCCATGCGACGCTTCTCCTACAGCGCTCACAGCGTCCGCTCACGCTCCTCGACCGAGAAGACTTCGAGGTTGTCGCCCGGCTTGATGTCGTTGGTATCCTCGAGCACCACGCCGCATTCGAGCCCGGCGCGAACCTCGTCGACATCGTCCTTGAAGCGCCGCAGCGAGGCGATCTTGGTGGCCGAAACGATGACATCGGCGCGGGTGAGACGCGCGAACAGCCCCTTGCGGATCGCGCCTTCCAGAACGAGCAGACCCGCCGCCTTGTCCTTCTTGCCGGCCGGGAAGACCTGCTTGACCTCGGCGCGGCCGACCACGGTTTCGATCCGCTCCGGCCCGAGCTCGCCCGCCATCTCCTTGGCGATGGCATCGGTGAGGTGGTAGATGACGTCGTAATACATCATCCGCACATTGTCGCGCTTGAGCAGCTCGCGCGCCTTGGCGTTGGGACGCACGTTGAAGCCGATGATCGGCGCCTTCGATGCCCCCGCCAGCAGCACGTCGCTCTCGGTGATCGCGCCCACGCCCGCATTCAGCACGCGCACCTTGATCTCGTCGTTCGAGAGGTTGTGGAGCGCATTGACGATCGCTTCGACCGAGCCCTGCACATCCGCCTTCACCACCACCGGGAATTCGATGACGTTGGAGGCGAGGTTGTTGAACATCGTGTCGAAATTGGTCGGGGCGAGCGCGGTGCGCTTTTCGGTTGCGAGTTCCTGACGATACTTGGCGACCTCACGGGCGCGCTGTTCGTTTTCGACCACGGTGAGGTTGTCGCCCGCAGACGGCACCCCGCCAAGGCCGAGCACTTCGACGGGCATCGAGGGTCCGGCTTCCTTGAGCTGCTGGCCCTTGTCGTCGACAATCGCGCGCACCTTGCCGCTCTGCGTGCCGACCACGAAGGTATCGCCGCGCTTCAGCGTCCCGCGGGTGACGAGCACGGTCGCAACCGGCCCGCGGCCCTTGTCGAGCTGGGCTTCGATCACGGTCGCCTCGGCATCGCGGTCGGGGCGTGCCTTCAGTTCGAGCAGTTCGGCCTGGAGGTTGATCGCGTCGATCAGCTGGTCGAGTCCCGCCCCGGTCTTGGCCGAGACTTCCACGTCCTGCACATCGCCCGACATCGCTTCGACCACGATCTCGTGTTCGAGCAGACGCTCACGGATCTTCTGCGGGTTGAATTCGGGCTTGTCCGACTTGGTGATCGCCACGATCATCGGCACGCCGGCCGCCTTGGTGTGGTTGATCGCCTCGATCGTCTGCGGCATCAGCCCGTCATCGCCCGCGACCACCAGGATGACGATGTCGGTGACATTCGCCCCGCGCATCCGCATCTCGGTGAAGGCCGCGTGGCCCGGCGTGTCGAGGAAGGTGATCTTCGCCTTGTCCTTGGTGGTGATCTGGTAGGCGCCGATGTGCTGGGTGATGCCGCCGGCCTCGCCCTTCACAACATCGGTGCCGCGCAGGGCATCAAGCAGGCTGGTCTTGCCGTGATCGACGTGGCCCATGATCGTCACCACCGGCGGACGCGGCAGCTGCGTTTCGATCGGGTCGGCATCCGCGCTGCTGTCGATGTCGACATCGCTCGCGGAAACGCGGGTGATGTTGTGGCCGAATTCCTCGACCAGCAGCTCGGCGGTGTCTTGATCGATGGTCTGGTTGACCGTGACCATCATGCCCATGTTGAACAGCGCCTTCACTAGGTCGGCGCCCTTCTCGGCCATGCGGTTGGCGAGCTCGCTGACGGTGATCGCCTCGGGGACGACCACATCGCGCACCTGCTTTTCGCGCGGCTTCGAGGGCCCGCCCTGCCCGCGGCGTTCCTTCTCGCGCGCCCGCTTCAACGCGGCGAGGCTGCGCGCACGGCGGCCTTCGTCCTCGTTGAGGGCGCGGGTGACGGTCAGCTTGCCCGAGCGGCGGTTGTCCTTGCCTTCGTCGGCGGGCGCGGCGCGCTTTTCGTCCTTCTTCTTGGGCTTGGCTTCGGTCGCGGCCGGCCGCTTGGGCTCTGGGCGCTCGACGGGCGTGAAGCGGCGCGCGGCGGGCAGCGCGGCGGCAGGCGCAGCTTCAGCGGCCGAGGACACCTCGGCTGCGGGCGCAGCCTCGGGTTCGACCGCAACCGGAGCGGCAGGGGTTTCTACGCGCTGACGCTCGGCCTCTTCCTCGGCGCGGGCGCGTTCCTCGGCGCGGCGACGCTCTTCCTCTTCGGCGCGCTGGCGCTCTTCGTCCTCGCGCTTGCGGGCTTCCTCGGCGAGGCGCAGACGCTCTTCCTCGGCTTCGAGCTGGAGGCGCTTCACACGCTCCTGCGGCGTCTCGCCCGCCGGGGCAGGACGCGCCGGACGCGGCGCGGGAGCCGGCGGCGGGGGCGGCGGCGGGGCGGCCACGACCGGCTCGGGAGCGGGCGGCGGCGCGGACGGCGCGGCCTCGCCGGGCTTGCCGAGCACGCGGCGGCGCTTCACCTCGACCACCACCTTGTTGGTGCGGCCGTGGCTGAAGGTCTGCTTGACCTCGCCCGCATCCACCGACCGCTTGAGGCCGAGGGGTTTGCGGGTGCGCTGGTTGTCGTTGTCGTCGCTCATTATCGCTCGTCAGTCCTTCACGTATTCGTCAATTGCCGCAGTCCCGCCCGAAGGCTGGCCCGCGTCGCCGGGCAAGTCCCGGCCGTCATCATGCGTCGCTCTCGTCCGATCAATCCCGGCGAAATGCACCAGCCGGGACACCGCCTGAAGCACGCGCTCCGCGGCGCGCATGTCGCCGGGATGGCCGGCAACCCCCAGATGGACGACGTTGTCGCGGCCCAATGCCACAGACAGCGCGGTGCGGTCTAGGGGCAAGACCGTGCCGCGCTGGCCCGAACCTTCGGCATCGTTCCCGACGCGCCAGGCCTGATCGAGCTTGCGTCGGCCGTCCTCGCTGCTGTCGCTCGCGTGGAGCAGCACCGCGATCCGCCCCGAACGGGCCTGCTCCTCGATCCGGGCCGAGCCCATCACGATATTGCCGGAGCGCAGTTCGAGCCCCAACCGGTCACCGAGGTGACGCGCGAGCGCGACCTCGACCTTGGCGGGCAGATCATCGGGAATGGTGAGAGGCGCACCCTTGAAGGCGCGCATCAGCGCTCTCTTTAAGTGGCCATCGGCCAGCGCATGTTCAAGCTCGGCGCGGGTCACGCCGATCCACGCGCCGCGCCCGGGGGCCTTGGCGGCGGCATCGGGCAGCACCAGCCCGTCGGGCGAGATCGCCAGACGCAGCAGCGTGTCCCGCTCCGAGGTGTCCCCGGAGAGGATGCAGCGCCGCTCGCTCCCGGCTTTGGCGGGGAGCGACGGCTCAGCGATGTCGGACGTCAGGCGCTCATTGGGTGGAGTCCGCATGGGCGGCCTCCTCAGCGGGTTCGTCTTCGAACCAGTGCGCGCGCGCAGCCATGATGATCTCGTTGCCCTGCTCTTCCGAGAGGCCGTATTCGCCGAGCACCCCGCCCTTGTCGCTTTCGCGCTGCGGACGACGCTGCGGCGGGCCATCGGCAGCCGCGCGGCGACGCGGCGCCTCACGCTTCTTGGCGATCAGTTCGTCGGTGGCGAGATCGGCGAGATCGTCAAGCGTCCTGATCCCCGCCTTGCCGAGCGTGACCAGCATCGCTTCGGTGAGGTGCGGGATCTCGGCGAGCGCATCCTCGACGCCCAGCCCACGGCGCACTTCGCGGTGCGCGGCTTCCTGACGTTCGAGCGCCTCAAGCGCACGGCTCTGAAGTTCCTCGGCGAGTTCATCGTCGAAGCCTTCGATGCTCGCGAGTTCGGCGATCTCGACATAGGCCACTTCTTCCAGCTCGGCGAAGCCTTCGGCCACCAGCAGCTGCGAGAGGGTTTCGTCGACGTCGAGCTCTTCCTCGAACATCTTGGAACGCTCGGCGAATTCCTTCGAGCGCTTCTCCGAGGCTTCTTCCTCGGTCATGATGTCGATCTGGTGGCCGGTGAGCTGGCTCGCCAGACGCACGTTCTGGCCGCGGCGACCAATGGCCAGCGACAGCTGATCGTCGGGTACCACCACTTCGATGCGGCCATCATCCTCGTCGAGCACGACGCGGCTGACCGTGGCGGGCTGGAGCGCGTTGACCACGAAGGTCGCGGTGTCTTCCGACCAGGGGATGATGTCGATCTTTTCGCCCTGCAATTCCTGCACGACCGCCTGCACGCGGCTGCCCTTCATGCCGACGCAGGCGCCGACCGGGTCGATCGAGGAATCGCGGCTGATCACGCCGATCTTGGCGCGCGAACCGGGGTCGCGGGCGGCGGCCTTGATCTCGATGATGTTGTCGTAGATTTCGGGCACTTCCTGCGCGAACAGCTTCTTCATGAAATCGGGATGCGCGCGGCTGAGGAAGATTTGCGGGCCGCGATTGTTGCGTTCCACCTTGGTGATCAGCGCGCGGACGCGCTCGCCGGTGCGGGCGGCTTCGCGCGGGATCTGCTGGTCGCGGCGGATCACGCCTTCGGCACGGCCGAGATTGACGATCACGTGGCCGAATTCGACCGACTTGATCACCCCGGTGATGACTTCGCCCTGACGGTCCTTGAATTCCTCGAACTGACGCTCACGCTCGGCATCGCGGACCTTCTGGAAGATCACCTGCTTGGCCGACTGCGCGTCGATACGGCCGAGATCGACCGGGGGCAGCGGGTCGACGATGAAGTCACCGACCTTGGCGCCCGGCTGGAGCTTGTCGGCCTGCTTGAGATCGACCTGCTTGAAGTAGTCCTCGACCACGTCGACCACCTCGACCACACGCCACAGCGTCAGATCGCCGGTCAGCGGATCGAGCTTGGCGCGGATGTCGTTCTCGGCGCCGTAGCGGTTGCGCGCCGATTTCTGGATCGCCTCTTCCATCGCCTCGATGACGATCGACTTGTCGATCATCTTTTCCGAGGCGACCGCGTTGGCGATCGCAAGCAGTTCAGCCTTGTTGGCGGAAATGGCACTCATCAGTCGTCTGCCTTCTCTGTATCTTCTTCGATGAGTTCGTCAGCCCCGCTGGTATCCAGCGGGCGGGTGGCGGCGATCAGCGCGTCGGTGAGGACGAGCTTCGCTGTGTGAATGTCTGCGAGCGGCAGCCGGACATCGCCCGCCTTCACTTCCTTGACGAGGACCATACCATCCTCGAGCCCGCCGAGCACGCCCTTGTTGACGCGCTGGCCGGCATAGCCCTTGTCCATGACGATGCGGACTTCGTGACCGGCCCAATTGGCGAAGTCTTTGTCGCGGGTGAGCGGACGGTCGATTCCGGGGCTGGAGACTTCGAGGTGGTAGGCCCCCTCGATCAGCACTTCGCCCGCTTCTTCGGCGGCGTCGATCACGTCAGAGACGCGGCGCGACAGCGCGGCGCATTGGTCGATCACCAACTGCCCTGTGGCCGGGTCTTCGGCCATGATCTGGAGCGCCATGCCGCCATCCCCCGCTTCAGACGCGATCATCGCCACGCGCACCAGTTCAAACCCGAGCGCGGTTGCCTCGGGTTCGATCAGCTGGGTCAGGCGGGCGATATCGGCCATGAGTTCCTTTGTAGCAGCAGCATTGCGGAAAAGCGGTTTCGGGCCGGCCCCCGAAGGCGCCAGCATCCAAACCTTGTTGCGACAATGTCGGGATTAGGCGGCGCTGTAAGGGCATATCCACAAGGATGCAAGGCTCTTCGGCATACTGATCTCCAATTTACCGCTTCGCAAAAGTCAGCCGAAGGTCTATTTGTGCAACCTCCGCCCCGACGAGAGATGATATGGCAAAAAATACCGACGAAGGGTTCCGTCGAGGAGCCGTCAAAGAGCGCGTTCAGGCGTACAATCCTGTTACTGAGCGGTATGTGAAGATTGATACGAATACCGGTCGTATCATCGACCATAAAAAGACACCTGGCCCCTACAAGGGTGTCAAGGAAGTGAAGTCCAGAGCGAATTAGTGCCCCTAACGTTTTCGCCACTTTCAGACGAGGCGCTCGTAAGACCTCCGCGAGAGCTTTTCCCTCGATCCGTCTTTCTGATGAGGCAAATTGGCAGCCCGCCGGGCATTGATCGCCTCATGAACGAACACGCGGTTTGTGCGCTAACGGCGCGTGGATACCGAATAATCGACGCGGATGCATCTACCGGTGCCAAAGATTTCCTCGAACGTATTTTTGGACTCATCAGAGGCACCTCTATTACTGCGGCAGTCTTTTCGGGCGAAACAAGAGGGACAGCTCTTGCGAACATCATGCTCGAGCTCGGCTTTGCCGCAATGTGTGGCAAACCGTTGATGATACTCAAGTCGACGGAGGCATCAGCCCCGTCTGATCTGACGAGGACGGACTGGATCAATTTTGACCCTACCGACGTCGATGGATTCGAGCGCAAAATCAATCAAGCTTTGGACGAGGCAGAGAAGCTCGCACATTATGAGGAGCTGCTCCTAAACGTTGCGCTCGAAGCCGACTCAATGGATTGCGCTGTTGCGATTGAACGGGTGCTTAAGTGTTTTCTACTTACGGGCGACGGCAAGTTTCTGGAAAAAGCGGAAGTGATCAAGCATCGCCTTTCAAATCGCCATAAGGTTGATGGCGTAAGCGATCTTCAGCGGTTGTATGAGGAGATTTCCATGATCATAAAGCTTGGCAGAGCTTCCCTCAATCATAGTTCATAAGCTTTCTAGCCTTCCCCCGTCACCCAGCGGCGCACCTGATCGCGCAGGGCGCGATGCTCGCGCAGTTCGAAGTCCTCGGCAAAGTGGCGGATGCCCAGCACCTGCGCCTTGGTGATGGGATCATCGAAGGCGATCGCATTGACCCCGCCGCCGATGCCGCGCTCCATCCGCACGACATCGCCAAAGATTGCCATCCGGGCGATCTCGATGGATCCCGATTGGCCGCGCGCCAGCGGGTCGCCCAGCGCCATTCGCGCGCCGGTGCGCGAGATGTCGAGCAGCACGCAGGGCTGGACCGAATAGATCGACACGAACCGCGCAGGGATCGCCAACCGCAGCCGCGGCGCGGCGCGGCGACCGATCGCCGCGGCGTCGTCGCTGGCAGGCGCATGGCCAAAGGGGAGAAGGGGGTCGGCCGCAATCATGCGTCCGAAATTGCCCGATCAGCGTGAAATTCCTCGCGGGAGCGGCATAGGGCTTTGCGCTTAGCCCGGCGTGCAGCCTCAGTCCTGCCCCTCCATCAGCCCATGCTTGCGGATGCAGTGGCGCAGCTGATCATAGGTCAGGCCCAGCGCGCGCGCGGTCTGGCGCTGGTTCCAGCGGTGCTTGCCCAGCGCATGGGCCAGAATCGCGCGTTCATGCGCATCGACTGCCGCGCGCAGGTCCTCGATGGAATCGAAGTTGGCGGTGGCGGGGGACGGCGCGGCGAGGCTTCCGACGGGCGCAGATGCAGCGGCTGCGGCGCTGCTGCGGCGATGCTCGGGCGGGCGCGGGCGCCAGGGACTGTCGAAGGGATCGAACTGGACATGCGCGATCGGCATCTCGTCGCTCGCCCAGCGATAGACCGCGCGTTCGACCACGTTGCGCAGCTCGCGGACATTGCCCGGCCAGGGATGGTCTTCGAGCGCGTCCATCACGTGCGGCGCAAAGCCCGGCCAGCGCTCCCAGTCGAGCTCGGCGGCCATGCGGCGGCCGAAATACTCGGCGAGCACGCCGATATCGCCCTCGCGCACGCGCAGCGGGGGCAAGGTGATGACCTCGAAGCTCAGCCTGTCGAGCAGGTCCGCGCGGAACTCGCCTGATGCCGCGAGGGCGGGGAGATCGTCGTTGGTGGCGGCCACGATCCGCACGTCGACCCTGATGGGCCGCGAGGCGCCGATGCGGGTGACCTCGCCATATTCGACCGCACGCAGCAGGCGCTCCTGCGCGCCCATCGAGAGCGTGCCCAATTCGTCGAGGAACAAGGTGCCGCGGTCGGCTTCCTCGAAGCGGCCCGCGCGCGACTTGGTGGCGCCGGTGAAGGCCCCTGCTTCGTGGCCGAACAGCTCAGCCTCGATCAGGGTTTCAGGGAGCGCCGCGCAATTCATGGTGACCAGCGGCTCGTCCCAGCGGCTCGACAGGCGGTGAAGGCGTTCGGCGATCAGTTCTTTACCTGTCCCGCGCTCGCCGATCACAAGCACGGGGCGGTTCATGGCCGCTGCGCGGGAGGCACGTTCGACCGCGTCGAGAAAGGCCCCGGATTGGCCGATGAACTGGCTCTCGAGCTTCATGTCCAAACTATAGTGAAATTCCCCAATGCTTGGCAATAGAGACCAACGCCTTCCCGGCCCTCAAAGCGAAAAACCGCGGATTTCCGCCATTCACGCAGTTTGGCACGGCGTGTGCAAATACCCGGCAAGACCACGGACACTTTTCGGGAGGCCCACAATGATCGACCGCAACGCCAGCCAGGCCAGCTTCTGGAACACCAAGGTGGGCCATGCCGCAATGGCCAGCATCGCCGCGATGGTGATGATGATCGCGCTGTCTTCGCAGCTTCAGCCGAGCGCGGCCAACGCCGCCCCGCTCGCCCCGGCAAACGCCGTGATCGAGATCGCCTGAGGTGGCCGACCCCTTTGACCCCCCCGGGCCGGAGCGCCCCTCGCAGGCTGTCCCCCCTGCCGACGCCGATCGCATTACGGTGCCCACCCGCAATGTCGATCTTGGCGAAGTTCCGGCCCAACCCTCCCGCCTCCTGTCGGCCGGCAACCCCCTGTCGCGGCTCGACGAGGAAATCGAAGCCTTGCGCCGCAACCCGGGCAAGGCACAATCGGGCAGTCGCACCACCCCGCCGCACGAGGAGCGAGTCGCTCCTCAGGGTCGGGTCAATTCGTTTCTCGATGGAGTAGCCTTCATGGGCATTTTCAGCCGCACCCGTGACATCATTGCCGCCAACTTCAACGACATGCTCGACAAGGCGGATGACCCGTCGAAGATGATCCGCATGATCATCCTCGAGATGGAGGAAACCCTGGTCGAAGTCCGCGCCAGCGCGGCGCGCACCATCGCCGACCAGAAGGAAATGCACCGCCATTGCGTGAAGCTCGACCGGCTCCAGGCAGACTGGGCCGAGAAGGCGCAGCTTGCCCTGTCGAAGGACCGCGAGGACCTGGCCCGTGCCGCACTGGTCGAGAAGAAGAAGGCCGGCGACATGGCCGACCAGCTCAAGGCGGAGATCGCCGTGCTCGACGATGCCCTGCGCGCTTATGAGGCGGACATCGCCAAGCTGCAGCACCGCCTGCGCGAGGCCCGCAGCCGCCAGACCGCGATCGCCGCGCGCCTCGAAAGCGCCGAGAACCGCGTCAAGCTGCGCACCCTGATGAGCACCGAGCGGACGGACGAGGCGCTGGCGCGCTTCGACCAGCTCGAACGCCGGGTCGATTACGCCGAAGGCCGCGCCGACGCGCTGCGCATCGCCGAGGACGGCCCGCCGTCGCTCGCCGACCAGATTGCCGCACTCGGCGGGTCGGACGCGATCGATGATGAACTCGCCGCCATGAAGAAGGCGCTCGGCAAGACCGACGAGAAGGGGAAGTAAGCCATGCCGTTTGAAGTCGTACTGGCCATCGCGATCTTGTTCATCGGCCTGCCGTGGCTGGTGCTGCATTACATGACCAAGTGGAAGACCGCGCCCACGATCACCGCCGATGACGAGGTGCTGCTCGAAGAGCTCTACAACCTCGCCAAGCGGCTCGACGAGCGGATGGACACCGTCGAACGGCTGGTCGCCAGCGACGACCCGGGTTTCACACCCGCCCGCCGCCTGATCGCCGACCATGAAAAAGACAACCAGCAGCTGCGCGAACTCGAAGCGCTGATGGCCGAGAAGAAGGGAACCCGCTCGTGAACAGCCCCCGCACCACGCTCTACCGCGACAAGCACAATGGCAAACTGATGGGTGTGTGTTCCGGCATCGCCGACTATACCGGGGTCAACGTCTTCTGGGTCCGGCTGATCACCCTGGCTTTGAGCTTCACGCTCGGCTGGCCGATCTTCGCCTACTTCATCGCCGGCTTCATCCTTAACAAGAAGCCCCCGCACCTCTACCGCGACGAAAGCGAGAAAAAGTATTGGCAGGGCGTGCGCCAGAGCCCGCGCCGTACCGCCCGCGAGATCCGCGCCAACTTCCGCGACATCGACCGCCGGCTGGCCGCAGTGGAAGCCCACTACGTCAGCAGCAACCCGCGCCTGACCGCCGAGATCGAGCGGCTGCGCTAAATCCGCACACCAGCAACAGGGACAAGTATCATGGACGCAGGAACCCTTGGCGTGATGATCCCGATCATCGCCCTGATGATCCCGATCGTCGCCATCTGGACGAAGCACCAGCAGAAGATGGCCGAAATGCAGGTCGGCGCGACTGCCGAACAGACCGCCGAGAAGGCCGCGCAATATGTCGGCCAGATCCAGCGCCTCGAAGACCGGGTGCAGGTGCTCGAACGCATCGTCACCGACCGCGGTTACGATATCGCGACCCAGATCGAGGCGCTGCGCGACACGCGCCGGGTGGATGAAATGGACGCGGGCGTGCCGCTCGGTATCGAGAAGAAGGAGCGCGTGTAATGGAGTTCGGAGTCCCGCCCTTTGTCATCATGATCGTCATCGTCTGCACCGCAGGCTGGCTCATCAACAACTGGATCCGCGCCAAGCACGGCTACCCGCTCGAGGACGAGTGGGGCGGCAAGACCGAGCGCACCGACCCCGCCGAAACCCAACGCCTCAAGGCCGAGAACAAGGCGCTGCACGACAAGCTCGACGCCATGCAGGATCGCATGATCGTGCTCGAGAAGATCGTCACCGACCGCGGCTATTCGCTCAGCGCCGAGATCGACGCCTTGCGTGATGCGCCGGCACTGAACAAGGAGCGCCTGTGATGCAGCCTGCCGACTTTCTCCCCTATCTTGGCTGGATCATCGCCGGCGGCTTCACGCTCGGCGCGCTCGGGATCGCCGCCTCGTTCCAGACGACGCGGATGAAGATCAAGAACGGCTACCCGCTCGAAGGCATGTGGGGCCAGTCCCTGAAGCCGGGTTCAGACAAGCAGTCGGCCGAACGGATCGTGCTGCTGACTCAGGAAAACGCGCAGCTGCGTGCGGAACTGGGCGCGGTCAAGGACCGGCTCGCCAATGTCGAGCGGATCGTGACCGACGGTGGCTATCACCTCGGCGCCGAGATCGACGCCCTGCGCGAACGCGCGCTGGAAGGTCTCAAGGACAAGGGCGCGGCGTGATGGACGAGATGGTGGTCATAGCGATGACGATTGTCGCGATCGTCCTGATCGCGGGCATGAGCATCAACGGTATCGTCGACAAGGTGATGGAGGGCAGGCGGCTGCGCTACCTGGCGAAGGAAGGCGAGGACGGGCAAGCGGTGCGCGAGATCGCCGAGCGCCAGCAGATGATCGAGGATCGCCTGCGCGTGCTCGAACGCATCGCCACCGACCGCGGCAGCCTGCTGTCGGACGAGATCGAGGCACTGCGCAGCGACACTCTGGCCATCACCAAGGTGAAGGACACAGCGTAATGAGCAGCTGGGCCATCGTCGCCCTGGTGGCAATCGTCATCTGGGGGATCGTCGAGAGTGTCCGGGCGCGCGCCGGGATCATCACCGACGAGGATGGCAACGAGACGATTATTCCGCGCGGCGATGCGGGCAGTCAGGCCGAGCTCGAAGCTACCCGCCGCGAGCTCGAGATCCTGCGCGAGCGGGTCAAGGTGCTCGAACGCATCGCCACCGACGCCAATACCGGCGATGCGCGCGAGGCAGCGCGGATCGCTGCCGAAATCGAAGCACTGCGCGGAATTCCCGCAGCAAAGAAGGAGGAACCGGAACAATGACCAGCGGTCTTCTTGATCCCACTCTGGTGCTGACCGCGGGGCTGCTCGTGGCGGTGATCGTCCTTGCAGGTTCGGCCCTGCGCGCCTGGCAGGGCTGGCTTGACCTTAAGCGCAGCGAGCTTGACCGCGCGGGCACGGGCCGTCCGGCCGAGGAAGGCTCGCAATACGGCTCCGCACGCATAGAACTGGCCGATCTCAAGGAGCGCATCCGCAAGCTCGAAGCGATCGCCAGCGGGGTGGAACTGTGAACGCCGCGCGCGACACCGCCACCAAGGCGGGCATCGGCCTCGGCAGCGCGATCGCGGTGGCGATCAGCTGGAGCCTGCACAAGTCGATCATCTGGGCCACGATCCACGGCTTCTTCGGCTGGCTCTACGTGATCTACTATGCGCTCACGCGCCCGGGCGGGATCGGCGGCTGAACACCCCCTTTGCCTGGCGGCCCGCCCCGTCTAAGGGCGGAGCCATGCGCACCCTGTCCGACATTCTCGAAGAGTACGAATTCCTCGAAGGCGACGAGCGTTACGGCCTGCTGATCGAGCTCGGCCGCAGCCTTGAACCCATGCCCGATGCGCTGAAGACCGACGCGACGCTGGTGCGCGGTTGTTCGGCGGCGGTGTGGGTCTATCCGGCGGGGACGGATGCGGCAAAGCTGCACTTCCTCGCCGACAGCAACGCCGCGATCACCAAGGGCATCGTCGCGCTGGTGATCGCCGCAGTGCAGGACAAGCCCGCGGCAGAAGTCGCCGCGATGGATGTGATGGGTGCGCTTGCCCCGTTCGATCTCAGGAACCAGCTGTCGAGCAACCGCACGCAAGGCGTGCCGAACATGATCGCGCTGGTGAAGGAGCATGCCGCAAGGCTGGCGGTTGGCTGACGCCGATGTTTCACGTGGAACAAGAATGACGCCGCAACCAGGCGGCAACGACATCGCAACGGACTGGCAACGAGGCGCGGCTGTCGTGGGCCCGGCGAGCATCCGCCAGACCCTGCCTAGAGATTGCGCCCCACAGTCTCATACTCCCCGGCCCCGGCACTGTCGCGCACCACGGCAAGGCCGGCGTCCTTCTGCGCCTTCAGCTCTGCCTTCAGCTTGGCCGGATCGCGCGCGAAGACGAAGCCGAAGCTCACCCCGCCCTCCTTGCCGATCGTTGCATGATGGAGCTTGTGCGCCTGCACCAGCCGCTTGGCGTAGCCCTTGCGCGGCACCCACTTCCAGTACCGCTGGTGCACCAGCCCGTCATGCACCAGCGTGTAGATCACCCCGTAGAGCGTGATCCCGACCGCGAACCACCACAGCCAATCCCAGTAGAGCGAGCCGTAGATATACATCGCGGCATTGATCGTGCCGAACACCACCGCGAACAGGTCGTTTTTCTCGAGCACATTGTCGTGCGGTTCGTGGTGGTCGCGGTGCCAGCCCCAGCCCCAGCCGTGCATGATGTATTTGTGCGCGTACCACGCGAACAGCTCCATCCCGATCAGGGAGGACATCACGGTCAGGAATATGTCGAGCCAGCTCATGCGGGCACCTTTTCAGCAATCTCGATACGGCCCACCCCGGCCCGGCGCGCGTCCGGGAGCGCCCACCACGGCACGTCGGGACGGCGGTGGTGTTCGAGATGATAGCCGAAATGGAAGCATGTGGCGAGGCTCGCCAGCGTGCCGAAATCTTCCGAGCGAGCGTTGTGGTGATCGGCAAAGCCATTGGCAGGCTCGCCTGCAATGTGCCGGTGGGTGCGGAAGGTGCCGAAATAGAACAGCTGGAGCGAAGACGCCAAGGCAGGCAGCCCGTAGAGAGCCACGATCTGCACCATCGGAATCGCCAGCACCAGCCAGTAGATCCCCACCACCGTGTGCACGAACAGGATCGAGCGCCACCCGAAATAGCGCCGGAAGAAGGTCGCATACCAGCGACGGAAGTCGCTCGGGTTGTGCTCGTCGAAATCGGGGTCGCCCGCGTGGCCTGCAAGCTTGTGATGGGTGAGGTGCGCGTCCCTCAGGTGCTTCCAGCCAAAGCCCGCGTAAAGCGCCAGCAATACCGTCCCAATACCGGCATTGAGTCGGGGATGACCGGGCACCAGCGTTCCGTGCATCGCATCGTGGCAGACGATGAAGACGCCGACCGAAAGCCAGCACTGCACCATCGCCATCACCAGCGCGAGCGGCCAGTTGGTCCATGTGAGTTCGAACACGAACATCGCATAGGCGTGGATCGCCAGCCAGCTGCCCGCGATGCCCAGCGCCAGCGCAAGGCCGGTGACGCGCTGGAAGCTGCGCGAGGGCAAGGTGAATGCGGGGCTCATCCTGCAAGGGTTACGCAAGGCGCTGGCATGGAGATGCGTATAGAGCGCGGGCGGCAAACGGCAATTGCGTTTGCATCGCTGCCGATTGCGCTGCCCGTTGCCGATACTGCGACCGGGGCGCCCGGGCTGCCCGCCGCCGACGGCTCACAATGCGGCGGCA
>PNKW01000056.1 GCA_013822695.1 Erythrobacter sp. | reverse complement strand
TTCCCGGCGCGCTCCACAAGGCGCGTGATTGCGGCCAGCGCGGATGGCGGATAGCCCCGCGCCGCGCCCGGCTCGCCCAGCACCAGCGCCAGCTCGCGCGCGGCGTGGGCGACGCGGGTGAGGCTGTCAAGGATCAGCAACACGCGCTTGCCCTGCGCCCTGAAATATTCGCCGATCGCACAGGCATATTGCGCCGCCCGCAGCCGCAGGTTGGGCGCATGGTCGGCGGGCACAGCCACCACCACGATCCCGCCGCGCCGGTGCCCCGCCATATGCCGGCCCACAAAGTCCGAGACCTCGCGCGCGCGCTCGCCGATCAGCGCGACCACGGTGACATCGGCGACGGCGTGGCCGGCGATGGTATCGACCAGCACCGATTTGCCCACGCCCGATCCCGCCATGATCCCGAGCCTTTGCCCCACGCCCATCGCGGCCAGCGCATTGATCGCGCGCACCCCGCAATCGAAGGGATGTTCCACACTCGCCCGCTCCAGCGCGCCTTCGCGCTTGCCGCCGAGCGGCCATACCTGCGGCAGGTCGAGCCGGGGGCCGCCGTCAATCGGATCGCCCAACGCATCGACCGCGCGGCCGAGCAAGGCCTCGCCGACCCGCACTTCTCCCGGCTGCCCCAGCGCCCGCACCCGCGCCTGCGGGCGCAACAGCATGGCATCGCCCAAGAGCATCATCAGCGAGTGGCCCGCGCGGAAACCGATCACTTCGGCAAGGCATTCGGCCCCCGCGTCGTTCTCGATCAGCCCGAGCGATCCGACCGGCAGGGGGAGCCCCGCGACCTCGATCAGCCCGCCATCGCAGGTCACCACGCGGCCGGTGAGCACCGGGCCGGACGCGGGCCGCGCGGCGCGCATCCGCGCCAGATCGAGCTGGAGCTGCGCGATCACAGGCGCAGCGCAGCCGCAATCGCACGGCGCCATTCGGCGGGGCCATCGCTGATCGTGCCTTCCGCGCCTTCGATCACGACGCTGCCGGGTTCAAGCGCGGGGTCGGGCATCAGCGCCATCGCCGCGAGCGCCTCTTCGCCCAGCAGCGCGATGTCATCGGGATGCAGGTGCAGCACCAGCGAATCAGCCGCCCCGCCGATCCGGCGCGCGGCGGCAATGCATCTTGCGCGCAAGGCATCCGGATCACGCGCGGCCTCGCCCAGCACGCCCTCGCACAGGTGGAGGACGGTCGCGGCGAGATCATCGGCGAGCACATCCATCGCCGCTTCGTCGAGCGCGCGGAAGTTGAGGCGCAAGGCCCGCTGCCGTGCCGCGCGCGCTGTGCCTTCGGCTTCGGCGGCAGCGCGGCCTGCGGCGAGCCCATCGGCATAGGCCCGCGCGAGCGCCCCGGCGTGGGGATCGGGTTCTTCCCCTTCCGGCACGGGAGGCAGCGGGGCGGGCTCCTCGGGCGCGGCGAACAGCGCCGCCTCGCGGAACCCTGTGCCCTCGCCCGCGCCCATCAGTGTCAGCCAGCCGGGCGCTCCGGCCTCGGCGGTGTCAGGCTCGGGCGCGGGTGCAAACGCGCCCACCCAATCAGACAAATTCGCCATTGCCGCTTCCAATCACGATCTCGCCCGCATCGGCGAGGCCCCGGGCGATTTCGACAATCGCCTTCTGCGCCGCAGCGACGTCCTTCTTGGCGAGGCGCCCGCGCAGTTCGATCTCGTCGCGCACGCCATCGGCGGCGCGGCTCGACATGGCGGCGAAGAAGGGCGCGCGTTCTGGCTCCTTGAGACCCTTCAAGGCATCGACCAGCTTCTCGTTGTCGACATCGCGCAGCAGGCGGCCCATCGACATCGGATCGAGTGCGAACAGCATTTCGAAGGTGAACAGCTCCTCCTCGATCCGCTCCGCCAGCGGCGCGTCGCGCTCGGCGATGGCGGGGAGGACGGTGCCCCGCAGCTCGCCCGCGGCAAGGTTGATGAGGTTCGCCGCATCGCGCGGACCGCCCAGCATCAGCGCGGCGGTGCCATAGGTCGCGGAGATGCGCTGGGTCAGCAGCGTATCGATGGTGCTGATCGCGGTGGCGGAGATCGATCCGCTCTTGGCCACGCGCTCGACCACCAGCGTCTGCAATTCGAGCGGCAGCATCGCCAGCACTTCGGCGGCGGGCTCGGGCTCGATCAGGAGGAGCAGCGCGGCGATCACCTGCGGGTGCTCATCGAGGATCAGGCGCACCAGCACGCCGGGGGCGAGCCACTTGGCCAGTTCGAGGCTGCGCGGGGCGGCATCGGGCTCGATCCGCTGCATCATGCTCTCCGCGCGCGCGGGGCCCAGCGCCTTGTCGAGCAGGGTGCGCACCCGGTCATTGCGGCCGCGCACCGGCAGCATTTCGCGCGCCGCCTCGCCCGCGAAATCGGCAAGTGCCTCGGCCATGTGCGGCTGTTCGATGTCGCCCAGCGCCATCATCGCGGCGCCGAGCTTTTCTAGCTCTTGCGGCGAGAGGCGCGACAGCAGCCCGGTCGCTTCCTCGTCGCCGAGCAGCATCAGGAACACCGCGGCGCGGTCGACCCGGGTGAGCAGGGGCGGAGGCGCGGCGGGGGTGGGGCCAGAGGGGAGCGCCTCGGGGATCATGCCGCCTCCGCCGTGTCAGGCCGCGGCTCGGGCGCTTCGAGCATCCGCTGGAGCGCCTCGACCGCGCGCTCGGGCTGCTGGGCTGCGAGCCGCCGGGCGAGTTCGACCTGGCGGGGCAGATCTTCAAGCGGGACGCCGCTATAGGCATTGCCGAGCGGGGTGGTATCCTGCCCCGCCGCAGCCTCGGCGTTCGCGCCGAGCGCCAGCGGCGCGCCGTTGCCCGCTGCGCCTTCGCTATCGCCCTTGCCCTTCGCTCCGCCGCCGCGCAGCTTGCCGATCAGCGGCCTGACCGCCAGCAGCAGCACCAGCAGCACCGCGATCAGCGCGCTGCCATAACGCACCAGCATCGCAAACCACGGCTCCTCGTAGAAGGCGGGCGGGGCGAGATCGGTGGGCTCGAACTTGCTCGCCACCACCTGCACCGTGTCGCCGCGATCGGTGTTGGCACCCACCGCCGCGCTGACCAGTGCCTGCAACTGCTCGCGGGTGAGCGGCGCGGCGGCCTTGAGCGCGGCGTCGCTCACCGCCACCGCGACCGAGAGCTTCTTGAGCGCCCCCGGGCCGGCGGTGGTGACGGCGACTTCGCGGCCCAGTTCATAGGCGCGGTCGGTGGCGGTTTCGGTGTCGGAGGAGGTGGCCTGCGCGGGCGCGGTCGGCTGCGGCGGGCCGTTGATCAGCTGCGCCTGCGGGGGCGGGGTGTTGGCCGGAACCCCGGGCACGCCGCCCGCGGGCGCGGAGCCGGTGCGGGTCGCCTCGCGCGCGCTCTCGGAGCGGATCGCGCCTTCGTTCTCGTAGGTCTCGCGCGCGGTGGTGACTTCGCTCTTCTCGAGCTCGACCTGCACCTGCGCGCTGAAATTGCCCTCGCCCAGCAGCGGCAGCAGCAGCGCATCGAGCTGTTCACGCAGCTTCATCTCGTGCTCGCGCTGGAGGGTCAGGCCCTCACCCTCGCGCGATTGGGGATCGGACAGCAGCCGCCCGTTCTGGTCGACCACCCGCACCGCATCGGGGCTCATGCCGGGGACGCTGGCGGCGACAAGGTTGACGATCGCGCCCACCTGTTCGGGGCTGAGGCTGCGCCCGCCCACCAGCCGCACCATCACCGAGGCGCTGGGGGGATTGTTCTCGCGCACGAAGACCGAACGTTCGGGGGTGGCGAGGTGGACGCGCACGGACTCGATCCCGTCGATCTCGCGGATTGTGAGCATCAACTCGCGTTCGCGCGCCAGCCGCAGGCGTTCGCCTTCCAGCGTGCGCGAGGTGCCCAAGGGCATCGCATCGAGCATCGCCTCGGCGCCTTCGGGCGCGGCGATCCCGGCGTCGCTCGCGACCAGCATCTTGGCGCGGTAGACGTCGTTTTCCGAGACTTTGATCGCGCCGGTCGAGTTGTCGATCGAATAGGCGATCCCGCCGCCCTCGAGCGTTTCGACCACCTTGGCGCGCTCGGCGTCGGTCAGGCTGGTGTAGAGCACGCGGTCCGCGCCCGAAGATATCGCCATCCACAGCGTGGCCGCCGCCGCGACCGCGCCCAGAGCGCCCAGGGCGGGCAGCGCACGGGCAAGCGCGGGCTGGCTGACGAAGCCCTGCATGGCGGGCGGCAGCATGGTGCGCCAGCCGGTGACGGGCGCGGGCGGGGCGGCGGGCAGGCCTGCCGGATCGGCGGGGACGGGAAGAGCGTCGGCCATCTATCAGCCCCCCATCCGCATGATGTCTTGATAGGCGGTCAGAAGCCTGTTCCTGACCTGCAACGTGGCTTCGAAGGCGATGCCCGCCTGCTCCCGCGCGAGCATCACCTGCGCGACGTCGGTCACCTGGCCGCGTTCAAAGGCGACCTGCATGTCGCTCGAATGCGCCTGCACCGCGCTCACCTGCTTCAGCGCATTATGGAGCGTTTCGGCAAAGCCCGCGCCCGGCGCCCTGCCGGGCACGGCAAGCGCGCCGTTCGCCTCGCTCGCCGCGCGCACATCGCGCAAGGCGGCGCTGCGGGCGAGCACCTGGCTGCGCAGCGCCATGACGTCCTCGACGCCGAAGCCGACCCTCAAGCCGTTCATGCCGCACCTCCCGCCGCAGCGAGCATCCCCGCGCCGCGCATCGAGGCGAGGCGGTAGCGCAGCGTGCGTTCGGAGATGCCGAGCGTGCGCGCGGTGGCCGCACGGTTGCCGCCGTTGCTGGCGAGCGTCTCGAGGATCGCGCGCGCTTCGGACGCGAAGGCGACGTCGGAAAGCGAGCGCGGGGCGGTGATACGGGTCAGCGCCGGAGCGCCCGCGGCCTCGGCAACGGGGCGTACCGCCGTGTCGAACACGATATGCCCGGGAGCGATCGCCGCCGCGCCCCCGGCGAGCAGGATCGCACGGCGGATGACGTTTTCGAGCTCGCGGACATTGCCCGGCCAGGGGTGCGCTTCGAGCGCGGCGAGTGCCTCGGGGGAAAGCCACCCCGGCTGGCCCGGCGCAGGCGCGTGACGCAGCAGCATCGCGAAAGCCAGCGGGGCAATGTCGCCCGGCCGGTCGCGCAGCGCGGGGAGCGCCAAGGGAAACACGTTGAGGCGGTAGAGCAGGTCCTCGCGGAAGCGCCCGGCCTCGACCTCGGCGGCGAGCTGCCGGTTGGTCGCGGCGACCACCCGGACATCGACCTTGATCGGCCTCGTCGCGCCCAGCGGCAGGATTTCGCCCTCCTGCAACGCGCGCAGCATCTTGGATTGCAGCGCCAGCGGCAGTTCGCCGATCTCGTCGAGCAGCAGCGTGCCGCCATCGGCCGCGCGGAACAGGCCCTCGGCCGCTTCTGCGGCGCCGGTGAAGGCGCCCTTCTTGTGGCCGAACAGCAAGGCTTCGAGCATGGCTTCGGGCATGGCGGCGCAATTGACCGCGACGAACGGGCCTTGCGCGCGCCCGGAAAGGCGGTGGACGAAGCGCGCCAGCACTTCCTTGCCGGTGCCGGTCGGCCCTTCGAGCAGCACCGGGATGTCCGAGGCGGCGATGCGTTCAGCCAGCGTCAGCAGCGCGAGCGACTGCGGATCGCCCGCCACCGGCCAGCCGCCCTGCGCCGAAGCCGCGATCAGCGCCGCGCGCGCCTCGGCGAGCTGTGCGGGGTCATAGGAAAGGGTGATGCGGTTCGTGCCTGCCTGCGCGAGCGCAGGCGTATCGGCGTGGGCGAGCGCAATCGCAACCTTCCCGCCGCGCGCGATCCCTGCCGCCATCGCGGGGGGCAGGCGGTCGCCGAGCACGATCCGGTCGCGCTGCCAGCTGCCGCCCATCAGCGGCACGGTCATGCCGATCAGAATGTCATGCAAGGCGCTGTCGCCGTCCGCTGGCGCGGTCGCATTGGGCCGTGAGGCCATTGCCGGTCGAATCATTGCTTCCCCTGTGGTCTGCCCCGGAGTGGTCATCTTCCGGGCTCGGCAAAGCTCTGCCGCATGCAGGCTGGACGCGAGGCAAATTTAAGCCCCCGTAGCTTTCCCTAGTCCGCCGGCGATCACCACGTGGACCGGCGTGTCAGGGGCGTGGTGCGGCGTGGCTGGTCATGAATTATCGTATTGATAAGTCGGAAAATAATTTTTGACTTAAACATCCCGCGCACCGGCCGCTCTTAGGGCCAGCAGCGACGGGCCTGTTCGTCCTGCCTGACCATTCGGGAGTTTGAACAATGACAGTCATCAACACCAATATCTCGGCCCTTCGCGCCACCAATGCCAGCATCTCCGCGAACTCGCAGCTCAGCCAGGCTGCTGAACGTCTGTCGACCGGTCGCCGCATCAACAGCGCTTCGGACGACGCTGCGGGCCTCGCGATTGCCGCGTCCTTCACTTCGCAGATTCGCGGCATCGCCCAGGGCGTCCGCAACGCCAACGACGGCATCAGCCTTGCGCAGACCGCGGAAGGCACGCTGGACGAGATCACCAACATCCTGCAGCGCAGCCGCGAACTGGCGGTGCAGAAGGCCAACGGCACCTATTCGGCCGAAGACATCGCCAACATCGAAACCGAACAGAACGCGCTGGCTGCCCAGGTCAACCAGATCGTAGAGAACACCGAATTCAACGGCATCAACCTGTTCTCGACCGCGGCCAACACCATCACCATCCAGGCCGGTGCGGAAGCCGCCGACACGATCGATATCGACCTGCCGGAACTGGACGTGGCGGGCGGCGATCTCTCGGCTGTGGTGACCTTCGGTGCGACCCCGGGCGCAGTGACCACCGCGTCGCTCGATGATTACGACACCGCAATCGGTGCCGTGACCACGGCCCGCGCTGACCTGGGTGCGGTGCAGAACCGTCTGGGTTCGGCGGTTGCCAACCTCACCAACGTGTCGACCAACCTGACCGAAGCCCGTTCGCGGATCGAAGACACCGACTATTCGGCGGAAACGACCGCGCTCGCCAAGGCCCAAATCCTCAGCCAGGCCTCGACCGCGTTGCTGGCGCAGGCCAACCAGTCGCAGCAGAACGTCCTCTCGCTCCTGCGTTAATCCCTTCCAACCCGCGCGCCGCCGCTTTCCCCCTGAAGTGGCGGCCCAACGAGAGCCCGGAGCCCACAAGGCTCCGGGCTTCTTTTTTGTCTGGAATGCCGACGCCGTGTGCATCAGCAATTCATTCGCAATCAATTGTTGCAATCCATTCTCATTAACAGTAGCTCCCACGGCGAACCCATCCTCACCAAAGGTCCTGCCATGAAGTTCTTGCTGCTCGCTTCCGCCGCCTTCCTCGCCATGCCGGGCCTTGCCCACGCAGAGGACGCCGGGAGCGGGGACGCGGGCACGATCATCGTCACCGGCAAGTCCGACGGCTACCTCGCCAGCGATTCGGTGACGGCGACCAAGACCGATACGCCGCTGCTCGACGTGCCCCAGACCGTCACCGTGGTCACCCGCGAGCAGCTCGACGATCAGGCATCGCGCAGCATCGCCGATGTGCTGCGCTATGTGCCGGGCACCACCATCGGTCAGGGCGAAGGCAACCGCGACCAGATCACCTTGCGCGGCCAGAACACCACCGCCGACTTCTTCGTCGATGGCGTGCGCGACGACGTCCAGTATTTCCGCAGCCTCTACAACCTCGAGCGGGTCGAGGTGCTCAAGGGGCCCTTCGCGCTCATCTTCGGTCGCGGCGGCAGCGGCGGCATCATCAACCGCGTCCAGAAGACGCCGTCGACCGAGGCATTCACGGTCGGCGGTTTTGCCAGCATCAACACCTTCGGGTCATGGGACGTGGCGGCTGACATCAACGCCCCGATCAGCGAGAATGCCGCGTTCCGGATCAACGCCACCTACGAGAGCCTCGACAACCACCGGGACTTCTTCGAGGGCGAGCGTTACGCCGTGAACCCCTATCTGGCGGTTGACCTCGGCGGCAGCTGGAAGGCGGGGCTGTCCTATGAATATGTCAATGACCAGCGCGTCACCGATCGCGGCGTCCCGTCGATCGCGACCGCAGCGGGCCAGCCCAATCGCCCGATCGAAGGCTTCCGTGATACCTTTTTCGGCGTTCCCGGCGTGAACGAGGCTGGCTTCGAAGCGCATATCGTCAAGGCACGGCTCGATGGCCAGCTGGCCGAAAACCTCGCCTCGTCGACCACGGTGCTCTACGGCGATTACGACAAGTTCTACACCAACGTCTTTCCCAGTGGCGCGGCCACGGGTCAGGCGGGCACGGTGGCGCTGGACGACTATACCGATCCCACCACCCGGCAGAACTTCATCGTCCAGTCCAACCTCGTCTGGGATGTCGATATCGGCGCAGTCACCAACAAGGTGCTGTTTGGCGTCGAATATGCGGATCAGGCATCGACCAACCAGCGCCGCGACCTGATTCTGTCGAGCACTACGCTCAATCTGGCCAACATCGTCTATCCGACCGTGACCTTTGGTGCGCTGACCCGCGACACCGTATCCGACGTCAAGGTGTTCTCGGCCTATGTCCAGGACCAGATCGGCCTTGGCCAGCATGTCGATCTGGTGGTGGGTCTGCGGTATGATCGCTTCGAGATCGAGGGCACCGACCTGATCCGAACGCCGCGCCCCTTCGCCCGCACCGACGAAGAGATCTCGCCGCGGATCGGCCTGATCGTAAAGCCCCGGGAGAACATCTCGCTCTACGGCAGCTACAGCCAGTCGTTCCTGCCGCGGTCGGGCGACCAGTTCCTGACCCTGAGCGCGACCCAGGAGAACCTCGCCCCCGAACGGTTCACCAATTACGAAGTCGGCGCCAAGTGGGATATCCGCCCCGATCTCAACGCCACGCTGGCCGTGTTCCGGCTTGACCGCACCAACGCGACGACGCCGAACCCCGAGAATGTCACCACGACCATCAACATCGGCGCAACGCGCACCGAAGGCGTGGAGCTGGCCCTGACCGGGCGGATCACGCCCGATTGGCAGATGAGCGCGGCCTATACCTATCAGGACGCGCGGCTGAACGGCAATGATGCCGTGCGGCTGGCGCAGGTGCCCGAACACCAGTTCGCCTTGTGGAACCGCTACCAAGCCACCCGCAAACTGGGCCTCGGCCTCGGCGTGGTCCACCAGTCGAGCCAGTTCGCCGCGATCCGCACCGCGCCGACCACCACCCGCCTGCCGGCCTTCACCCGCGTCGATGCGGCGGCATTCTTCAAGGCGACCGACAGGCTGGAGTTCCAGCTCAACATCGAAAACCTGCTCGACGAGAGCTATTTTTCGGACGCCCACAACAACAACAACATCTCGACCGGCGCGCCGATCAATGCGCGGTTTACCGTGCGGGTCGCCTTCTGAGGACTGCTGGCCGCCGGGCACCGCAGCTATTTGCCGCCCTTGGCCTTCTCCTGCGGCGGCGGCGGCGTCCGGCCCGCCCCGCCCGAGACCGCGCCGCGCCCTTCGAGCAGCAGCAGCGAGATGCGGCGGTTGCGCGGGTCGGCAGGGTCATCGGTGACGAGGGGTTCGGTGTCGGCCACGCCCTCGATCCGGGCGAAGCGGTTCTGCGTCACACCGCCCAGCACCAGTGCCTGGCGCGTGGCTTCGGCGCGACCAGCGGAGAGCGACCAGTTGTTGGTCTTCACCCCGCCGCGCCACGGCAGCGAATCGGTATGGCCGCGCACGATCAGCGGGGCGTTCTCGTCCTTGAGCGTCTCGCTCATCACCTCCAGCAGACCGCGGGCTTCCTTCGTGAGGATCGTGGTGCCGAGTTCGAACATCGAGAAATCGGCATCGTCCATCAGGTCGATGCGGATCCCCTCGGGCGCGCGCATCACCCGCACCTGCCGTGCGAGCCGCTTGAGCTGGCGACGCTGGACGAGCTTCTTTTCGATCTTCTCCTGCAATTCCTTGAGCTTCTTGGCTTGCTCCTCACCGCGCCCGGACGCTTCCATCGGCCCGCCAGTGGCCGCGCGCGGGATGGTGATGGACTGTGTGCCGGTCTGGCCCTGGCGGTTGGGGTAATTGTCGGGATCGGTCAGCGAGGAACCGCCGAGCAGCCCGTCGGCCCCTGCGCTTTCCTGCCGCATCTTGACCAGTGTCGGCGCAAAATAGTCGGCGATGCCCTTGCGCTGCTTCTCCTCGGTCGCGCCGAGCAGCCACAGCAGCAGGAAGAACGCCATCATCGCGGTGACGAAGTCGGCATAGGCGACCTTCCACGCACCGCCATGGTGGCCGCCTTCGATGATGGTCACCTTCCTGACGATGATGGGTGCCGGAATGGCGCCTCCTGCGTCGGCCACCTCAGCGGCCCCGCATCATATCGAGCAGGTCGGTCAGCTTCGGGCGGTGCGCCGGGGGCAGGCCCGAGCGCGCGGCTTCGAGCACCAGCGGCTGCGGATAGCCGTGCAGGCTGGCGATGATCACCTGCTTGATCGAATGGAAGATCTGCTGGTCGTGGGTGTTGATCTGCTTCAGCCGCGCGCCCAACGGTCCGGCGAAGCCATAGGCGAGCAGCACGCCCAGGAACGTCCCCACCAGCGCCGAACCGATCATCTTGCCGAGGATCTCGGGCGGCTTGTCGATCGCGCCCATGGTCTTGATGATCCCGAGCACCGCCGCGACGATCCCCAGCGCGGGAAGCGCGTCGGCGAGCGACTGGATCATGTGCTGCGGCTCGTCCATCTCGTGCAGCTGGGTCTTGATCGCGCTGTCGATGATATCCTCGACCGCATGGGTATCGAGCGTGCCCGAGGACACCACCATCAGCGTCAGCGGATCGCAGATCATCGCGGTCACCACCGGATCGGCCTGAAGGCGCGGATATTCGGAGAACAGCGTCGAGGAACCGGGCTCGGTGACATGGCTTTCGAGCGCCACAGCGCCTTCCGAACGCAGCAGCTTCATCAGCTTGGAGGTCAGCGCGATCGCGTCGATATGGTCCTGGTCGTTGTACTTGGGGCCCTTGAACACCCGGCCTAACCCGGCGCCCAGAAGCTTGATCTCGTGCATCGAGTTGCCGATCAGCGTCGCACCCGTCGCAGCCCCGCCGATCATCATGAATTCGAGCGGAAGCGCGGCGAGCACCGGGCCCATGGCGCCCCCGGCGAGCATGAACCCGCCGAACACCATGGCCAGCAAAACGACAATGCCGATGGCAGCAAACACGACCCCGGACTCCTTAACGCAGCACGTCGAACAGCGTCAGCGAACTGACGCGGGCGAAGGCGGACTGGCTCGCTTCCAGAGCGGTGAGCGATTGCTGGAGCCGCGCGATGGCTTCGGCAATGTCGGTATCACCCACCCGGCTGCGACGCTCGGCGAGCGCGATCCTGCGGTCGGCCTGCTGCTCTTCGACCTGCTCGACCCACGCGCTGCGGGTGCCGAGGATGGTGACGGCGCGGTTGGTGGTATCGAGCGCGGCGTCGATCCCGGCGAGGCTGGCATTGGCCGCCGCGACCGGATCGCCCGCCCCGCCCTGAAGCGCGGTGGTGAGCGTGGCCAGCACTGCAAAGGCGCTCGAGGGCGTGCCGCCAAGATCGAATTCGAACACCTCGCTGCCCGGCAACCCGCGCTCGATCGCGGTGCCCGGCGCGATCGGCACTGCGCCGCTCTCGGGCGTTCCGGAATAGGTGACATTGCCGGCCGCATCGCGGGTGAAGGCGGTGCCGGTCGATTGGCCCGCGAACAGCGGTTCGCCGGTCAGCGAGACCGCGTTGGCGCGGGTAAAAAGTTCCTGCTGGAGCTGCTCAAGCTCGAAGGAGATCGCCTGCCGCCCGTCGGCCCCGGTCGCGGCGCTGGCGGCCTGCACGGCGAGTTCGCGCGCACGCTGGAGCAGGTCCGTGACCGACTGCAACTCGCCCGCCGCCGCTTCCAGATCCTGCCCGAGCCGCGCGGCGTTGTCGCCCTCGACCTCGGCCAGCGCCTCGCGCCGCGCGACCGAGCGCAATTGCGCGGCGGCGGCCGGATCCTGCGATCCGCGCTCGATCCTGCTGCCAGTGGCGATCTGGGTGCGGGTGCGCTCGATCCCGGCCCGCAGCTCGGCCATCTGCGCCAGCGAGCGGTTGAAGAAGGAACCGGTGGAATTGGTGATCGAAGGCATGGTGCTTGCGTTCCCTTACCCGAGGCCCAGAATCGTATCGAACAGCTCCGCGGCGACCTGGATCACCCGGCTGTTGGCCTCGAACGCCTGTTGCAGGCGGACGAGGTTGGCCGCCTCGGTATCGAGATCGACCCCGGTCTCGCGCAGCAGCTCGGCCTCGGCGCTGGCGGAAACCACGGCGAGGCCGTCGCGCCGGGTCTCAAGCGCGGAGACCCGGCTGGACAGGCCGAGCAGCAGCGAATCCGTGCCGGCAATCGGCCCGCTGGCATCGCCCAGCGCGGCAATCAGCGCGGCAAGGTTGCCGGTGTCGCGGCTGCCGGGGCCTGCCCCTGCGGGCGCGGTCGCAAGGCCATCGGCGCTGGCGAGCACCAGCGTGATGTCGCCCGCGCCCGTGCCCGCGAACAGCGGCGGGCCGGGGTTGCCGTCAAGGCCAACGCCATTGGCCTGCGCGGTGTTGGACAGGGTGATCGCCGAGACGGCAAGGCCATCGAGGCTGGTCTGAAGGTCTGCCAATTCAGCGAGCGCCCCTGCCCGGCCCGCCAACGCGCCGCCGGAGGGGACGAAGGCAGTGCCGCCCACAGCGAAGCTCACTGTGCCATCGGCGGCGAAGGTGGTCGCCAGCGGCTGAGTGGTCGCGCCTGTCACCAGCGCCACCGGGGGCGCGCCGTTCAGCGTAACATCGGCGGTGCCGTTGGGGTTGATCGTCGCGCTGATGCCAAATTCCTCGGCGAGACCCCGCAGCGCCTTGTCGCGCGCATCGAGCAGCGCCGCGCGGCCTGCCGTGCCCTCGCGCGAGCCGACGAGGTCGGCGTTGATCGTGGCCAGCTCACCCGCAAGCTCGTTGACGGTCAGCGTCTTGGCACCAATCTCGGCCTGCACCAGTGAGCGCGCATTGGCGAGGGTGCCGTTGGCGATGCGGAAATTGCCCGCCATCTTGCGCCCCTCTTCCAGCGCGGACAGGCGCAGCGCGGGCTCGGTCGGGTTGTTCTGGAGCCGGGTCAGCGCCGCCTCGAAATCGACGAGGCCGGTGAACACGCCCGAGGTTTCGAGCGCGCTTTCAGCCTCCCGCAAAGCAAAGAACTGGGCTTCGGCCGCCGACAGGGCCGAGGACGAATCGCGCGCCTGCCGCTGCACCAGTGCGCTTTCGGCCCGCTCGATCACCCCGGGACGCACACCGCCGAGCGAATCCGCGGCGTTGGTGCCGATCGAGCCGGTCAGCACCAGCTCGCTCTGGGTGAGCGTGCGGCGCGAGAAGTTCGGGTTATCGGCATTCGCCACGTTCTGCGCCGTCAGCTCGAGGCTGCGGCGGGCCTGGGTAAGCCCCGAACGGGCAATCGAGAAAATCGCGGTCGGCATCAGCTGTCACCTTTGGCAGGGAGGTATTGCGCGAGGCTGGCCTCGATACTGCGGGCAAACCCGAAGGCGCCCGATTTGGCGGCGATGTCGGCGAAGTGTTCGTCGCGCATCGTCTCGTATTGCTTCATCGCGCCGCCGGTGAGCGGGGTCTCCTCGGTGAACTTGGCGGCGCGCGCGCTTTCGAGCATCTTGCGCACCATGATCGCCTCGAAGCCTTCGGCCGCCTTGCGCAATTCCGCCTGCTCGGGGGTCAGCGCGGCGGCGGCCCCAATCGCCGAAGGGCGTGCGGAATTGAGCGGCCCGATCATCACAGCACCACCATCTCGGCTTGCAGGCTGCCGGCCTGCTTCAAGCTTTCGAGGATCACCACCAGATCCGCCGCGCCCACGCCCAAGAGGTTCAGCGCATCGACGACATCATTCAGCGAGGCGGCGGCAGGCAGATAGGCGACCCGGCTCGATTGCTCTTCGATGGAAATGTCGGAGGATTGCTCGACCGCGGTCTGCCCCTGGCTGAAGGGCGCGGGCTGGACCACGGTGGGATTCTCGTCGATCCGGATCACCAGCTTGCCGTGGCTGACCGCCGCAGGGGCGAGGCGCACGGCATCGTTGATGACGACCGTCCCCGTGCGGCTGTTTACGACCACTTTTGCCGCAACCGGCGCGGGGGTGACAGGAAGCATCTCGATCTCGGCCATCAGCCCCGAGCGCGCGTCG
Organism: Erythrobacter sp.; assembly: GCA_013822695.1. Taxonomy (GTDB): domain Bacteria; phylum Pseudomonadota; class Alphaproteobacteria; order Sphingomonadales; family Sphingomonadaceae; genus Erythrobacter. Next base: position 8,131 of record PNKW01000056.1, on the reverse strand, counting down.
TTGCCCAGCGGCAGCGCAAGCGCGATCGACACGCCGTCGGCGATTGAGGCGGTGCCGGGATAGCGCGCATTGATCGCATCGCGCACGCGCGCGGCGGTGAGGAAATCGGCCTTGTGGAGGTTGAACTTGAGCGCGGGCGCCGTCTCGAACCCGGTGGCGACCGCGCGCTCGACGCTCGCACCGTCAGCGATCCGGCCGACAGTTGCGACATTGACGCTGACCTGCGAGCCATCGCGCCCGCTCACGCCCAGCCCGCCGACCGCGATATTGCCTTGCGCCATGGCATAGATTTGCCCGTCCGCGCCGTAGAGCGGGGTCAACACCAGCGCCCCGCCCCGCAGGCTGGAGGCCTGCCCGAGGGTGGAAACAGTAATATCGATCCGCTGCCCCGGCTTGGCGAAGGCGGGGAGTTCAGCGGTTACGATCACAGCGGCGGCGTTGCGCAAGGTCGGGCTCACCCCCGGCGGCAGCGGCAGGCCGAGCCTGCCCGAAACCCCGCGCATCGCCTCGGTGGCGTAGGCAAGGTTGTTGTCGCCCGTGCCGGCGAGGCCGACGACAATGCCGTAACCGGTCAGCTGGTTGGCGCGCAGCCCTTCGAATTGGCCGAGATCGCGGATGCGCTCGGCATGGGCGACGCCGGGGATCTGGCCTGCGACCAAGGCGATCAGCAGGTAGATGATGGGCGCGAGGATGCGGATACGGTTCATGGTGCGGCTCCCTCAGAACGGCGAGATCGTGTTGAAGAAGCGGCTCAGCCAGCCAGGACGGCTCGCCTGCTGGACAGCGCCCTTGCCCGAATAGATGATCCGGGCATTGGCGACCTGCGAGGAGGCAAGGCGGTTGTCGCCGTCGATATCGACCAGCCGGATGCGGCCGGCGAATTGCACCCACTCGTCTCCCTGGCTGAGCTTCATCTGCTTTTCTCCGACCACTTCGGCAGTCCCGTTGGGGTAGATCGCGGCGATGGTCACCGCGACCGCACCGTTGAGGCGGCTCTGCTGCGCAGCATTGCCCCCGCCGGTGAACGACCCTTCGGCCGCAGCTTTAAGGGCATCGGGGTTCAGGAAATCGAGCGGGCCGCGCGTCGGCGGGGTGATCTCGAGGCTGCCTTCGCGGCTGGTCTGGCCGGTGGTGCTCTTGGAAGTGGTGATGGATTCGGTGAGGATGATCGTCACCATGTCGCCCAGTGCCCGCGCGCGGGTGCCGGTGATGAGCCCGGAATAGCCGTTCGCCGACTGGAAGATCGCCCCGGCGCTCGCCGGTTGCGGGGCCGGCACGGGCGCGGATGCGGGATCGCTTTGCTGCGAAACGATTTGCACAATCCCCGGCGGCGGGGGTGCGGTGAAGCCCGGCTGCGGCCCCTTGTCGTCCCCCGCAAGGCAGGCAGCGAGCAGGAACGGCGCGGTAAGCGCGAAGATAACTCGACCCTCCATGATGTCCCTCACAGCGTCTGGTTGGCGTTTTGCAGCATTTCGTCGACCGCGCTCACCATCCGGGAATTGATCTCGTAGGCGCGCTGGGTCTCGATCATCTCGACCAGTTCCTCGACGACATTGACGTTCGAGGCTTCGAGCATCCCCTGGCGGATCTGCCCGCGCCCGTTCTCGCCGGCAAAGCCGGTCTCGGCCGGGCCGCTCGCGGCGGTTTCGACGAGGAAGTTGTCACCGATCGCCCGGAGCCCCGCGGGGTTGAGAAAGCTCGCGACCGAAATCTGGCCGATCAGCGTCGCCTCGGCATTGCCGGGGGTCAGCGCGCTGACCGTGCCATCGGGCGCGATGGTGATCGACTGCGCGCCCGCCGGGATCTGGATCGGCGGCTGAAGCGCGTAGCCCTGGCTCGTGATCAGCGTGCCATCATTCGAGAGGGTGAAATTGCCCGCGCGGGTATAGCCCGGCTGGCCGCCGCCTGGCAGCTCGACCTGGAAGAACCCGTCACCATCGAGCGCGATGTCGAGATTGTTGCCGGTGGGGTTGAGCGTCCCCTGCGTGCCGATGCGCGAGGTGCCCTGAATCTGCACGCCCGTCCCGAGGTTGAGCCCGACCGCAAAGGCGGTCTGCCCGGTCGAGGGCTGCCCGGCGCTGCGCTGTTCCTGATAGGCGAGCGTGGCGAAGTCCACGCGGTCGCGCTTGAAACCGGTGGTGCCGATATTGGCGAGGTTGTTGGCGATGACGCGCATCCGCGCATCCTGGGCCTCAAGGCCGGTGCGGGCGACGTGAAGGGCGGACGTGGGCATGGGTCAGGTCTCCGTTTTGATTTTCAGCGCAGCGACAACAGCGTGCTGCTGCTCTCGTCGAGCTCGCCCGCGGTGGCGATCACCCGCGCGCGCTGTTCGAAGGCGCGCTGTGCCTCGATCATCTGCACCAGCGTGTCGGCGGTCTCGACATTGGACATTTCGAGCGCGCCGGGGGTGAGGCGCGCGGTGGGATCGGGGGGCAACACGCCGGTGCCGCCATTGGCGGCGGGCACCTTGAGATAGCTGTCGATCCCCTTGGCGAGCGGGCTGCCCTCGGGATTGACCAGCCGGATGCGCCCGATCGGTTCGGCCGGGAGATTGCCTCCGGCCGGATCACGCGCGAGCACCGTGCCATCGGCAGCGATGTTGAGCGCGAAGCCGGGCGGCACGGTGATCGGCGCGCCGGTCTCGCCCAGCACCGCCAATCCCTCGCCATTCTCGAGCACGCCCGTCGCGCCGACGCGCAGGTCGCCGCGGCGGGAATAGACCTCGCCCTGACGATCGGGGGACTGGAACGCGATCAGCGCCTGACCCTCCAGCGCCACGTCGAGCGTATTGCCGGTCGGCACCACGCGACCCACCCGCATGTCCGCACCGCGCACATTGCCGCGCGCGGGCGCGCGCGCCTCGAGCGAGCCGTCGCGCAGCACGGCCGGCGTGACCGCGAAGATCTCCTGGCGAAAGCCCGGCGTCGAGGCGTTGGCGAGGTTGTTCGCCGTCACCCGCTGCCGGTCCATCGCCGCGTTCATCGCGGTCATGGCGGTGTAGATCAGCCGGTCCATCGTCTCAGCCCACTTACGAACGCAGGTTCAGCACGGTCTGCGAGATCTGGGTGGCGGTATCGATCGCGCGGGCATTGGCCTGGAAATTGCGCTGCGCGGTGAGCAGCGCGACCATTTCCTCGGCCAGATCGACGTTGGAGCGTTCCAGCGCGCCGCTGATCATTTCGCCATAGGTGCCGATGCCCGGATTGCCGAAGACCGCCGGACCGGAATCGCCGGTCGCCTGCCACTTGGTCTGGCCGATCGCGCGCAGCCCGTTGGGCGCGGCAAAGGCCGCCAGCGCGACCTGCCCGACCGGCTCGGTGCTGCCATCGGCATAGGCGGCAATGACGATCCCGCGGTTGTTGATCGTGACGTTGGCAAGCGACACGCCCGCAGCGTTGGTGACCGGCACAGCGACATCTGCGGCGGCCGTCGAGGTCGGATTGCCCGCCGGATCGACCGGGTAGGCCTGCAGGCGGTTGCCGAACGCATCCTCGAGTTCGCCGACTGCGGTCAGGCGGAAATTGCCATTGCGCGAATAGCTGACCTCGCCCGAGAAGGGATTGGAGAGCGCGAAGAAGCCGTCACCGTCGATCGCCAGGTCGAGCGCGCGGCCGGTCTGTTCGAGCGGGCCGAGCACGAAGTCCTGCGTGATCCCCGCCACGGTCGCACCGATGCCCGGGCTGCGGCGCGGATCGGTGGCCGAGCCGGTCGCGACCAGATCGGAGAACTGCACCGAGCTTTTCTTGAAGCCCACGGTTTCGGCGTTGGCAATATTGTTGGCGATGACGCGCAGGTCAGTCTCGGCGTTTCTGAGGCCGGACAGCGAAGTGAAGAATGACATGGGGCTTTGATCCTCTGCTTGAGAATTGAGGGGTTCAGGGGGCGGGATTGGTAACGGCGCGGGCGGTCGCCTCTTGCGCGGCGATCAGGCGATCGAGCTTGGCCGCGATGTCCTCGAGCGTCGCGCCGCTCTCGGTGGTGGCGGCGAGCGCGGAAAACTGCGCCATCTGGGCAAGCAGGTCCTGATTGTCGGTCGGCGCGAGCGGGTCCTGAAAGGTCAGCTGGGTGGTCAGCAGCCGGATGAAATCCCCGCCATCGAGCGAGCCGAGCCCGCCGCCCCTGAGGGTCGAAGGCGTGTTGAGCCGATCGAGCGTCGCCTGCGCGGCCGGGGTCGGGGCATTGGTGGTGGTGGTAATGGGGGTCATCACTGGCTCCTCAGGGTTTCGAGCATCAGCTGCTTGGCGGTCTGGAGCGCCTGCACCAGGTTCTGGTACTGGCGCGAGGCGTCCATGATCTCGACCATCTCGGCGGTCTCATCGACGGGGGCTTCGAACACGTCGCCATTGGCATCGGCGAGCGGGTGCGAGGGATCGTGGCGCTTGGTCGGCGCGGTGTCGGCGCGCACGAGGCCGCTGGCGGTGACTCCGGCGAGGCCCGAGGCGCGGTCGAGCTCCACGGCAAACACCGCGCGAATCGGGCGATAGGCGCCTTCCTCGGTCGAGGAGACGGAGCCGGCATTGGCGAGGTTGGATGTGGCCGCGTTCATCCGCACCATCTGCGCGCTCATCGCGCGGGTGGTGAGGCTGAACAGGGTCATGGGGGCGCGCTCGGGCATCGGCCTTACTCGCCCGTCAGCGCGCGGGTGATGGTGTTCACCCGGCCCTGCACGAAGCTGAGTGTGGCCGAGTAAGCCACGGCGTTCTCGGCAAAGGCGACCTGTTCGCGGTTCAATTCGACCGTGTTGCCATCGAGCGAGGGCATGGTCGGGGTGCGGTAGACCAATCTGGCCTCACCGCCGAGGCTCGCGCGCCCGCGGGCATTGGCGAGCCGGGCATCGAGCGCGGCGTTGAAATCGATGTCGCGCGCCTTGTAGCCGGGGGTGGCGGCGTTGGCGATGTTCGACGCGATCACCCCCATGCGCTGCGAACGCAGGGTCAGCGCGGCGCCGTGGATACCGAAAAGTCGCTCGCTCACGAACTTTACTCCTTGGGTGCGGGCGGGCCTGGCCCGCGGGTCGCCGGAGGTTCAGCACGAAGCGTGCCAAACCCGGTCCGCGGCGGCGCATCGGTCCGAACCCGCGCGCAAGGCGGCAGGCTTTTGCCGGTGTCACCGCCACCTCCGGGCAAACCCCTGCCGCCACCTTTCCGCGCTTAATCGGCCGGACGCGCCGCCGTTCTTCCGGCAGTTGCCAACAAGAGGATCCGCCATGCCGCCCACGATGTCGTCGCTGTTCGATCCCGCCGCGCTGGCAGTGGTGGTCCTTGGAACCGTGATCGCGACGCTCGCGCGCTGCGGCCTCGCCGATTTTCGCGAGGCACTCGGCGCAGGCGCGCGGCTGCTGCGCGGCGGCTTTGCGGGCGAGGCCAACCGCAAGGCGCTGGCACAGGCGGCGGGCGCGATCCAGCGCGACGGCCCGCGCCGCGCCGATCCGCCGCTGCCGCCCGACCCGGCACTGGCGGCAATGGTCGCCGCCTATCTGCGCCACGGCGCGCTCGACACGCTTGCGGGCCTGCGCCGCGCCGACCGTGCGATTGCCGAGGAACGCCGCTATGCTGCGGTGCAGGTTTTCACCTGCGCGGGCGAGCTTGCGCCGGTATTCGGGCTGATCGGCACGCTGTACGGCCTCACCCAGCTCGCGCCCGCAGGCGATGGGGTGAGCGCCAGCGCGACGATCATGACTGCGGTCTCGACCGCTGTGCTGACCTCGCTCTACGGCGCGCTGATCGCGCATCTCGTCTGCTTCCCGCTGGCGAGCGCGATCGAGCGGCGGGGGCTGTCCGACGAAGCCGCGCGCGAGGCGCTGGCGGACTGGTTCGTCGTTCAGACGGGGGGCGCTGAAGCCGCCGCGCTTGCCCGCCGCGCCCGGCTCAGGGGGGTCGCATGATGCGCACTGCCGCGTCCCCGCGCATGGGGGCGGGACGGGTCGGGCATGGCTGGCAGCTGATCCTCGCCGATCTGGCGCTGATCCTATTCCTGCTGACGCTTTCCGCCCTGCCCGCCGCCGAGGCCGAGGCCGGCCGCCAGCTCGCCGCGCGCGCGGTGCAGGAAAAGACCGCGCGCGAATCGCTCCGCCCCGAGGCCGAGATCGCCGCCGCCCACGCCCTGTTCCGCCCCGTGGCAGGCGGACCTGGCCTCGGCGAATGGCTGGAAGCGCAGTCCCGCGACCCGCGTGCGACGCTTACGATCTTCGCGATCCACGCGCCCGGCGAGGAAACCGCCGCCTGGACCCGCGCCGAGGCGCTCGCCGCCGAGGCCCGCGCACACGGCGCGCGGGTGCGCACAATCATCTCTACGGGGAAGGAAGCGGAGATCTACGCCAGCCTCGCCTATGATGCCGAGGTCGACGGACCGTCAGAGCCCTAGCCCAGCTCGATCCGGTTGCGGCCCTGCTGCTTGGCGCGATAAAGCGCCGCCTCCGCCCGCGCCAGCGCGCCGCGGGTGTCGGCGTCTTCGGCGACCTCCGCCACCCCGCCCGAGAAGGTGACCTTGCCGAAAGGCTGGCCGGTGTCGCGGTTCATCAGCACCCGCGCGGCGAGCGCGCGGCGGATCGCGTCAAGCCGCGCGCGGGCGGCATCCTTGCCGAGCCCTTCAAAGAGCAGCACGAATTCCTCGCCGCCGTGGCGCGCGGTGAAGCACGCCTCGCCCGCCATCGCCGCGAAGCTCGCCGCCAGCGCACACAGCACGCGGTCTCCGGCGGCATGGCCGTGGCGGTCATTGACCTGCTTGAAGTGATCGACATCGCAAAAGGCAACCGTGAAAGGCGCACCCGTGACACGCGCCTCGACCGCAGCGGCGGCCAGCCTGCGCTCGAAGGCGCGGCGGTTGGGCAGACGGGTGAGGTGGTCGACATCGGCCTCGGTGCGCGCCTGGGCGAGATTGTCGCGCAGCCGGTCGATCTCGGCCTCGCTGCGCGCCATCGCCGCCTCGACCTCTTCGATCCGCACCAGCATCGCGCGCGACAGGTCGATCACCTTGGTGAGTTCAGCCGGCGCGCCCAGCGCCTCGACCTGCTCGCCGATCGCATCGCGGTGGTCGTGGGTCTCGCTCTGCGCATCGCGCGCGGTCTCGGCGAAACGTTCAAGGGTGTATTCGAGCTTCTCGGACAGCGTCTCCAATGCGGCGATATGGCTGTGCCCGTCGGGATCGAGCCGCACCAGCGTGTCGAGCCAGCGCTGGTCGATCGGCTCGCCCGAAGCCTCGCGCCGCACCAGCGCGGCGGCGAGTTCGGGCTGCGATCCCGACAGCGCGCCGCACACGCTCGCCATGTTGGGCGCGGTCACGGCGAGATCATGGCGCAGGAAAAACTCGGTGATCCTGGCCAGCAGCGCGCGCCGCGCCTCCGCTGCGCGGGGCGCGGCAGGCTGCACCTGACTTCCCGCCTTGGCGCGGACACGGGCAGCACGGGAGAAACCGGAGGGGAGAGGCATGGCAGGCAGATCACGCAAGAAGAGCAAAAAGGTCGAACCTCCGGGGCTTAGCGGCTTATGCTTAAGTCCGCGTCGGATGACACCACGGATGATTGCGTAGGGGGGCGCTTGGCATGGCCCTTGCTGCGTTGGACGCGCATGATGCTTTCCCAATTCGCGAGGACAATGATGCCGAAGCAGACCTTTCCTGACCGGCGCACGGCGCGGCGGCTTGCCGCGCTGGCCCTGAGCCTGACGGCGGCAGCAGCCACTGCCCAGACCATCCGCGCCAGCACCGATCCGGCCGCGATCGACCGCGCGGTGGCCGCCTTCACCGGCGCGCCCATCGGCACCCCCGGCGGCGCGCGCATGGCGAGCGATCCGCGCCTCCAGCTGGCCCCCTGCGGCGGGCCGCTGGCGGTGAGCTGGCACACCCCGGCGCGCACCGCCGTGACGGTCGAGTGCCGAGGCCCGACGCCGTGGCGCGTGTTCGTCGCGATCAGCCCCGCGCAGAACGCGGGTGCGCCGCGCCCCGCGCCCGCGGTCAAGCGCGGCGATGCAATCACCATCATGGTGCGCGGGCGCGGCTTCTCCGTCCAGCAGCCGGGCGAGGCGATGGAAGCGGGCGCAGTCGGTGACTGGATCGAGGTGCGCACCGTCCGCAAGGCGCAGGGCCTGCGCGCGCGGATCGAGCGTCCGGGCCTCGCCGTCGTCCCTGCCGGATA